>JAXGWV010000001.1:0-45466 GCA_040773125.1 Candidatus Dojkabacteria bacterium
GGGTTAAAGAATATCATCCTGATGTATTAAATAGAGTTATTAAGGGTTTACAAGAAAGAAATTATAAATTTAAGAATAAGAAGTGGCTTAAGTATAACAAGTAATTTTCTTTATACCACATAAGCATTCTACCTTCGAACCAAGAGGTTTAAAAAACATCTCTTTTTAGACCCTTTTCATACACCAGGCCTTACTTTTGAGAACTTCGCTTTTTAAGGCCAAAATAACTCAATCCCCATAAGGGTTTTGAAACATAGTGGACGGGTCTTGTTGGAACATGTTGAAAATGGCGGAGAGAGAGGGATTCGAACCCCCGGTTTGGAAAACCAAACAAAGCTTTTCGAGAGCTTCCCTTTCAACCACTCAGGCATCTCTCCAACTCTAAATTATATCATCAATTAAACCTTTTCTAGTGGAACATACTCCCCAAAAGACAATACATCAACTTTACTGAGTTTCTTTCTAATATCTCTATACAGAAGTTTCTTTTGAAGAATTACAAATATTGGATCCTTGTCTTTCTCGTTACAAAGTAATACAAGGACTTTAGGGAAATTAAGCTTAGTTTGAACTAGGAGAGTATACATATTTCCCTTTTTACAGAAGTAAAAGTCTTCAAGTTGATACCATTCGTAGAGTTTCCCAGCTGTATCTATTCCTCTTGCAGTTATCTTATGTTTTGCAATTAATGGTTTGGTAGTAGCAGATGCATATATTACAAAAAGAACAGAGATTATGGCTGCAATCAAAAAGTAATGACCAAGAACAGCAAGAAGGGCAATGAAAAGAAGAGAAATTACAACAATGATTAAAAAGTTTCTACTTTGAAGCTTTATCTGATATCTTTCTGGTGCAGACCACTCAAAGAGTTTAATATTTTGAACTACTTTCTTATTCTGAACTGGATCCTCCTCCAATTTAGCTTTACCTTCAACAATATCTTTTCTTCTCCTGTTCTTTTCTTCTTTAATAGCTTCTTTCTTTGCCTTTGCTATTCCCTCCTCTTTTTCTCGAAGTGCCTTCTCTCCAGTTAAGAGATCTGCCAATTTTTTCATACTGTCGTTTTCCATATTTCTAGACTAATCATACCACAAAAATGAGTAACAGTAGAACAATAAGGATTCCAATACCCCACGGGAAACTGATAATGTGAAAAATATGTAAAACGAAAGCTACAAGAATTCCCAAAGAAATTATTAGGGAAAACTTAATGCTATTTCTTATTCTCAACTTTTCAGACATTTCCTTCTTAAATATTTTATATGATTGGTAGAAAACTATATTTAAAAAGGAGAAGAGTGAGAGGAGAGAAAAAGTTACAAAAACGAACAGGTTACTCCAATTAACTTCATGCGAAGAAACAGTTGGTAGAAAGTTTTGGTTCTGAAATAAATAATACAAGAAACTTACGCAGAAGCTGAAAAGAAAGAAAAAGGTTAAAGTAAATTTCATAAATGTTCTTTTACTAGGATTTAATTATTCATATACATAAAATTAATCTTTGCCTATTAAATTTACTCTTCTTATAGATGAATATCCTAATTATAGAGAATTCCTCGACTCTTTCACAGATTATGGAAAAGACTCTTGATTCATATGGCTATAAAGTAACTTTAGATAATGATAATTTTGCAAGTAAGGTATATGTAAAAAACGGGATATTTGAATTTGTAATACTAAATACAAAGCTTTCAGGAGAAAAGAGTGAGGAAATTCTTTCATATATAATTAAGCATAGCCCTAATAGTAAGGTTTTAGGTGTTTGTAATAATGGGGGTTGGCCGGAAAAGGTAAATTTCTTAAATCATGGAGGAGATGATGTTCTGACATACCCTTTCCCCATGCAAGAGCTTCTGGCTAGAATTCAATCTCTAAGTAGAAGACCAAAATCATATGTTGACAACAGTCTCTATTTAGGAGATTTGGTATTGGATACAAGTAGTAAAAGTATATACAAAGAAAATGAAGAAATTGAAGTAAGAAACAAAGAGTATGACCTTTTTGAATACTTGGTTAGGAACAAAGAGAGACCAATCTCAAGATGTGAGTTACTTGATCATGTTTGGGACTATAGAGAATATGTAGGATCAAATACTATTGATGTACATATAAACAGACTAAGAAAGAAACTAAAGGATAGCAATATAATAGAAACTGTACATGGAATTGGATATGTTGTAAGAGATAGAAAGCCTAGGAAAGAATAAAAGATTGAACTCTCCATTAATATATAATATAGTATCCATATAAACACCCCATATACTTTATTTTACCAATAATATTATGGAAGGATCTGATAGTGAGAGATTAGATTCTAAACCAAATAGCCAGGATAGTGACAATACTCTAGGATTTTCACTTGACCAGTTCCCTCACCAATTAATTGAGAAATTAAAGGGGGATGACAAGCTATACAAACGTTTCATGGATGAATTTACCAAGGGATCAAAACCAAGGCAAGATGAAATAATAATACCTTCTCCATTAGATATGGACTACCCAGACTTAGCCAAACGATAATACCTAACCCTATAAACTCCCCATTTATTTTAACAATAGATAAATATGGAAACTTCAGAGTTTGAACAAGAAGAAAATACTCTCTCTTCTGATGATGGGGAATTGATTCCTTGTGATGTTGTCCAAGGATATGAAGAAGATCTTCCATCTGATACACAGAGAGATTCCACCCTTAAGGATGCTGAATATGATTTAGGAAACGATATGGAAATTTTATTAATCGCTGTAGCAGGGGATGAAGATGCCCTAGAATTTGCTTCAGAAAGATTAAGAAACGATAGTGCATTTGTATTACAAGCTGTTGAAAAGAATGGTGAGGCCTTACGTTGGGTTTCAGAAGATTTAAGAAGCAATATGGAGATTGTAATGGCTGCTGTTACGAGTAACGGATTGGCTCTAGAATATGCATCTCATGAATTGCAAAATGATCTGGCCATTGTAATGAAAGCTGTTGAGAATGATGGATATGCTTTAGGATTTGCTTCTCCAGAATTGCAAAATGACGAGGGAGTTGTCATGAAAGCTATTGAAGATAGCGTAGATGCTTTGTACTGGGCTTCAGATGCATTAAAGAATAATCCAATGGTTATAACGAAAGCTGTTACTAATAACGGCATGGCATTAAAATATGCTTCTCCTGAATTACAAAACGATATAGATATAGTGATACAGGCTGTTAAAAAAGATGGACGTGCCTTAATATTTGCTTCAGACACATTAAGAAATGACAAGGGAGTTGTAATTACAGCTGTTGAAAATGATGGATTGGCTTTAATATATGCTTCAAGAGGATTAAGAAGTGACAGAGAGGTTGTAATGAAGGCTGTTGAAAACAATGGACATGCTTTAGAATTTGCTTCTACCGAATTGCAAAATGATTTGGCCGTTGTAATGAAAGCTGTTGAAAGTGATGGAAGTGCTTTAGAGTTTGCTTCTAAAGAATTAAGAAGTGATAAGGCTGTTGTCATGAAGGCTGTTGAGAAAGATGGATATGCTTTGAGATTTGCATCCCCTGAATTACAAAATGACGAGGAGGTTGTCAGGAAGGCTATTGAGAATTCCGCAGGTGCCCTAGAGTATGCTTCAGAAGAATTAAGAGGTAATAGAGAGATTGTAATGATAGCAGTTAGGGAAAATGGATATATATTAAAATATGCTTCTCCTGCATTACAAAATGATAGAGAGGTTGTGATGATGGCTGTTGAAAATTTTGGATATGCCTTAAAATATGCATCCCATGAATTGCAAAATGATAGAGAAGTTGTAATGAAAGCTGTTGAGAATGATGGCTTTGTTTTATGCTGGGTCCCAGAAAAATTTAGGAAGGATGAAGAGGTTGTGATGAAAGCTGTTAAAAATAACGGGATGGCACTACAAGGTGCTTCAGATGAACTAAAAAACAATAAAAAGGTTGTGATGATGGCTGTCGAAAATGATGGACATGCTTTAGAATTTGCTTCTCACAAACTTCAAAATAATAAAAAAATAGTAATGATAGCTGTTGAAAATTATAAAGATGCTTTGGTATATGCTTCACATAAATTACAGAATGATTATGATGTTGTAGTGAAAGCCGTTTCGAAGAACGGTAGCATTTTAAGATTTGCTTCCCATACATTGAGAGGAAATAGAAAGATTGTAATACAGGCTGTTACAAATGACGGACTTGCATTACGATTTGCCTCAGATGAATTAAGAAAAGATAGAGGAGTTGTATTGATTGCTGTAGCAAATAATGGAAAAGCATTAAAATATGCTTCCAATACAGAAAGATATTAATAACTCTACACTATACTTAAAAGAAATAGCTAAAGTAGAAATCTAAAGCATCATAGGCATTACCAAGTGTACAAAGTCATCATCCCCCTCAATAAGGAAGACTCCTGGTTTTACAGGATCAGTACACTGGAATACTAAATCTTCAGAATCTAAATGATTTAATATATCAGATAGAAGTTTTGCACTAAAAGCAATTTTAATATCCTTTCCTTTTATATCTCCATTAAAAATACTCTGATTTTTACCTAAATCACTTTGAACAGCAGATAAAGCTATTTTCCCATCTTTTGCATTAATATCCAAAATCATCTTGTTTCCAAGTACAGATCTGGCAATTATATTCACAACTTTCAATGAATTTAGAAAATCTTCTCTTTTAATAATGCATTTGGTCTCAAAACCAGTAGGAATAATCTGCTTGTACTCAGGATACTCCCCATCTATTAATCTTGAAACTAAATCAACATCTGATAATCGGAATAATACTTGATTTCTATCCTCTAAAAGATAGATATTTACCCATTCCTCATCAGTGTCCAACTCTGAGATTATATATGTTAATTCAGAAAAAGCTCTTACAGGAACCAAAAAACTCTTTTTTCCACTACCCTTCTCAATCTTAACACTCTGCCTAGACAATCTATACCCATCTGTGGCTACAAATGATACCTTGTCATCTTCAACTTCAACCTTAACTCCTGTCAAAACAGGTTTAATATCATCACTAGCTGCTGCGAAAGCAACCCTGTTTACTGCTTCTACAATATCTGTTTTTTTAACTCTAAAGTCATATTTTCTTTTTCCTACTTCTGGAATATTTGGAAAATCCTCAGATGGCATTGTATTAAAGCTAGCAGTATTGTTTGATGTTGAGATATTAAAGTTTTGTTTTACAATTTCAATATCAACCTTTTCTTCCGGAATAGAATTAACAAATTCTGAAAGTTGTTTAGCTGGAGCTGTAGTCTTTCCATCTTCTTTAATATCTGCCCCAATCCATGTGTTAATGCTTAATTCCAAGTCTGTTGTTTTCATTGTGAGCTTGCCATTGTCTGTCTCAAACATTACATTACTTAAAATTGGTAATCCTGGTTTTGATGTTACTACTCTACTTACAATGTTTAAGTATTTTGAGAATGTATCTTGATTACAAGTGAATTTCATTTTTCAATAAAATCATATTTTAAATAATGGGTAGTTTTCTTAATACAGAAATCTGATATCCAATTATACATTAATTTCTCCACAAGTGTATCTATTAATTTATAATTTAATTAAATATCTTAGAAAAAGTAGTAGACAGTATGGATAAGTAGATAACTCTAATTAATTTCCTTATTGATATTGTTAGCAATGGATTTTTTCTTCTTATGAAGTCGTGGATATCTTTGTACTTAATAGTTCTTTTAGAATTCTAAATATCTTGTAAGGGTAGCATATATCAATGTGGATTATTTTTTTGGATAACTTAGGATATCTTGAAGCATTTTGTGGATATCTGGGTAGCCGCAAAATGTTGTTGCAAAAACATTTTAACGAGCTCATGCGATTTGTTAGCTGTTTTTTAATGTCAAAATCAAAAAATTATCCAGTACTTATTCACAAGGTTATCCACATCCTCACTCTCTAAGTAGTCGAATGCATTTATCTACCTTTTCTCCGAACCTATTATCCTTTGAAATTAGTTTCTCAATTTTATCATAGGCATGAAGAACCGTAGTATGGTCCTTTCTGTTCACTTCTCTTGCAACTCTTTCAAGAGGGAATTGTAATTCCTTTCGTAGAATATACATAACTACCTGTCTGCACTGTGCAACATATGCAGTTCTACGGCTTCCTTTAATATCCGATGGCTTTACATCAAAAACTTCACTTACAGTAGAGATTACTTTAGAGGTAGTAATTTTCTTTCTTTTTGAATCTAAATCAACTTGAAGAATTTTTGCAATATCCTCCTCGCTTGGGTTTAAGCCTATTCTGTAAAGGGAAGAAACTTTTGTTAATGCTCCTTCTAGTTCTCTAATATTACTTTCAATATTTTTTGCAATCATCTCTAAATACTCATTAGGAATACTTAAGTTCTTCTCCTCAAGAGATTGTTGAAGAATTGCTAATCTAGTTTCATAATCTGGAGGTTGAATGTCTGCAACCATTCCTCCTTGAAATCGTGTCCTAAGTCTCTCTGTTATGTTTTTTATCTCTTTTGGTGGTCTATCTGAAGCAAGGACAATTTGTTTGTTTGAATCGTAAAGTGCATTAAAGGTATGGAAAAGTTCCTCTTGTGTTCTTGGAAACATCTCAACAAACTGAACATCATCTATCATTAACAAATCAACTGTTCTATATTTATTCCTGAAATCCTCATTTCTTTTAGTTTTAATGGCATCTACCATTTCATTTAAGAATGTTTCAGTAGTTGTATATACAACTTTTTTGGAAGAATCTTGTTTAAGAACCTCATTCCCAATAGCCTGCATAAGATGTGTTTTCCCGAGGCCACTGTTGCCGTAAAAGAAAACAGGATTATATGCATTCCCTAAATCGTTTGAAACAGCCTCAGCTACTGCCTCAGCAAGTTCATTACTTTTTCCTACAATGAAATTAGAAAAAAGATATCTTGGGTTTAAATTCGAATTTTCCAGGCTCTGTAAAAATCTTTCCTTCTGTTTCTGACTTGAGGAAAAAAGATCAAGAGATTCTCCCTCTTTCGGGTCATGGTATTCATAGCCATCTTTTTTAGTAGAATTTGAACTTGATTTAAAATTAATCTCTACTTCATAGTTAACGCCACTAGCTTTTCTTAATGCCTGTTTAATAGATGCTTTGTAGTCCCTTAAGATTTTCTCTCTTTTATATTCTGTATCACATGTAAATTGCACAATTCCATTTCCAATATTTTCAATATACACACCTGTAAAAAGACTTAAAAAAATTCTATTTCCGAGCATTAGTTTTAAGTGCTCTTTAGTTAATTTCCACAATTCATCACTATCCTCATTAGAATTGGGTTGTATATTTTCGAAGTAACTTTTAAAATCAGCCTTATTCATTGGTTAGCAATTTAACTTAAAGACAGTTTTCTGGGGGGCAGTCTATGGTCGATTGGGACTCTTTCTCATTATATTCATTTTTGGGAAAATGTGGATATCTTTTTTTCTTTACTAAAAAATCCCTATTAAAAGGTCTTTTTAAGAGTATGTGTATAACTCTAATAATATTAGAGAAAAATTTATTAATTTGCTAAATGTAATTGCTTCCTATATAATCTGCTTGATTTCACATTTATCAGAAATAATATGAAAAGAACATATCAGCCAAACAACATGCGAAGAATCAAAAAACTTGGTTTTAGAGCAAGAAATAGCAGTGTTGGTGGAAGAAGAGTTTTAAAAACTAAAAGAGCAAAGGGTAGAAAAGCACTATCTGTCTCAGAGGAGTATAAACTCATGAGAAAAAAGCATAAAAAAAATATTAAGTAGTAATATCATGCTACCTAAAAAACACAGGTTACCTGCGAAAGAGTTTCAATCATTGTATAAAAATGGTGTTAAGTCCAAAGGAAAATATGGAATGCTGCTCTACTCAGAAGACCATCAGGGTATTCCTAAATTTGGTTTTGTAGTGAGTAAGAAAATTGGAAATGCAGTAAAAAGACATAGGATGACAAGGCTTCTTCGAGTGATTTCAATGGAGGCCATTAAGGATGAAAAATTATTTAAAAATGGCGGGAATTTTGAATATATAGCATTTACTTTCTGTGATGACTATTCCTTGCTCAAGGAAGAATTTAATTATCTACTAAAAAAACTTTTATCTGATGAAAAAGGTAGTATTAAGCATTATTAAAGGGTATCAAAAAACACTTTCGTTAGATCATGGCATCTATGGAAAACTTCGTCCAAATTACAGAGTGTGTAAATTTGTTCCTACTTGTTCCGAGTACGGATATGAGGCAATTGAAAAATATGGCGTTGTAAAAGGAGGACTATTGGCCTTTAAAAGGGTTTTAAGGTGTAACTACAAAACGGTAGCCGGAACATATGACCCTGTTCCTTAATTACTTCTTTTGTGATATAGTCCGAAATACTATTTTAATTGACGATATTTGAAAGATGTTTCCTTGGATTTGGACAAACATATTGTATAACCCGATTCTTAATATTGCTTTATCTCTTTATCATCTTTTTGGTAATAATTTAGGTTTAGCAATCATTGCCCTCTCAATTATTTTTAGGTTGATTCTTCTTCCTCTAACCAAGAGTCAGACAAATATGACTAGAAAGATGGCATCACTAAAACCTAAATTAGATGCTCTTCAGAAGAAGTACAAGAACAACCCTGAGAAATTATCGCAAGAGCAGATGAAACTTTACAAAGCTTCTGGTTACAATCCTTTGGGTTGTCTCGGAACTTTTATTCCTCAACTGTTAATAATTATTGTTTTATACCAGGTAATTCGAAATATTGGGGCAAATAATATCAATGGCATGTATCCGTTTATTCATGAATGGATAGCATCAAGTGAAGATTTTGTTATAAACACAAAGTTTTTGGGCTTAGAATTAACAAATATTTACTCTGAACTTCCTGATAAATTTGGTAAAGAGGGAATAGTATTTTTAATTATTGCTGTTATGGCTGGTGTTTCTCAATACTTCACAACTAAGTTTACTCAGTTGATGCAGAATCCTCAGACACCAAAAGCTGAAAAGAATGGGAAAAAGAAGAAAACAGGAGAGCTTTCTCCCGAGACTCTTCAAGAGAATATGTCAAAGTCTTTCAATTATGTTCTCCCAGCAATGACTATACTTTTTGCTATTAGGATGCCCGCATTTTTGGGTTTATACTGGGTATCACAGTCTTTTGCCTTGATACTTCAATATATCGTTTTGGATTGGGATAAAACAAAAGGTGGTGTACAGAATTTAATCTCTGTTATGAAAAAAGGTAAGAGAGAAGAAAAAAAAGAGGCGAAGAGATCGAAGGATTCTTCTTAGTGGGTATCCTTATATATTTTGTAATAAATTGTTAAACATTATCTTTATGAAAGATAAAGAATTATTAAAAATCGTCCAAAAAGAGGTGGAGAATCTAACCTCGTTGCTCAAAGTTGAGAGCGAAATGGATGTTTCTATAGAGGAAGGAGAAGAGGGGGTTAAATATATCAAAGTAAACTTTGAAGGGGAAGATTTGGGATATATGATTGGAAACAGAGGTAGACATCTTGAGGCTCTACAGTTTATTCTTCAAATTATTTTGGGGAGGAAACTAGGGGAAGATGTTGATTTTAGGATATTTGTTGATGTCGCTGGGTATAGAAAAGAAAAAGACGAGAAATTAGAACAATTAGCACTCGAGAAAGCAGACAATGCAAGAATACTTGGAGAACCAATTGAATTACCTCCAATGAAGCCATCTGATAGAAGGATTGTCCATTTGGCCTTAAAGAAATTCAAAGATATCTCTTCTGAGAGTATTGGAGAGGGAATGGACAGGAGAATAGTTATTACTCCTATTAAGTAAGTGTTGTGAATGGTAATATTAGCTAATGCTAAATAAATACTTCTCAAAAAAGAAGCTACTTGTTACACTCCTATTTGTCTTTACCATCTTTGCCCTATCCCTGTTTGCTGATGAATCTCTTGGGAGATTTCTTACCCTCTCTGTTCTTGTATTAATCTTTTACTTCTCGTATTTTTTCACGAATAAGATACCCCTTTCCTTCCTTCTGTTTATTATCCTCTCTCTTCCTTTAAATATAACTTATCAACTACCAATTGAATTCTCAAATACTTTAGTGAACAATATTCATGTAAATTACCTTGTCCCCACACTTTCTGTTATAGATTTGGGAGTATTTCTCTTTTTCTTTGCATCGTTGATTGAAAATAACTTTGTATTTAAAAAAATATATATTAAATACAAACTACCTCTATTACTTTTTCTTGTCTTTCTACTAGCTCAAAACATTTTCTTTAGAGATATTCTTGTTTCTTTAAATTCGGTAAGGTTCTTTGCATATATTTTAGCGTTTTTAATTTTAGTTGAGGAATTCCAAAAAAATGGAATAAAAAGGAAAGAAATAACAATAGTTTCCCTTTTCCTTCTCATTTCTACTGTACTTCAAGCTATGATTGGATATATTCAATTTGAGAAAGGTGTCTCTCTTGGATTAAATTTCTTTGGAGAATCAAAAGTAGCAGCAGGTTTGTTAGGTTCGAGTTTTGTAAGCCTCTCTGGAAATGAGATCCTTAGATCCTATGGAACATTTCCTCATCCAAATATGTTAGCAGGGTTTTTTCTATTATCCTTTTTCTTTTCTCTATACCTTCTAAAAAATATCGAGAAGAAATTTTCTTTTCTTCCATATATCACAATTTTAACCTCTATCATTTTTATAATACCAACCTTTTCAAGAGTGACGATTCTAGTACTTTTTCTCTGCATATTAGTTCTTGGAATAACTTTTCTATTTAAAAGAAAAGTATTTTTTTCATTCACTCCTGTTTTGCTGATTGAAAGATTTTTTTCTCTCTTCAAAGGAGGTGATTTAGGAGCAATAGATAGAGTAAATTTGATTAAGGTATTTCCGAGTGTTTTCAAAGAGAATATATTTCAAGGAACAGGTCTTGGTAGGTTTGTTCTCTTTATGGGAGATAGAGCACCTATAACAAAGGGAGGTCTTTTTCTCTTGCAACCAGTTCACAATGTTGTGTTGCTACTTCTTTCCGAGTTAGGAATTTTTGGTTTCTCCTCTTTCTGTTTTTTGTTTTACACAATCATAAAAAAGAATATCAAATCTCTAACCTTAGTTTCTGTTTTGATACTTTTTTCCCTCTTTGTTATCAGTATGTTTGACCACTATCTTGTTTCATTACCTCAAGGGATAGCAATGTTTTGGTGTTTTATTGGATTAACAATTCTTTTCTCAAATAAATTGAAAAAAGTAAGTAGTAGATAGATTAGGGATATGGTTTGGATATTGGGAATATTACTCTAGGGACACAGGCTCTGAAATGAGCAAAATGCGAGTCTAAATTGTACCACGCATAAATTCTAGTCTTGGGTACATATCACCTTTCTAATGACCCCTAGGGACGTCACAAGCTCAAGTATTGATATGTCTAGGAATATATAAAGCGACTAGTAAAAGAATCAAGTATAGGTGTATTACATAGAAAATATTTGAATTAACAACGGAGAGAGTGGGATTCGAACCCACGGTATGATTTCTCATACGAACGCTCTCCAAGCGTTTCCTTTCGACCACTCAGGCATCTCTCCAATCTCTGTATTCTATCAAATAGTATTGGCAGAATCTAGCGAAATTAGCATCTAAAAAATTCAGTAAGAAAATGGAATGGCGTACCTGGCCGGAATCGAACCGACAACCTACTGCTTAGAAGGCAATTGCTCTATCCAATTGAGCTACAGGTACATAACTGAGCAATTCTACCAGATAAAGGTCTGAATTTAAAGCCTAAAATACTTCTTGTAACTCAATTACAATCCCTCCACTTTTTGTTGGGAAGTACTTTAGTTTTTCTGGGAATGATTTAGGTTCAAAGACAACCTCTGTTTTCTTGTCAGAAAATACAAATGTATTTAATATTTGTAATCCTTCTTCCCATTTTTTCCCTTTAATAGCATCAACAATTGACTGCTTTTCTACTTTTGGTTTTATTTGTGCTTTGGCAACTAACTTTATCTTTGGTGATGTTGGGTTGTTTTCTACAACTGAAATCTCTTTGGTTATTTCATCACTTAGTGTTAATTCCAAATTTTTATCTGTCTCAAAAAGATTTTTCTCTTTTGCTTCCTTTGTAAACAACTCAGAAAGCTTTTCATCAAATCCATCTTTCATAAAGAATGTAGCAGTTGATATGCTCTTTAGACTCAAGTTTGCTTCATCTGCTTCACTTCCTACCGCGATATCCGTCTTTATACTGTCTTTCACTATTTCACTTTTAATGGAATCAGGAATTATCTCCCAAGTTCCTCCTGATTTGTCTTTTAACTCTCGTTCTCCATCTTCAAAGGCGATCTTTTTTATTTCTTCGACTCCATTATTTACATCAACCTGTGAAAGCACCTTATATTCTATCTTTGTTCCACCTGTTATAGGTTGAGGAGCAATACCTGTCATATTTGATGAAGAGAAACTCTGTATGGTAAAAGGGGTTGCAGCAGGAAAATTATAGTCACTTCCAATATCCATTGCTGTAATGCCAACTGATTGGGGTACTAATTGCTCACATGAGAAAGTAATTGCTTTATCAGTTTTGAAATTCTTATTATCTCCCGCTGTTACTATATGTCCAGCCTCAATTGTAATAGATTCGAGACCGGGGCAACTTGTTCCCACAGGTGGTGTGTACATAATCATTATTGTTCCTTTTGCCTTCTCTCCCTTGAACGCAGAGCCCGTGGCCTTTATTGTAGTGGATCTATCCTTCTCGGCCTTTTCAAACTTAATTGGAATCTTATCATCTTCAAAGTCAATTTCCTTAATATTCTCATCACCAGTAAATGTTCTTTCAATGGATGCCTCTCTGGCTTCTATATACATTTTAATCCTTACGTATGGAGCAGTTTTGTAATAGACGAAAGAAGCTAAAAGGATTATTGCCACCAAACTTCCTCCAATTCTTCCTAGAAGTTTTTTTGTCTTTGGAGATAACTCTTTTCGCTCTTTCTTAAGTTTATCTTTAGAAGAAGTATTAATTACCTTTTTTGGATTAGATTTTGAGTGGAACAAAACATGTGCATCCGATTCATGAGGTTGGGAAATGGTTTCAACCTCCTCTGCTTCAGCCTCTTCTTGATATGGGGATAAATCCTCGGTTGGCAAATCATCATCAATGCTAATTCCCTCGTCTTCATTTTTGTAAACAATTGGGATTTCTTGTTCATTTGGTGTTTCAACTTCAGTAGGTTCAACAAGCTCCTCTTTTTTCTCTTCAGGGATATTTTTTGGTGATAGCCTTTGTTCTTTTTTCTTCTGTTCTTCCTCCCAATCACTTTCTAGGGGAAGTGTTGTTGTTTCAATGGTATACAGACCAGCACTACTTGCATTCTTTACCCCAGTGGAGTTATTAATTATCTGTGCAATTAACAGTTTATTCTCATCGTCAGCTGTTTCTTGAATGACCTTTAAATTAATAGGGCTGATAAGTAAATCAGATTCTTCTGCGAATGTTAATACAATCCTGTCATTAGGAGATTCTAAAATACCTGCAACTACATCAGTTAACTCATCATCGGAGTTAATTACAATTTTAGTTATTTTTTTACTCTCTTGTTCCATCTAAATCGTTTTTATTTATATCATATACAAACTTTGTAAGCGAAGCTGGAGTAATGTCGTAGACATGCCTTAAATCTTTACTATTGTCAGTAATTCTATCAAGTTTGTCTGGTGTAAAGTACTCAATTTTAGGAACAACAGCAAAGTGTAAGAATTTTTTCCATGGAAATTCTAGCATGACTTCTTTTATCTCAGGTAGTAAAGAGCCTCCTCCACAGAGATAGATTTGGGGTGGAAAAGAGGACACATCTTCGCATAGAGATAAGGCTGTTTTTAATGTTTTCATCCAAAGTTTTGCAACTGGATATACGATTTTTTGTACTTCCCTTGATAGCTCTTTATTTAACTCTTTGTTTGAATATTTTATCTTCCTTTGTTCTGCAACTCGGTATTCGAGGTTCAACACTTTTGCAATTTCCTTAGTTACAGATCTTCCTCCGAAAGCGAACATTTTTGTTTCAATTACATTTCCTTTTTCAACAACTGCAATATCTGTCGTTCCTCCACCGATATCAATAAATATGGCGGAGAAATCTCTATTAGATGAACCAGAGAATGCTCTTGCAACAGCGAATGGCTGAGATACAATACCTAAGACATTTAAGTCAAGCTCGGAAGCTACTTTTCTAAGTGACTCAACATATGTTTTTGGTGCAAATGATGCGTAGTAAATTAATTTTACATCCTTTCCTTTATATCCTATTAACGAATCAACGGGCATTCCTCCAATCTCTAAACCTGTTTTAGTAAGATGAAGAATTTCAATATCCTCATTAACAAGCCCAATTCTTTGACCTAAGTCATATTTCCCTGATGATTCGATTTTGCTCTCAATTTGAGAAATAATCTTAGCTTCTTCTTTCTCTGTGACTTCTTCATCGAAGTTTTGGTCTCTTTGGTAATTAACGACAATGGATACTCCTTGAATGTATTCTCCAGCAATACCCATAACAATATGTTTTGGATATTCCTCGGGAGTAAGTCGGTCGGTCAAAGAAGACATTGTAAGTCTGCAATTTGTTAATACAGTATCAAGGTTCGATATGATTCCACTTTTCATTGCATGTTGCTGTTGTTCTACTCTAGAAACTTTTGATACTACTACTCCAAATTTGTTTACTTTAAACAGAACCCCTTTAAGCAATTCAGTCCCAATATCGAGGACCACAATGTTATCTTTCGGGTCTAATTTATTCTTTTGATTTTGTTTTAGAATAGGCAGATGAAACATACACTAGAGTATATCATATTAGGTTGTTTGTAAAAGGGTAAGACTAAATTGTTGAAACCATGATTATTGGTTCTCTTTCAGTCCTCTTGTAAATCAGCTTAGCAAGACTTTTTTCTATACTCTCCTTTAACTTATCGTAGTCAGGTTTTTTACTATTTTGTTCATTCTTTAGCCATTCCCTATGTTCATCAAAAATTGTATTTGTAATCTCCTTTAAAAGAGATTGAGAATTCTTGAAATATATGAACCCTCTTGAAAGGAATTTAGGTTTCCCCAATATCTTATGTGTGTTTGCACTTAGATTTAAGATTACGGAGAATATTCCATACTCAGCTAATTGTTTACGATCCTTAAGAACCATATCTCCAATATCTCCAACTCCCAAGCCATCTATTAGAATGGGTTTCGATTCAACATTTTTTCCTCTCTTCCATTGCCAGTTTGAATACTCCCAAACTTGACCATCATCTGTAAGAAGAATGTTGTTTGGGTTTATTCCCCATCTCTGTAAATTAAGCTTGTTAAAATATCTAAATGTTAGAGACCCGTGTATTGGCATAACATATTTTGGACGAATAAATTCCACCATTGCTCGAATATCTTCTTGATTCCCATGTCCGGTTGAGTGAATTTTTAAGTTTACGGAATCCTTCATAAGCTCAGCTCCAAGAGATATTAGCCTATCAGTCATTCTCTCAATATTTGAGATATTCTCAGGTATTTCAGAAGAAGACATAATTACTAGATCTCCCTTCTTAATTTTAATATTTCTATGTTCGTTGAGAGAGATTCTGTTAAGAACCGCAAACCTTTCACCTTGACTTCCAGTACAAAGGATTAAAAGTTCTTTGTCTGGGTATTTATTGATATCCTTGTCCTTTATAAATAAATCATCCTCAACTTTGATGTACCCATTATCTCTTGCAATTTTAATTGCAAGGTCAAGGCTTCGACCAGCGAGAAGGACTTTCCTGTTTGTCTTTTTAGCAATATCAATTAGAGAATACAGTCTGGTAATTAAGGAAGAGAATGCTGAGACAATGACTCTCCCCTGTTGTTGTGAAATTATCTCTAGTAAATTTTCAGAAATCATTTTTTCCGATGGAGCTTTCCCAGGAACTGTAGCATTAGTACTTTCGATAAGGGCTAAATCAACTCTTCCTCTTAAGCTTTTAAGCTTTTCGTAGTCTGATTGAGGCTCGTTTGCAGGAGTTAAATCAAATTTGAAATCACCTGAAAAGAAGACATTTCCTTTCGGAGATTGAATAAAGATTGAGAATGCATCTGGGATACTATGGTTAATACCAATAAAAGTTGCTTTAAAGTATTTTCCAATTTGAAGTTGTGATTTCCTATCAACACCATAGATCTTAACTTTCTTGTCTAACTTGTATTCTTTCATTTTTGCCTCTATAAGAGATTTAGCAAACCCACCCGCATAAATTGGGGGGAAGTCAAGTTCTGGAAGTATCCACCTTAATGCTCCTATGTGATCAAGGTGTCCATGCGTTATTAGAATAGCTTTAATATCCTTTTTTTGTTTTTTGAGATAATTAGTATTAGGGATTAAGTAGTCAATTCCATACATTTCTTGCCCAGGGAACGAATATCCAGCATCAACCATGATAATTTCATCTTTATATTGGATAAAATTGGAATTTCTTCCGATTTCAGTTGTTCCTGATAGAGTGCATAGTCTTAACAAATCCTCTTTACCATTACCTTTTCTGTTGTTATAATTTTTCATATTACATGCATTATACCACTTTTCATTTAGATGCTTTCAAATTAGGTTATTTGGGGACTTTCTAAAGCCTAGCGTGAAAATGCCGGTGTACAGGGGTTTCTTTTTGTTTGTTTCACGAGTTCCTTTTTAAGCGTTAAAACAATGTAATGTGATATAATGTCTACAGATAGGAACATAATTTAAACATTAAAAGAATGACACCAACAATAGAGGAATTCTTAAATGATGATTTAACCCCCCAGGTAGAAGATTATGAAAAAATCTGGAGAGTTTTTGGGGAGCCATCTAGTGAAATAGAGCCTGAAGATGTATTACGAGACCTCAAAGGAAGGGTAGATGATTGTTATTCGGAATTTAAGGGGGATCTTGATTTTAATTCTCCCTATATTTTTAATGGGCGTGTACTTATTGATACACTTGAGTACCTGAGACATATTGGAGTACCAGATATGCTGGGATGGAAATGTACGCATGTTATAATACGGGAAGAAGGTGATGATTCTGAAAGTGTGTATTTAGGAGTAAGTATAAAAGAGAAGCATATTAAATATTATATCCCAGAATATACCAAATATCCTTGTTACATAAAGCCTGCCGAAGAGGAATGGGATCCTAATAATGGTTTTTTCCAAAAGAGTGGCGAATATTTCATTCTTCCTTTAAATATCTCAGTAACATCGCTTGGAGAAGACTTGTTAAAAAGAGCTCGTATAATAAAGGCTGTTGAATCAGCACTAATAAGGAGTGGAAAAAAGAAAAAGAGGAATACTCCAAGGCAATAGTTTGATATAATCCAGTTACCTATGAAAAAAGAGATATCCAAAACATTTGATTCAAACAAAAAAGAACAAGAGATATATTCTCTTTGGGAGGGTTCAGGTCTTTTTAATCCTGATACAATGCAAAAATACTTGGAAGAAGAGAATCTGGAAGTTAAGACTCCTTTTACCATAACACTACCTCCTCCTAATGCAAACGGAACTCCACATATTGGGCACATGTGTGGGTATGCTTTTCATGATGCCATTGGAAGATACAAAAGGATGACAGGTCATCCTACTTTGCTTCTTCCAGGAAAGGACCACGCAGGGATTCAAACAGAGAGTGTTTTTACAAAGCTTTTGGAAAGCCGGGGACAAAACAAATTTGAAATGGGAAGAGAAGAATTCTACAGACAGTGCTATGAGTTTTGTCTAACCAACATGAAGAATGCTAGAGAGTATGAACAAAGGATTGGGCTTTCGGCGGACTTTTCAAGGGAGTTTTTTACATTGGATCCTAGATTAACAGAGGTTGTATATTCCACCTTCTATAAAATGTTTGAAGAGGGTTTTGTGTATAGGGATAAAAGGATAATAAACCAATGTCCAAACTGTCATACGGCATTAGCAGATATTGATACAGAATATGAAGAGAGAAGAGGGATTTTCGCATATATCGTTTATCCATTTGTAGATGAATCTGATAGGAAAAAGGCAAAAGAACTATTTGGGGTTGAAGGAATTACAGTTGCTACTACACGACCTGAGACAATGCTTGGTGATACAGCGGTTGCTGTGAATCCTAAAGATAAGAGATATGCCCAATTCGTTGGGAAAAAAGTTGTTCTTCCTATTGCAAATAGGGAGATTCCTGTAATTGCAGAGGAGACTACTGATATGGAATTAGGAACCGGAGCTCTTAAGGTTACTCCTGCACATTCGCCAGTTGATTTTGAGATTGGTAGAAAACATTCCTTACCAATAGTGAATGTAATTGATGAAGATGGAAAGATGACTGGAGATATTCCTGAAAGGTTTATTGGAATGAGTACAACTGATTGTTCCAAAGCTCTTTGTAAGGAATTAGATGATTTAGGTCTTCTTGTTAAAATTGAAAATATAAGACATGAGGTTGTAATTTGTGAGAGGTGCAAGAGCACTATCGAACCAATAATATCTATTCAATGGTACTTAAATGTTGAATCTTTGGCAAAAAGGGCATTGGAGGCTCTTAGGAGTGGGGATGTGAAGGTTATTCCAAGTGGTCAGCAGAAAGCTCTTGAATATTTCTATGAAAATATCCAACCATGGTGTATCTCTAGACAACTTTGGTGGGGGCAGAGAATTCCTGTTTGGTATAGTGGTGGTAAAAAACTTTACGATTGGTTGTCAGAGAATAAAGGGAAAAGTATATCAGACTATGAGAAAGAATTTAATACCAAAGTATTAGGTACTGGTAAGATTTTTCTTGGGGAAAAAAGTCCCAAACCAGAAAATGGCGAAGTTTGGGAGCAGGAGACTGATGTGTTTGATACTTGGTTTAGTTCAGGTCAATGGCCCTTCTCTACTCTCGGAGGTCCAGAAGGAGATGACTTTAAGAAGTACTATCCAACTCAGATGATGATCCATGGTAGAGATATACTTTTTTGGTGGACAGCAAGAATGCTTATGTTCGGTTTGTACCGAACCAATCAAGTCCCTTATCCTATTGTAATGCTTACTGGCATTATCTTGGCTCCAGATGGTTCCAAGATGTCAAAATCAAAAGGGAATGGAGTTGAGCCAATTGATATTTTTGAAAAATATGGAGCAGATGCGTTAAGACTTTGGTATTACATAGATGCCTTGCCAGGCTCAAATTCTCCTGTTCGCGAAGAGAAGATTAAAGGAAACAGAAATTTCATAACGAAGATTTGGAATGCCAGCCGCTTTATCTTGATGAATATTGATGATTCCGAGTTGGAGTCTGTGTCAAAGAATCTAAAAATTAATTCAGAAAGAATTGAGATTACCAAAAGGCATGTAAGGAAGGTTTCTGAATATATTGAAAAATTTCAGTTTAATCTTGGTGCCGAGGCAATTAGAGAATTCTTTTGGCATCAGGTATGTGATATTTGGATAGAAGAGATAAAGTCTGAGATAAAGGATGAACCAATTGGAAGTGAAAAGAGGATTGAGAAGTTTTCAGAATTACTTTTGATTCTTAAAGAAAATTTAAAGATTATGCATCCTTTTATTCCCTTTGTAACAGAAGGAGTTTGGCAAGAATTAGTAAATCTTGGATTGGCAAGTGGAATATTAATGTCACAACAACTTTCCTAGCTTAATCAAGTCTATGTGGGCCCATAGTTATTTGGGTGGATATTTGTTATAATGAATGTGTTGTTTAACAATTTATGGGATATGAAAGAGGTGAAAAAATAGAAAAAGAAAGAAAAGTAATATACGATTCAGAATTGGATTCTCGATGTTCAAGGAGGATACCAGTAGATATCTCCTATCAAGATTTACTTTCACTTATATCCCCAAACGAGAGGATTGTCGTTTTTTTTGATCTTCGAGGTCAAAGGGGATATGTCGTAATTTCTTCTAGAGATGACTACAATTGGTACCAAAAAGTAGTAAGACATGACAAGAGAACCCAAGAAAAGTTTTTTTGGATAATAAATCAAGAGTTAGTAGAATAGGAGACGAAATGGTATTTTTAGGTTTTGCAGTTTGCCTGTCGGGAGTTGGTATATACCTGACGTTTTTCCAATCAAAAAATGAAATGACATCAAAAGCAAGGCAAAAGATGAGAGTACATATTGCAACCTCTTTTTGGTTGTCTTTTCTTTTCTTTGATTTCTTTACAATATCAAGGGGAAGTCTTAACTTCCTGTGTATGTTGGTAGTCTTCCTTTTTTTAGGATTCAATATACTTGTAACGATTTCCGTTAACGATAAGGATTACGAAACAGAAGGAGAAGATCCTCCCATAAATTAACAATGAATGTGCCTAGTGCTTGTTTTGTATGGTATCCATTCCTACAGTCAGTAAACAAGTATCTAGGCCTTTTCTTTTCAATAATTCTTTTTTAAGTATATAATTAGCATATGAATGATAAAAATTTCTACATCACAACAACCCTGCCGTATGTTAATGCCGAACCTCATATTGGTCATGCTTTGGAATTTGTTCAAGCAGATGCCATTGCTAGATACTTTAGAAAAAAACTTGGAAAAGAAAACGTTTTTTTTAATGTAGGAACAGATGAGCATGGATTAAAGATATGGAGGAAAGCAAAAGAAGAAGGTTTGGAGATAAATGATTTTGTTGATAAGTATGCAAATAGGTTTAAGGATTTCTGTAAGCTATTTCTTGTTAGTTATGATAATTTTTACAGGACATCAACTCCAGAGCATTCTGAAAGTGCAAAGGAATTTTGGCGAGCTTGCTCAGAAAGGGGTGACATCTATAAGAAAAGGTATTCGGGAAAATACTGTGTCGGTTGTGAGAGATTTATAACCGAAAAGGAATTAGTTGATGGAAAATGTTTTGAACATGGAATTGTTCCAGAGGAAAGGGATGAAGAGAACTATTTTTTCCGTCTTTCAAATTACAAAGAGGTACTTTTGGAATGGCTAGAAAACAACCCAGAAGTTTTGAAACCTTCTCAGAAGAGAGATGAGCTTAGGAGTATTATCTTGGAGATTGAAGATATCAGCATATCCAGGCTTAAGAAAAACCTCCCTTGGGGAATCGAGGTTCCTGATGATCCTGAGCATGTCTTTTATGTTTGGTTTGATGCTTTAACCAATTATGTTAATGCTGTGGGATATGGGAAAGACAAAAAGAAACTTGAAAAATGGTGGCCAGGAGTACAGATTTTTGGTCCCGACAATTTAAGGTTTCAAGGAGTGATATGGCAAGGGATGTTGTCCTCCGTTGGGCTCAAACACAGTGCAAAACTTCTTGAACACGGTATGATTCTTGGTGGTGATGGAAGAAAGATGTCTAAATCATTAGGCAATGTAATTTCACCTTTTGAGCAGGAGCAGAAGTATGGAGCCGAGGTTGTCAGGTTCTATCTTCTTTCCGGAATTTCTACCTTTGCAGATTCCGCATACAAGGAGGAGGACCTTGTGAATATGTATAATTCAAGATTGGCAAACAATTTCGGAAATCTTCTTAACCGAGTAATTCATTTATCTAATGAAAAACAGATTAAAATTAATGATGAAGAAACTGTTGAAGACAATTTTAAGAAAGAAGTTGAGAAAAGAGTACTCGGGATTAAGTCTTTATTTGACGATTTCGAAATTGCTTTGGCCTCTGAGAAAATCGATGAATTGGCAGATTTTGGGAACAAGTATATTACTGAAAAGGAGCCTTGGGAAAAAGATGTTTCAAAGGCTGAATGTGAAATGGTTTTAAACAACCTTAGCTACCTACTAAAAGAAGTAATTGAATGGTATGAGCCAATTATCCCAGAAAGCTCTCAAAAAGCCTTGTTGGCACTTGAGAACAGAGAGAAGATTATTCTTTTCAAGAAATTGTTGTAGATATGCTATACTAAAATAGTAAAAATCTAAGACTGCCTATGGCTATATCAAAGAAAAATAAAAATTCGATTGATTTACTCGATCCCATATATTCCGAAAATGATGCTTTCACCAAAGCTTATGAGTGGATGGTGAATATTGGTAGGTACCTGCTAATATTTGTTGAATTGATAGTTTTGGGTGTTTTCTTCTCAAGGTTTATTTTGGATAAACAGAACAATGACCTATCTGAAGAGGTGGAGAGTCAGATTCAACTTTTAAGGACTGAGCCTTGGGTAAGTAACAATGTCTTGTACTCTCGTTATCAAAAACTTCTAAAGGATGTAAAGGTTGTAAAAGATGGTCAACAAATTAATTCAAGTATTGTTAGTGAGATAATTAGTGGTATTCCTATTACTTTAACTCTTAAGGGATTTTCTTTGAACGACATGAAGGTTAACATGACCCTTGGAGCCAATAGTCTAGAAGAGGTTAAAATTTACGAGTCGGCCTTGAAGGAAAATGAAAGATATTCGGATGTAAGTTTCAATATTCAGAAAGAAGATGCAGAGATTTCAATTGGGGTGTCATTTAACATTGTTAGTAACAAAGATTAATGGAAGAAAAGAGATCCTCTTTAGGACTAATTACAACAATTAAGGAGTCTAAGGATAAAAACAATTCTTATATCACTGTTGGAGTAACATTTGTGGTTATTGTTCTTCTTATTATTTTTGCTATACGTCCAACAGTAACAACAATTGTAAAAATCAGGAAGGAGATTGAAGAAAAGAAGAGAATTTCCCAGACTCTTGACCAGAGAATTCAAACTCTTTCGTCATTGGAAAAAGAATATGATGAGTCAGAAGAGAAATTTGAATTTTTGCAATTTGTTTATCCTGAATCAGAAAAATATATTTTGTTGCTTGCGAATATTGAACCGATTGTAAACAGGAATTCTTTTAAATTGACTTCCTTTAGATTTGATAAGTATGATGGAGAATCCTATGACTTGTCGACATCTCTTCTAGAGCCTAGTGTAATTCAACTTTCTGTAACAGGGCTGTATAGTAATTTCATCAATCTGCTAAAGGATTTTGAGTCATTGCCAATGCATTGTGTAGTAGAGAGGGTCTCTTTTGGAAGTAATTCTTCTTCTGGGAGTAATGAGATGTCTTTTTCACTTTTACTTAGAATATACAATATTCCCTCATCTAATTTTTATACTCTTAAGTAATGGGTGAAATAATTAGAAAATACATACCTGCAATAATATTACTTCTTGTAGTAGCCCTAGTTTGGGCTGGTCTTGCTTTTGTTTTTGACACATCAGAAAAAGAACTGAATATCGAGGAGAGTATATATAAGACACCATTGGGGAAGACTTTCTCAAAAGATGATTTAGATGAAGTTTACGAAAAGACCTCACAAAAGATGCCTATTTCCCCTAGAGAGTTTTTAAATTTGAAGAAAGAGGATTAGTCGATATAATCATCAAGCTTCTGTTGGGAGGATTTCTCTTTTAATTTCTTTAAAGCTTTTGCCTCTATTTGTCTGATTCTTTCCCTGGTTACTCCGAATTCTTTTCCTACTTCTTCCAATGTCCTTGAGACTCCATCATCTAAACCAAATCTTAATGCGAGGACACGTCTTTCTCTGTCCTGAAGACTATCAAGAATTTCGTGAAGCTGATTTTTCAGATACTCTCCTGTTGCATAATCTTCTGGTGATTGTGATCTGTCATCAGGGATAATATCTTGAAGTTTGCTGTCCTTTTCCTCTCCTATAGGCGTAGAAAGAGAGGTTGGATTTTGATTAATTTTCTTAATTTCGGCAACCTTCGATATTTCTATATCCATTTCTTTCGCAATTTCCTCATCAGTTGCAGCTCTCCCAAGTTTTGTTGCAAGAATGTTGTTTACTTTATTGTATTTATTTATTGTTTCAATCATATGTACAGGGACACGAATCGTTCTTGCTTGATCCGCTATTGCTCTTGTTATAGCTTGTCTAATCCACCATGTAGCATAGGTTGAGAATTTAAATCCTTTTTTGTAGTCGAATTTCTCAACAGCTCTCATTAAACCAATGTTTCCTTCTTGAATAAGGTCTAGAAGCTCTAGGTTAGATTTCCCATACTTCTTTGCAATACTTACAACTAATCTTAAATTTGCTGTAATTAGTAACTGTGTGGCATCAGAATCTCCCTCCTCTATCCTTTTTGCAAGAATAACTTCCTCTTCTCCTGTAAGTAATGGAATTCTCCCAATTTCATAAAGATAGGAACGTATAGCATCTGTAGAGAGAGTTGATTGAATAGATTTTAAGATTTTAATCTTTTTCTCAAGGGTTAACTCCTCTTTAGCTGTTTCAGTAATTGTATCTTCTGGTTCCAGAACTTCGATTTCATTTTTTTGTAATTCCTCGAATATCTTATCAAGAAGGTCAATGTTCTCTTCAATGGTTGGGAAAATATCTAGGAGTTCTTCCTGAGTTAGGAATCCTTGTTCTTTTCCTCTTTTTACCAACAGAGAAATTGCTTTATCATTATTCTGCATTGATTTAGATGTGGTATAATTTATATATGGACAGTACAGACACAATAACAATACAAAGAAAACAATTTTTTATCGATTCAATTGCAAGATTTTGTGATAAGTGTGGCACTCCTTACACTGTAGATGATATTAATATCGTCCAGAATACTGGGATGTCAACGATTATACACTTTTCTTGTCATAATTGTAAATCGAAGCATATTGCTACATTGGTATCTTCACTAGGAGTAACTCAAAGAGTTCCTTTGAACACAGATTTGGATGAAACAGAAATAAGTAGATTCCTTTCTAAAAAGAGTTTCACGACACAAGACATTTTGGATGTTTACGAAGAACTTAAAAAGCAAAGATCAATCAAGATTTAGTTTGGTGTATTCCAGACCATCTTGTACTCCATGTCCTTGTTGAGTTCAAATCTCCCAGATAGCTGGTTACTTATGGTGTTTAAGCCAGCAGCATTGGTTAAGACCCAACTAGGAGGATATGATATGTCAATTTTTAAGGCATGCTTTCTTTCTCCTGGTTGCTTGAAAATATTTAAATCAAAGAAAGTTGTGCCATCTTGTTCTGTTAGAGGGAATTGAATCCCAGAATCGGACTTTTTTAATCGGTATGATATTTCTAATGTTGAAACCTGTTTTACAGGGATATTAAACCAGCCACCTATTACCTTAAACCCACTTTCTTTGTATGTTGAAAATTTGTTTTTTTCAAATCCTACAACTTTTAATACTTGTGCTTCTGCAGGAATATATATCCTTTGATAGTTAATATAGTCACCCTGAGGGTATACATTCTCTGTAGAAGAATTTTCCACAGTTAAAGTGTAAGCAAAATCTATGGTCTCTTCATCTTTAATGGAGATATTAAGTGCTAAATTTTTGTTTAGATACTGATTAGCCTTATTCCCACCCCAGTTCCAATCTATAGATATAGGGGAATCGTTATACTTGCTATCTAAGCTTCCGGCCCAGTTTTTATCGTTAAAGAAGTTATATGCAGAATTATTTTTAAAAGATACCTGAAGATGTTTCTCATCAAGTGAGCTAATTAAAACATCTCCTAATTCAACAAACTGATTTATTTCCATGGAAAGAAATTTCTTAATTATTTCATTAGCCAGGTTCGCAAGAAAAGTAGTTTTTTGGGTTGAGCCTGGTGTGAACTCTCGATGCATTTGAAATACTTTCTCATAGATATTTTGCCCAGTAATAATCTCGTCCTCTCCTGGAACTTCAATGCCTCCCCACTTATCAAGTAGTTTCTGGAAGAAAGTAATATCGATTGTGATTATCCCATCAATATCATTCCCCTTATCTAAGTCGGAAACAAACTGCTCAGATGCTGTTCTTGTCTCTGCAAGATCAGGGCTCCAGTTTACTAATGAAAAACTCCATTCATCAATACCGAGGGCTTTTCCCATTGATTCTGGAGGAGTATACCTTTTCCCCTGAACACGTAGGGTTCCTTCCGCATTGTAAATATCATCAACAAAGAGCTCTCTTATCTGTCCACCATCTATTCCAATTATTCCATAGCTCGTAATCCAACCCCCTGTACTTCTAATTTCTGACTCGTTCTGAAGAAGAACGAGGTATCTTTGTCTTTCATTTACTCCTAATATTTCTGGTAGAAAAGCAGTTATGTCTTTGTAAGTTTTTGCTGTTGTCTCAGCTGTTTTTGAAAGCTCCTTAATTTCCATTATCTTGTTCTGTGTTACTTTGGGGAAGGAATTAATATCTATCTTTTTCAGAATCTCATTTGCCAAAGTGATTCTGTATGCTGCCTCATCTAATTTATACCTATTGTCACCAATTTTCTCCAAATAGTCACGATATTCTCTTGTGGTAGAAGGAACAGACTCGTCAAATGTGATTGCAGGCTTAAAATCTTTAATATACATTGAAAGTGGATAGGTTGCTTCTAGAAGCAATTTCCCCCCTTGTACAGATTGTTGTGATGCAGTTAGAACTTTGGAAAAATTGTTGTAAAGCTCTTTTTCTCCAACAACAGAGAAGATCCATCCCAGATTTTCAAAACTATCAGATACTCTCGTCAGATTATTTTCAATTTTGTAGATATACTGGTTGTTAGCATCGGTATCTGAGTTGAAAATATTCTGTGAAAGAAGCTTTATTGAGGAATTTATTACAGAAAGTCCGATTACTGTACCAAGAATTGGATATATTACAAAGTAAGAGAAAATGGCTATTAGAACAAATGTTACAATACCTTTCAAAATACCTTTTTTCGATGGCCTTGAGTTTCCATTGTGTATTTTAATTTTTCTGATTGGTTCTGTAAGTTTATGGAGGAACTCTCCCATTTTTGTCTTAGTAATTTTTGTTGTTTTTTTATTCTCTTCGGTTTTGGTTGGGGATATGTCCCAAGATTTGTTTATGATATCGTAATATACCTGTATCTGTTCAATTAAAGCTTTTTCAAGAGTTACTTGCTGGTTCCATCCATACTTTCCTGCATGTGGAGCTGGTACATAAATGTCTTGGATGAGATATTTTTCATCAGGATTATCTACAAACCTTATGCTTTGAGCTTCTGTATTTAATTCAAGTAATTTATATGCAATCGATAGTGTTGTGTAGTCACTTTTGTTTGCAAGGGAAATGACTTCACCCTTAGTATTGTTTGCAAAAGTTAACTTTAACAATCCGTAAACGGCATCATCTTCTTGGATAAGGTTATGAATGTCAAGTCCGTCACCTTTTATAGTAATTTGTGAGCTCTGGGTTGCTTCAGTAATTAAATTGTGAATAGTTTCATCTTCAACTTTATCGATTCCACTTCCAATTAAGGTTCCAATTCGAATAATCCTTGCGTTAATATCCGTTTTATCCTTGAACTCTGCAACCATCGTTTCACAATATTTTTGCAATTCTATGTTTGAGTAAGCTGATGGTTTAGACAGATATTCGGAGTTAGCTCTTTTAGCCAGCTCCCTATTTAGTGCAAGAGAAGTGACGAGTGAAAATTTAGCATTGTTCTTTTTTACCTGTGTAAGACTTAACTCAAGATACTTGGTTTCGAGAAGAAAGTCTTTGCTCTCAAATTCGTTTTCTTTTAGCTTATCTTCGAGCATATAGTAAAGATAATCGAACCTCTTGATGTTCTTAAACAGTGAGTCAAAACCCTTGAAGTCAAAAAAATCTACAAGATCTGACTTCTTTAGCTCTGATATATATTTTTTAGTCTCTGAGTTGAATTTATCAATAATTACAACATAGCCACCCTGTTCAACTAATGTCTTAGCTGTTAAATAGCCCAGACGATTTCCTCCATGAACGATGATTGTTATTGGTGTACTACTTTTAACTTTATTGAATCGTAAATTATTCATAGTATTAGTTTTCTAAAGAAATAGGGATTGGTAATTGGTAAATTTTTAAATTTAACTGGTAATTTTCTCTTATATTAACGGGAAGCTCTATTCCAAGATAGCCATCGTTTTCTACTTTAATCTTTTGTTCTCCCATCTCTAATTCAATATTAGTTAAACTTGCCCTGTTTGTAAATTCGCCATTTATATATATTTTGGGGTTATTAGTATTGCTTGTAACAGTTAAATAGCCCTTGTTTGGGGAGGTTTTTATTGGAGAATAGTACAAGATTGAACCGTGAAGAAGTTCTTCAGGACCGATTTCAATATCCATTCTAGCTGTTGTATTTTTGGTAAGTTCGATATTGAAAGAGTGTTTTTTGTAAAAGGTATCTTCTGGAGCGATTTTTTCCATTTCGACTAAATAGTTTCCTTCTGGGAGATCTTGAACAGTTACTGGAGTTTCTCCATAATCTTTTTCATTAATCCATACCTTAGCTTTCCCTCTTTGAGTTACTATTTCGAGAGTAGTATTGTTGTAGAACCTATTAAAAAAAGGTAGCTGACTAATGAGTTGTTTGGGAGGGAAGAAGTAGAATATTGTTGAGATCAAAATGATAGTGAAAATGATTATAATGGCAGTTTTGAACTTTTTCATAACAACATTATATGTAGAAGTCTTGCTTTTGTCTATTAATTCCTAATATGAGAATCTTGATTCTGGGGATTCTTTGTTAATTTCTTTCTTCTGTCCTTTTTTTATGGCTCTTATATTCGCATATACAATTACTCCTATAGCAAGAGCAATGGCAAGGACAATTGCAAAGTATCTAACTGTTTCGGCTGTAAGTATGGCAAAAGAGCCAAAGAAAAGGGTAAGTGATATCTCCACAAGTACTACCTGTTTTCTGGTTAATCCAATCTTTATTAATTGATGATGAAAATGGTCAGGGCCATTTATTCTCATTAATTCAGAAATACTCTTTGGCTTGTAAGTGATATATCTTTTAATAATTACAAATATAAAATCAAGAAGTGGAATGATTAAAAGTATTATAGAAGTTGAGAGCTTAGCGTTTGCCAATATTGACAGGACGCAGATTAGAAAGCCGTATATTGATTTACCAGCGGAGCCAGTCATAATTTTTTGTGGAGGGAGGGCAAAGATGAAAAAAATTATCATTCCTCCAGTGATTAATATACTTAATGTTGATGAGAAGAGGATATTAAATCTTACTGCAATTACGAAGATTAGGAGAAATATTATTATAGAGTTTCCTTCAATTATTCCTGGGGATCCAGCAGTCCATTTGTAAGCATTAATACATACAAGTATCCAGAGAATTGCTATTAAATCTCCGGGAAAAACAAAGGAGTTCTGTATTCCCAAAAGTTTGAAATTCCACGTAAATGCATCTAGTGGGATGTTGATAATCGAAAGATTGGTAAGATTTATTATTGAAAAGGCAATGATTATCGATGCAGCTAGTTGATAAAGAAGTTGAGTCTTCGCAGGAAGGTTGAATATATCGTCTAGTGTAGAACCAATTATTAGAATTAATATAGAAATAAGAATTGGAATCGTAGTACTATCCATTTTAAAGAAAAAGATTATAGCAAGAAGCAAAGGGATTGTAATTGCTAATCCTCCTAAAGAAGGTGTAATACCCTCATGAATTGCTTTCTCCTGGTTATCAAAATCTCTTCCCTGTCTTTTGACTCCCGGCTTATATGTAATATCATATTTGTTTGCGATATACCCAATTATTGGAGTAAGTATTAGTGAAGATATAATTCCGATAATGAAAATTGGTAAGAACTGGAGATATTTTGCCCATACCTCTCCAAGAAGTGAGAAATCAAAATAATTCAGTAATTTTTCTAGGTAAAGGCTAGCCTGAATATTCATTATGTTTTAATCAATTGAATTAAAATAATAGACAAAAAAATGGTTGAAACAGAGGAACTTACGAGAAGAAATTTTGAGAGAGATTTCTCTTTATTGTAATTTCGAGATACGGAAAAGAGAGTTGAAACTGTAATAAGGATACTAAGGGTAGGGAAGATATAAAGATATTCTTTTGGGGAGAGGATATCCTGAGGAGAGTTAAAGAATTTAAAAAGTGGTATAAGAGTAGGCAATTTTTCTATATTAGTAATGATTGAATTAATCTGAAAAAGGGATAAACATCCACCCCAAATTATGACTGACCATACCAATGGGTCTTTTAAAAATTTGATAACTTCAAGCTTTAAGACTGCAAAGTCAAAATTCCTTTTAGCTTTGTAAAATTTGTTTTTAAAAGGCTCTTTAATATCCAAATTAAGTTGTTTAGGTTCCTCTGTCGAATTGGTCCCATTTTTCTTTTTTGGGAGCTCTTTGACTTTTTTTGACATAACGGATTATATCATTATATTAGGAAGACAGTACATTTGAGTAAAGAAAATAAAAATCATCCAAAGAGGCATGTTGAGCTCTTTTCTCAAGCAATTCTACTATTCTTTTTTGTTGATCAACTTTGAAAAGATATCTCTTAAGATTATTAGAAAGTTTTTTTCTTGGTTGCTTGAATGCTGATTGTAAGAACTGATCAAACTCTTCAATTGAATTATTTTCACTAAACAATTTGTCTGAATCTTTTATCGGATAGAAACATATCAAAGAGCTCATTACTTTCGGTTTCGGTCTAAATGAATCAGGTGCAATGTCGAATATTCTCTTAGTATTTGCATAGAGCAAAGTTTTTGTCGCCAAATAATTGTTTTGTGGAGGCCTAGAGAGATATTTCTCTGCGACTTCTTTCTGAATAATAAAAAAACATGGACTTTTGAAATACTCAGATTTGATAATCTTGTCAATTATTTTTTTAGATACATTGTAAGGAAGAGAACCGAAGAAAGTAATTTTCTCATTAGGATAAGTGGACAATTCATTAAAATTCCAATCTAGAAAGTCGCTGTTTATCACTACATTCTCTGGATAAGTGAAAGAAAGCTGATTGGCTAAGTTGTCATCCTTTTCTATGAGGATTAGCTTAACATCTTGATTATAAAATATTTTTGAAAAATATCCTTGACCAGGCCCAATTTCCACTATTATCTCTGGAGATTCTTTTAATACTTCTTGAACTATTCTTTTTGCAAGATTCTGATTTACGAAAAAGTTTTGTCCTAAGGATTTTTTTTGTTCCATTATTCTATTCGAAAATCCCAAACATTATGTTCTTTCTTAAACTCTAACTTACATTTATTACACTTTGCCAAGTTATCTTTAATTGTAAGATTTCCTTTACATTTAGGGCAAGCTAGAATATCTTCAAGATTTGTCTTAACAGTATTCACCTTATCTTTCTTTTTAATTATCGTATCAAAGAAGATACTTGGTGGAAAATTGGAAAAAGAAAATAGTCTTTGTATTATTTTTTCAAAAAAGAGGAGAGTACTATCGTTAAAAATCTTTTTAAAAAATGGTGACCTAAAGTACGAACAACCATATTTTTTTACAACTTGAAAATTTTCATCAACTAATAAGTTCTTGATGTGATTCGGATGATAATTGTAAAAAATACCTTCAATATTGTTCTTTGTCCCTTCAGAAGCCGTTAATGTTGGTTGCCTATAAGGGCTTATGTTAAAGAAACTTTTATCTCTTTTAATAATAGCTCTTATTTTTGCTTTAAAGTGCATCTTATTCGCAAATTCCTGGACATATTGTCCATCATTTTTCAATACCCTCCCTAACTCTTTAAAATATTCATTTGGATTCTCAATGTGATGTAAAACTCTTACCATTAGTCCACCATCAAAAATACTGTCTTTAAAGGGCATTTTGTAAGCATTTGCAGCAATTAAATGAATACCTGGGTATTTATTAACCAAGACATCATAATTATTCCTAAGGGTTTTAGCAGAATAATCTAGAATAACAGGGTTTTGATAATGATTGTAATATGTAGATGTTAGTCGTCCATACGAACCTCCAACATCTAGAAACCAGTCTCCATTTTTCTTTCGAAAAATTCTATTAAGCAAATGTATTTCAGATAAGTGCTCATATCTTCTTTTTTGCCAGTATTGCGAGTAGTCATAATTGAAGAGGTCATAATCTGAAATGTTATTCATTCTTTAACTCATGTAATATTTTAGCTACTTTCTGTAATCTTTTTAAAGCTTTTTCCTTCTCATCATCATCATCAATTTCCTCACTCATTGCAATTTTGGAAACCAAATTCTTCTGAATTTCTTTGTAGTATTTTCCCTTTAATTGTCTCTGGAGTGAAAACAATTCTTTTTCAAACTCGTTTTCTTGTGGAAGCCTATTTGCATTGAAAATCATATCTTCTAGAACTTGTTGTATGTTTGGATGATTGTTAATTTTTTCGAACAATTCAGATTTAGTTACGGATTTGTTTTGAGAAATATAATCATAAATTTCTCGTTGGAGGGTATCAGAAATGTACTTGCTATCTATGAAATATTCATCCTTTCTTTTGTCTGCAAACAGAAGAAGTTGAATATATCGTGTTTCAGTATCTTCCTTATAGGGAGTAGAACTCTTTACTTGTGTTGGTGAGAGTCTATTTGTTATTCCCACTTCAACCTTTCCGTATTTTATTCCAGTAATTTCTTCTAATTTCCTAATATAGAGTGACTTTGTGTTCTTATCTTGGACGGTATCCAATATTGGAAAAATTATTTTTTGGATTTTATTAATGTCCTCGAGTTTGTTTAGATCTTTATCTTTGATTACATTAGCAAGGATAAAGGAGAATGCTTCGACTTTGTTGTTAATTACTTCTGAGATTTCCTCTGGCTCATTTTGAATAAATTCATCAATATCTTTGTAGGGAGATGGGGTGGCAGCAAATGGGTTCATTCCAAGTTTAGAAGCCAATTCAAATCCTCTTATTAATGCTGCTCTTCCTGCAGTGTCATTATCAAAGAAAAGGAGGACATTTTTGGTTAAGGGGATTAAAGATTCGAGCTGTTGTAAAGTCAAACTAGTCCCAAGAGGTGCAACAATATTCTTAATCCCAACTTGATGTGCAGATATTACATCTGTTGATCCTTCACAGATAATTACTAAATCTTGTTTCCTAATTTCTTGGCGAGATTCGTATTGGCCAAACAGGTTGTAGGATTTATGAAAGAGAGGAGTTTCTGGTGAGTTCATGTATTTGGGGCCATATTCATTCCCTGCATTTTGTCTGGCGGTAAAAGCTATTACATCTCCTCTCCTGGAACGGATAGGAAACATGATTCTATCGAAAAATTTTTCTTTTAGCTCTCCGTTTTTTTCAGTAAACAGACCAGTCTCAAGTAGAACTTTTTTGCTGTAACTACCAGTTTTCTTAATTTCTGAGATTAATTTAGGATATTTTGGAGAGTAACCTATTGCAAATTTTTTAATATACTCTCTACTGATTCCCCTTTTAAGTACATAGTTTAAAGCACTAGGGCTCTTTAGGAGCTGATTGTAGTAATATTTAGTAGCAATGTAGTGAATTTCTTTGAGCTCTTTATACTTAGAATTAGATGCACTTTTTTTTAATTCAACTCCTGCAATCTTTGCAAGCTTCTCTAATGCCTCAACAAAATCAATATTCTCAATATCTTGTACAAAATTAAAGATGTCCCCACTTCTCCCACAGCCAAAGCATTTATATCTTTGAAGATCTGGGCTTACTATAAAGGAGGGTGTTTTCTCTTTATGAAATGGACAAAGACCAGAGAAATTTTTTCCTGTTTGTTTTAACTTAACATATTTTTCTACTAATTGAACAATGTCAACTCTTTCTTTAATTTCTTCAATTTGATTTCCTTCCTGCATTGTTTCCCATTATACCATTAAAAAACTCTTTATTGACAATTAATACTACCTCCCTCTACGGTACAATTTATTTCTGCAACACCTTTCTCATTAGAAGTTGGCCATGTTAAGAGCTGGTCGTTGAAGAAGACCCTAGTGTTATTTATTCTCCCAGATACTATTTTAATTGTGCTCTTAATTTCAAACTCTTGAACTGATGGTTGAACAACTTGAGAGAGTTTGTTCTCATTGTCTATGTCTAATTTTATCCACGCCGGAACATCAAAAACTTCGACTTTTATCTTATTAGTAGTGGGTTCCTCCACAGGTTTTTCATTTTCTTTGGTGAAGGTTATCTGGATTGTTTCTACTGTTTCAAGGATACTGTTGCTGTTTTTTCTTGCTTTTATTGTTATTAGATTATTCCCTTCTATGAGAGAAACTTCTTTTTCAAAAGAGCCATCCTCATTAACTGGTACGAGAATATTATTTATTTCTACCGATACATTTTTTTCTGTTTTTCCTACTACTTTTATGGGTTGATTGTTTACGGTGGTGTTGTTATAAGGGGTTGAGATAGTAAGTACTGGTGGCTTTTGAAATTTGTAAATCTGAATCCCGAAATAGAGCAATATTAGGACAGAGAAAAGGACAAGTATTGAGATTACAATAGTTCTTGGGGTTATTGTAAAACCTCCTTTTCTCGAGTTTAGATTGTTGAAAGGAGTGACAATTTTCTTCTCTTCGATTATTGGGTTTGTTCTTCGATAGAGGGCAAGGACTTTTTCAACATCCAAATTTAGATATTGGGCATATATTTTTATGAAACCAGTTAAAAAGACTTCTGATTCAAAAGGAAAGAACTCGTTTTTTTCAATGTACTGAAGAAATCTCTTTTGAATCTTAGTTTCAGAAGAAGCTGTGTCAAGGCTAATTTTTAATTTTTCTCTTTTGTTTTTTAATACTTCCCCAACTGTTACCATGGCCAATTCTACTACTTATTCAAATTCATCGGTATCCTCTCCTCCTAAAATCTCGGATGCCGAACGAACTAGTACCTTCCTTGGTTTAGATCCTTCATCTGGTCCGATAGCTCCCGCCTCATAGAGTTCGTCTATAATTCTTGCCGCTTTGTTAAAACCTATTTTCATTTTTCTTTGCAGGAAGGAAGCAGAAGCTCTTTGGGTAAGTACTACAATTTCTAATGCTTTCGCGAAATCAGGATCTCTTTGAACACTTCCTCCATTTATAATTTCCTCTGGACCATGTTCGATGGCATTGGTCAATCCAGAGGAATATTCTATTTCCTGTTTTACTTGGTCTTTGATAGCATTAACAATATTCTCCGTATCTTCAGTAGATGTATATGTTCCCTGGATTCTTATGGGTTTGGGAGTAGTCTGATCTTTGTAAAGCATATCGCCATTCCCAAGAAGTGTCTCCGCGCCTGCCTCATCAAGAATTACTCTGGAATCCATTAGGGTTGAGACGGCAAAAGCCATCCTCCCTGGGATATTTGATTTGATTAGTCCCGTGATAACATTGACAGTAGGTTTTTGTGTTGCCAAGATTAAGTGGATACCAACAGCTCTTCCCATTTGTGCCAAAGTTTGTATCCTCCCTTCAACCTCCATGCCTGTTTTGAGCATAAGATCAGCCATTTCATCAATTACAACAACGATGTAAGGCATTGCAGTAAATCCCATTTTATCATTGTATTCAGAAAGCTTCTTCGTATGGGTTTGCTTAAGCTGTGTGTATCTTCTCATCATTTCTCCACCAACCCACTCAAGAGCATTTGTCACCAATGAAACATCGGTGATAACTGGGGTGAGAAGATGTGGAATTCCATTATACATTCCCATCTCCACTCCCATTTTAGGATCAACCATTATGAACTTCACTTCATCTGGAGTTTTGGTCATCAATAACCCAGCAAGGAGGGAGTTTATTGCAACTGATTTTCCAGTTCCTGTTGCCCCTGCAACAAGGAGGTGTGGTATTTTCCCAAGATCCTTAATTATTGTTTTTCCAGTTATATCTTTTCCAAGAATTAGGGGCAATTCGTACCTGTCCGTTCCTTGTTTTAATTTCTTTATCATCTCCTTAGTATATACAAAGTTTGGTGTTGGATTCGGTATCTCTACACCAATAAAGGATGTTCCAGGAATTGGAGCTTCAATTCTAATTGAGGCAGTCTGAGAGGCTAATGCTAATGCTAAATCATTGCTTAAGTTCTTCACTTTTGAAACCTTAATACCAGTACTTATACTGAGGGAGAATCTCAAAACAGTTGGGCCGACAGCTATAGCTACAACTCTTGATTGAATTCCAAAATTCATCAAAGTTCTTTGGATGACAAGAGCTTTTTCTTTGTAGAGCTTTTCATCCTGTTTCTGAACTTCTTTCTCTTGAAGGATATCTATGCTAGGGAAGATCCAGTCAGTATATTTGGGTTCTTGTGGTTGATTCTCATTTGATTGTCCCTCTGAAACCCTCAAATTTGGAGTTGGATTTTGTGAAGAATGTGCGAAGTTGTCCCTATGGAGAATCTCTTCAAGTTTTCTTTCCGTTTCCATTGGCGAGGTCTCAATATATGGTTCTGTTTCATTCTCGTCGATAGATTCATTTTCAGTCTGTATCTTAATATCATCCCCTTCCTTAGTGCCAGTAAATTTGTTAAGGACAGTGAGGAGCCAAGAGCTTTTTCTTGTTTTATTCTCCCCTGGTTCAGGAATTGAATCTTCAACAAAATCTCTAATTTGTTCAAGTGTTGTTCCTGTAATCAGAGAAAATGCGAGAATTAAAAAGAGAAGGATAATGATTATCTCTATGGCAGAACCAAATATCCCGTTTAAGGAAGTGTGTAAAAACTTTCCGACTTCTCCTCCAGAGCTAGTAAGTGCTTCTGGATTTGCTAGTTGTTCTGGCTGTTGCCAGAAAGAGAGTAGTACTGAGATACATACAGAAAAGAGAAAAATTCCGATAAACTGTCTTGAAGAAACAAACTTTCTAGATTTGAAAAGCAGAAAAAGGGATCCGTACAGAAGAGAAATTCCCCAAGGGATTGCAGAATATCCAAAGAATTGCGAAATTGTCTGAAAGAGGTTCGATTGTGGTTGAAGAAAAGGAGAGACCATTACAACAATCCCAGCCACAAAAAGAATAGTTCCAAAAAGGATTTTGCTTTCACTACTTTTTATTGTTATCTTCTCTTTTTTCTTTTTTCGGGGCATAGTATAAAAATATAATAGGATATTATAGGTAATTTTTCAAAGGGATGTATACATACATAGATTGTGCGTAGGCCCATAGCGTGTTATAATGCACGAGATATCCTTAATAGGTATCCATAGTTCTTTAAAAAGACAAAGGTTATTCTTCTCCACATAATTTTTTGATTCCTATGCTACATAGAGTTCTTAATTCTATTAAGGGTTGTATGTAGCGTAGGCTATAAAAAACCAACAAGATCCCATCTGAGAAAAGGAGAAAAATGAAAAACTTTAGGAAATTATTAAGTGAGTATCAAGCAGTATTGTGGTATGTAATTGCCATTATCCTTTTGGCAATTGGCTGTATATACGTACCTCTTGTGAGGTCCATATTAGCTTGCCTTAGCCTTATCTTTATAATCATCGCCTCTGTGGCAGGTGTTTACTATGGCATAGAGTTCGGAATATGGCGCAACGATCTGCTGCACTATTCGAGAAGGAGTTACCTTGAAAGTTCGAAGGACTACGTTCACTTCAAGATTTACCTTGGTGATTTAACAACGGTAATTTGCGGTTGGCTTCTTATTCTAATCTCAATCTCTTTTGGTGTTGTTGTATGCTTTCTTTGCCTAAAATTTTTTGAAATTGTAAGGGGCCCTCTAGCCCTCATTACTTGGCTATTCATGTTTTCCATACTTGGTTTTCTGTTAGAAGAAAAAAACTAACTTTTGTCTATTTTGTCCATTTAGTAGGACTCCCTTTGTTTTCAACACCTAGGAGTCCTACTTACCCTTTTTCAAATGTATCTTAAAACACAAAAATATCCTTAAAAGGTCGTTGACATCAAACAAATATTATAGTATACTTCCCAGAGTCGCTTGATTTTTTGATCAAAAAAGTAGTATTGTATGGGCCTTTCCGTGGCCTTTTGGATACCGCTTTATTCAAGTAATATGTTATAACATAACTAAAAATTTATCCTATGCTAAAACCAAAAATTAATAGGTCTGGGAGATTAAACCTGGGACTAAACTATTCAGGAGACCTTGAATTCCCAAATTTAATCGAAGCTCAGATTAATTCTTTTGAGGCCTTTAAAAAAGAAGGTTTTAAGAATTTGTTTGCAGAAATTAATCCTGTAAAGGACACAATGGAAAAAATGTGGACTTTGGAATTTAAGGATTTTAGAATTGGCGAGCTATACAGAACTGTTGATGAGGCCATTAAGAAAGGGCTCTCATATGAAGCTCCTGTCTATGCAAAAGTTCAGTTAATGAATAATAAGACTGGAGAGATTAAAGAACAGGAAATCTTTGTAACCGATTTGCCAATAATGACCGATGAGGGAGTATTCATTTTTAACGGTGATAGGAGAGTTGTTACTCATCAGATTGTAAGAGCCGAGGGTGTTTTGTATGAAGAGTTGGATAAACTTCCAACGAGAACCTTGTATAAAGTAAGATTAATGCCTGGAAAAGGTCCTTGGTATGAAATAGATACAAATAGACATAATGTAATTTCTATGAGGATTCTTCCCAAAAGACCTAAAGTCCTTATTACGGAACTTCTAAGGGTATTTGGTTGGGAAACCGATGATGAAATCAGGAAGTTGTTTTCAGATGTAGATACTCATGAAGAGTACAAATATATTGAAGCAACACTAGCAAGAGATTTTACAAAGAGCAAAGAAGAAGCAGTAATTAGTATCTACAATAAGCTTAGACCAGACGAGTCTGTAACACTTGAAAGTGCAGAGAGATATATTAAAAGTAACTTTTTTAATGTTAGAAAATTTGATTTAGGGAAGATAGGTAGATACCAGTTAAATAGGAAGCTTGGGACAAATTATGATATCAACAATCCAGCAGAAACAGTTCTTTATCCAATGGATATTGTTCTAATTGTTAAGAAACTTATTCAGATAAACAATGGTGTTGTTGAGCCAGATGATATTGACCATTTATCAAACAGAAGAATTCGAAGTGTAGGAGAGATTCTTGAAAGACAGCTTAATCCTGCAATTAGGAGGTTAGAGAAAAATATTAAAGATAAGATGAGTTTGTATGGTCAAGATGCGAAGGTAACTCCTTCAATGCTTGCGAGTACAAAACCTATTGCTGCTGCTATTCAGTCTTTCTTCGGAACGAATGCATTATCAAGTTTTATGGATCAGATTAATATTCTCTCTGAACTTGAAAATAAGAGAAAGGTTACCGCAGGTGGGCCTGGTGGTATTGCAAAAGAAAGAGCTACTTTCTCAATCAGAGAGGTTCATAACTCTCACTATTCAAAATTTGACCCAGTTACAAGTCCAGAATCATCAAATATTGGTGTTGTAGTTCAATTAGCAACATTAACGAGAATTAACGAATTTGGGTTCTTGGAAGCTCCATACAGAAGAGTGTCCAGTAAAGTAAATAATAATAAGAAAGAACTTACAAATAGAATTCTTGCAGAAGATATTAAGAAAATTGCAAAAATTGGGACATTTGTTGATGAGAAATTGGCCGAGAAGATTTCAAAAGAGAAAACTATTAAGGAAGTTGCTGTTAAGCCATTTATTACTAATTCTGTTGAGTATTTAGATGCAATGGAGGAAGAAAAATACCATATTGGGCCAGCAGCTCTTTCAAAAGATGAATTTGGGAATATTTTGGATACCCTTGTCCCTGTTAGATACAAAGGTGATTTCTTACTTGAGGATGTGAATATGGTTAACTATGTTGATGCTTTAGCAAGCCAACAGGCAGGTCTCGGAATGGCATTAATACCGTTTGTTTCTCACAATGATGCAATGAGAGCGCTTACAGGTGCGAATCAACAAAGGCAGGCAGTTCCTTTAATTAAGCAAGAATCTCCTCTTGTTGGAACAGGAATGGAGGAGATTGTTGCAAGACAATCTGAGTGGGGAATATTTGCAGAGGATGGTGGAGAAGTTTTGTATACTGATGCAAATAAGATATCTGTAAAGTACAATAAAGAGGGAGTAAAGGATTACAACCTTGTATCTTTCTACAGAAGTAACGAAAACACATGTTTCACTCAGAAACCCGTAGTTAAATCTGGAGACAAATTTAAAAAAGGAGATGTTCTTGCAGATGGTCCTACTATTGTAGACGGAGAATTTTCAATTGGAACAAATCTAAGGGCTGCATTGATGTTTTATGAAGGTTACAACTATGAGGATTCTGTGATAATCTCCGACAGAATTGTCAGAGATGATTTGCTAACATCAATACATATTAGGGAGCATACGGTAGATATTAGAGATACTGAGCTCGGACCTGAGATGATTACAGCAGATATCCCTCATGTTAACGATCGAATTTTACAGAAACTAGATTCTCAAGGAATTGTAAGATCTGGTGTTTATGTAAAATCTGGAGATATTTTAGTTGGAGTAGTTGCTCCTAGAGGAGAGAAAGAGTTAACTGCAGAGGAGAGATTACTCAGAGCAATTTTCGGAGAGTCTGCAAGCGATGTTAGAGACAACTCTTTGAGAATTCCACACGGAGAAGAGGGTATTGTTATCAGAAGTTTAATTCTCTCTGCAGACAAAGGAGACAAATTAGCCCCAGGTGTTTTACATCAGGTAAAGGTATGGGTCGCTAACACTAAAAAAATTGGATTTGGAGATAAAATAGCTGGAAGACATGGAGACAAAAATACAGTAGCAGCTATTCGTCCAATTGAGGATATGCCTTTCACTGAAGATGGGGAGCCTGTTGATATTGTTCTTACCCCAACATTCCTTAAGAGAATGAATATGGGGCAAGCGGAGGAAGTTCATTTTGGGAAATTTGCACAAGAGTTAAATCAGAAATTTGCTTTCCCAATTTTCGAAGGAGAAAATATGGAATGGCTAATGAATGAAATGAAAAGACAAGAAAAAGATATGTCTCAAAGAGTCGATTTGTATGATGGGAGAACAGGAAAGAAGTTCCCTAACAAAGTAACTGTTGGAGTAAAATATGTCTTAAAGTTAAAACATATATCAGATGAGAAGGTTCATGCTAGATCAACTGGACCATACACTACAGTCTCTCAACAGCCTTTAGGAGGAAAAGCTCAAATGGGGGGACAGAGGTTTGGAGAAATGGAAGTCTGGGCATTAGAATCTCACAGTGCTCCATATGCACTTCAAGAGATGCTTACTATTAAGTCAGACGATATTAAAGGTAGGGCGTCTGCGTACAAGGCAATTATCCATGGAGATAAAATTGAGAATGTAAATGTACCAGAATCTTTCAAGGTACTAGTCAAGGAGCTTAATGCTCTTTGCTTAAATATTGATTTAATTTCAAATAAGACAGAAGAGGAGGTTGCTCAAAATGAAGAAGAATAGAAATAAATTTGATAGCTTTGATGTCTTAAAGGTTACTCTGGCATCTCCAGACCAAGTGCTTAATTGGTCTTATGGAGAAGTTACAAAGGCAGAGACAATCAATTATCGAACTTTCAGAGCTGAGCCAGACGGTCTTTTTTGTGAAAAGATATTTGGTCCAACAAAAAACTATGAATGCTATTGTGGAAAATACAAAAAGATACGATATAAGGGAATTGTTTGTGACAAGTGTGGTGTTGAGGTTACGACATCTGATGTAAGAAGAGAAAGAATGGGTCATATTGACCTTGCTATCCCAGTTGCACATGTTTGGTTTGCTTTTGGGATACCAAACAAGATGTCAATAATACTTGATATTTCTCACAAAAAGATACTCTCAGTTGTATACTACACAAGATACGCAATAATCACTGTAGATGAGGAGAGAAGAGGGGAAATGATGGAGAAAGCACTTGCTCTTAAGGGTGATGAAATTGAGAAATTACACAAAGAATTAGATGAAGAGCTTAAAATCACCACAGAGACATTTGATATGGAGATTAAGGATTTGAAGAAATCAAAAGACAAGGGATTGGATTTGAAAGTAAGCCAGACTGAGCATAAGAGAAAACAGACATTGGCAAAAGTGAGAAGAGATTATGCAGAGAAAGAAGAGCAGATAGAAACTTTCTACTCAAAGCTTTTCCAAACAATAGAAAAAATTGCAGTTGGTGCCGTAATCTCTGAGGATGAGTATTCAGATTTGAGTGAAAGAGATTTAGTCTTTTTTGAGGCGATGATGGGTGCAGAGGCAATTGAGAAATTGTTACAGAATCTTGACATTGAAGGTGAATTGCAAAAATTAAGAATTAGAATTGAGAAGGAAAAAGGAGAAAAGAAATTAGCAACAATAAGGAGAATTCAGTATCTTGAGGGTTTTATCAAAAATGGTATTAAACCAGAATGGATGGTTATTAGAACACTTCCAGTTTTACCTCCTGAATTAAGGCCCATTATTCCTCTATCAGGTGGTAAGTTCGCAACTTCTGACCTTAACGATCTTTATAGAAGAATAATCAATAGAAACAATAGGTTGAAAAAGTTGATAGAAATTGGTGCACCTGATGTAATCTTAAGAAACGAGAAAAGGATGCTTCAGGAATCTGTTGACGCGTTAATAGATAACTCCCATAGGCCTTCTAAGCCTATGATGAATAGTAAGAGATTACCTTATCAATCATTGACGGATGACCTAAGAGGAAAGAAGGGAATTTTTAGAAAGAACTTGCTAGGAAAGAGAGTTGACTATTCTGGAAGAGCTGTTATCGATGGAGACCCAAGTCTTAAATTCGATCAGTGTGGTATACCAAAATCAGTAGCTCTTGAAATGTTTAAACCATTTGTTATTTACAAATTGCTTGATAAGGAATTAGCTCCAAATGTAAGAGTTGCTAAGGATATGTTAGAAGAAGAGACAGATATTATTTGGGACTTACTAGAAGAAGTAATTAAGAACAAGCCTGTATTACTAAATAGGGCACCTACTCTTCATAAGTATAGTGTTCAAGCTTTCTATCCTCGACTAGTTGAAGGAGAGGCAATCAGGATTCATCCGTTAGTATGTAAGGCATTTAATGCAGACTTCGATGGAGACCAAATGGCTGTCCATATTCTTCTCACTGATGAAGCAATAGAGGAAGCAAAAAAGGAAATGATGTCTTCCCTAAACATTGTAAATATTTCTAATGGTCAGGTATTAGCATCTCCAGCAAAAGATATGTTGATTGGTTTCTATTTGATGACCGATTTGGTTGAATCAAAGAATCCAAGGATATTTGCTACAAGTGATTATGCGATTAAAGCATATGAGAGAGATGACATATCAATAAATGAAGAAATTCTTGTTGGAATTAAAGGTGAGGCAATAAAAACTTCTGTAGGGAGAGTCATTTTTAACAGTATCCTTCCAGAAGATTATCCATTTATCAATGAGAGAATTGATAATAGAGGGATTAAGAAAATAATCGATAGAATCAAGAGTTCTTCTGACTTATCAGTAGTTGTTGAACTTCTTGATAATATGAAAACATTGGGATTTAAATTTGCAACAGATTTAGCTTTCTCATTCGCAATGGAAGATTGTCAGGTTGATTTTGATATTAAATCTGAGATTAAAAAGATTGAAGAAAAAGATGAGCAGTTATTAGATAACTATCTTCAGGGCTTGATTACCAAGAAGGAGAAGGTAAATATCTCAACAAATATGTGGGATGATTTTGCCGATGAATTGGCAGAAATGGCTTGGAACAAACTTCCAAAAGAAAATTCAATTTACCAAATGGTTGAATCTGGGGGTAATGGAGGAAAAATTCAGGCAAGACAGGTACTCACCATTAAAGGTGTTGTTAGAGACTCAAGAGGGAATCTTGTTGCAATGCCTATTAAAAGTAACTATAGAGATGGATTAAGTGCTTTTGAGTATTTTGTAGCTGCAAACGGAGGTCGAAAGGGTATTGCAGACAGATCTCTAAAGACATCTTCATCTGGGTATTTGACAAGGAAGCTTGTTGATGTTGCCCACGATGTCATAATTAGACATGATGATTGTGGCTATGAGGGAGAAGGTCTTGGCATTAGGAAATCTGATGATAGAAGAATTGATTTCAAGGATAGGATTTTTGGAAGGGTTCTAGCTAAGGACCTAATTATAGGAAAGAAAACTTTAGCAAAGAGGAACGAAATTATTACTCAAGAGATTGCGGATCAAATTGAGGAGGCAGGAATTGAAGAGGTATTTGTGAGAACTCCTTTACTTTGTAAGTTCCCTTTGGGAATGTGTAAGAAGTGCTATGGTTACAATCTTGAGAATAATAGAGAGATAGATATGGGAAGAGCTGTTGGAGTAATAGCTGCTCAATCAATTGGAGAGCCAGGCACTCAGATGACTATGCAAACATTCCATAAAGGAGGAGTTCAGAAGATTGATATAACTCAGGGACTACCTAGAATTGAAGAATTGTTTGAAGCAAGAACACCAAAAGCAGAAGCAGAAATGGCGTCAATTGATGGTAAGGTACATATAGAATTAGCCGAAGATGATTCTTCGACAATTATTATCTCTGGAGAGAAAAAGATGGAGAGATATTATATTGTTTCTAAAGCTAAGAAATTACTAATCGAAGACAAGCAAGAAGTAAAAGTTGGTCAGGCAATGTTCATTGATTCTGAGCAAGTAGAGAGACAGGCTCCTTTTGATGGGACGGTGTCTCTAGAGGGAGGTATTCTTACAATAAATGGAAGGATGAAGGCGGAAGAGACAATCTATGTCTTGCCTGGGATGGAAATTTTAGTAGAAGAGGGTGCAGAAGTAAAAGCTGGGACACAGTTAACAGAGGGTTCGTTGGATCCAAAGAAATTAGCTGATGTTGCAGATATCCTTACTTCTCAAAAATATATTTTAGATGAGGTACAAAAGGTATTTAATGCACAGGGTGTTCCAATTGATGATATTCACATTGAGATAATATTGAGACAGATGACAAGACTTGGAAGAGTTTTAGATTCTGGTGATTCTGATTATTTAGTAGGCTCATCAGTAAATAGATTTATGGCTGCATTGAAAAATGAGCTTCTTGTTAAAGATGGGAAAAATAAGGCTTTAGTTGTTCCAAAGTTATATGGGATTAAGACCTCATCACTAAATACGGAAAGCTTCCTTTCAGCTATCTCGTTCCAAGAGCAGGTTAGAGTTCTAACAAATGCTGCTATTATAGGAAAGACTGATTACCTAAGAGGAATGAAAGAGAATGTCATTATTGGCAAACTAATTCCTGTAGGAGAGAGGGCCGAGATTAAAAATGTTAATGAGCTGGAAGAGCTTCATGTTTAATTGATTTTGTTATATAATACACACCATGCCAACAATAAACCAATTAGTAAGAAAACCTAGAAAATCTGCAAAGAAGAAAGCCAAGCATATTCAACTTGCTAGGAACTTTAATCCTTTGAAGAATAGATATAAGAAAATACCAAACCCATTCAAGAGAGGGGTGTGTCTGCAAGTAAAGACAATGACACCAAAAAAACCTAACTCTGCACTTCGAAAAGTTGCCAGGGTAAGAATGTCTAATGGTATGGAGGTTACTGCATATATTCCAGGAGAAGGTCATAATCTTCAAGAGCACTCAGTTGTTCTTTTAAAGGCTGGAAGAAAAAGAGACTTGCCAGGTGTTAAATACATTATTGTAAGAGGAAAGTACGATACGGCAGGAGTAAAGGGAAGAAAGAAGGCAAGATCTAAATATGGCGTTAAGAAAGAAGACGCTGAGAAGTAGTTTTTAATTAAAAGATATTAATA
>JAXGWV010000002.1:0-42295 GCA_040773125.1 Candidatus Dojkabacteria bacterium
AAAGTAAAGGGGCTGAGCATTGAGATTTCTAGGCATCTCTCCATGAAAACCCGCTTCATTTGCCAAGCAGACTAATGCTTCATGCGAATATATTTTTGAAGGTATAACAGAAGGAAAATATTTTTCAAATAAATCTAACATGTGTTGATCTATTTCCTTAAGGTTAACATCTGTAAGCTGTAAGTAGGAGTAAGTTGATGGATTTTCTCTCTCCAATGCTTGTAGAATTTCATTATTAATCTCCTCTTTCCAATCATGGGGCTTCTCTTGTTCGTAATTATTATTCATTTTTTAAAAGTAAAATAAGATATTAAATATTTTTACCTAACTTTTTTTTTAATGTTTTAAACATATCTGCCTTACTCTTCTTCTCATCCTTTAGAGAATTCCCATCTATAATTTCTTTCCATTTCTTTACTAAAAATTCAGGACAATCTTCCAAAGGTTGAACTTTAACACTTACACTTGTTGAACCAGTTTGTATAACTGAAACAGTTGCTGCAAAATCATTAGATTCTAGAAAATGCACTTGAACATTTCCTTCCTGTGGATATTCGGGGAGGGTTGTAGACATATAATCACATAATTCAATTACCTCTTTTGGTTCGTTAATAACTACAGTATTAACAAAGGAAGTCTTTATTATTCCATTGGGGATTAAACTATCATAAATGAAAACATTAACATCTTCGACGGTTGTATTCTCTAAATCCTCTGTTTGAGAATCACCACTAAAACCATAAGTGAAGATACCCTCTAAATCCTTTCTAATGAAATCTAGGCGATTCTGTTTCCAATCATCTTCCAATGGATCCGGAGACTCTGTACGGTATCTTTCTGACATTATCTTTTTTTAATTATTTTATCTATCAAACCGTAAGCTTTAGCTTCGGTAGCAGTAAAATATTTATCTCTATCAGCATCCTTTGTAATTTGTGCTATGGATTTACCAGTTTTTTCCGAAATCATTTTATAAAGGCTTTCTCTAATCTTTAATATCTCTTTTGCCTCAATTGCTATATCACTTGCTTGTCCCTCTACTCCACCAAGAGGTTGGTGAATATGTATTTTACTGTTCGGAAGGGCATATCTTTTGCCTTTTGCACCGTTAATAAGAAGCATTGTTCCCATAGAGGCAGCAATACCGACTGCAGTAGTAGAAACATCGGGCTTAATGTAATTCATAGTATCTATAATGGCCATACCTGCTGTAATATGTCCTCCAGGAGAATTGATAAACATCTGGATGTCGGCATCTGGGTCCTCTTTCTCTAAAAAGAGCAATTGAGCTACTACAGTATTAGCCATATTAGTTTCAATCTCCCCACTTACAAAAACGATTCTGTCTTTAAGAAGTCTTGAGTATATGTCATATGCTCTTTCTCCACCTCTTTCTTTTTCAATAACTGTTGGTATTAATATCATAGAACAATATTAACAAATTAATAGGCAGTTCTATTCTCCTAAAACCTCTTTTGAAAAAGCTCTAAAAGCTTTTTCTTTCTCCTCTACCCTTCTTATGTATTCTTTCCATTCTTCATTTTCAAAAAGAGATTTGTCCTCTATTTGTGGTGATTTTGTGATTATTTCTTCAATCTTTGCTTTTAACTCTTCATCTGTAACCTTAATTCCCTTGTCGATTGCATATAATTTAAGGAAGACATCAGTTTCTAGAGCCTCTTTAGCATCTTTTAGCCAAAGCTCTCTCATCTTCTCTATCGTAACATTATTTGATTTAAGGAAAGCATCTATCTTACTTTGATCATGACCAAAATCATGCATAAAGGAATGTTCTCTCTCCTCTGCTTCATATTGAATTGCTGCTTTTGGAATTTCTATTTTACTAATTTTTATTGCCTGCATTAATGCTTCATCTTCTGCTTTTCTTCTAGAAATAATTTTCTTTTGATTCTCAATTGTGTTCTTTACAAATTCACTAAGATCTTTTATAGATTTGATGTTATCTATTTTAAGTTTCTTTGAAATTCCTGTTGCCCATTTATCATTAATTTCCTTCTCTCCTAAATTGTCATTTTTGAAAAGACTTGTGAGTGCATCATCAACTTCCTTATCTGTTGCCTTTGTATCTTCCTGCTTAATTTTTATTTCTTTTAAATTTCCGAGTTTAAATTCAGGCATTATTGTAATATCCGTAGAAATAATTAAGTCCTCATCTTTTGTAAGATCAGGGAAGTTCTTGTAATTTGGAGGTGCTATAGGTGAAAGATTCTCTTTCTGCAATGCAGTTGTTAGGTACATTGGGAGTAACTTCTCAAATACTTTTACTTTAATACTAGTTCCTAACTCTGATTCAACTAAATTCGAAGGTACCTTTCCTTTCCTAAAACCATCTATCTTAGTATTACTTAACTCCTGATCTAACATAGCTTTGTAGCTTTTTTCAAAAGATTCTTTTGGAATTGTAATGGTTAATTCCACAGTATTCTTATCTATATCTTTTCTTTTATAAAAATCATCCATGAGTAGTTTGTGTTAATTTATGCTTGTAATTCTATACTTTTTGATAAAGTTTGTCTAGCTTAGAAATGATGACCAATCTTTTTTCCGAAGTCCAAAGAGGTGTACAAGTAATAAGAGTAAGTCGATAATCTTCAGTATCTTGAAGAACGGAGAGGTCGTTATCGTTAACGATTTTAGTTTCTGTAACGATATATTTCCATTCACCTTCATTGTGGGAAAGCAGGATAGTATCACCAATCTGTACTTTGTCCAAATTAAAAAAAGTATTTTTTGCTGGTGGAAGGTAATAGAAACGATGACCAATTATTACTGAATTTCCCTTCTGTCCTGGATATTTCGAAGTGGGAAAATGCCAAAAACCTAAATCCATTGTTTTTGAGGATGTCCCTTGGAAAATTCTTCCATAAATTAGTGCTGAGTCAATTGTTAAAGTAGTATCTAATTCTTCCAAAAGTTTATTTTCGAGAATAATATTTTTTGATTGGATTGATTCTTCTATAGAATCAGATCCAAACTCAACGATTCTGTATTTATCAGGGGATGGGGAAACAGTTGTTAGTAGAGAAATGTAGGTCTTTTTAGTAATGTCGTAGATATTGAGCTTTTTTAATTGCAACCCAATTTCATTTAAGTGGGGATAGGCGATAAAATAAAAAGTTGGAACTAACACCAATAGTATAAGGAAGAATGTTAATACAATTTTTAACAGTTTATTCATAATTACCGTACTATTGTACTAAATTTTGAGAAAGGTTGCATTATTTGTGAAATTATATTATCCTAAACTAGTAACTATATAAATTTTAATATAGGTTAAACGTGGCAAAGAAAAAAATTAATTCTGCCAAGAAAAATAATCAAAAAGTGTCTAATTCTTCCAAAGACAGTATGGTGTCTAAGGTTAAAATTAAAGAAAAAAGAGATCTTTCTCTTTCAAGACTTATAGGGACACTTTTTATTTTATTTGGTTTGCTTTTAATTGGCTACGGAATTTTTTCTTATATTAAAAGCAACAATAATCCTCAACTCGACGAATCTCTGTCTGCACCTACTTTGGGAGAGACAGTTACCGCAGTAAATGGGGAAAATATAGTTGTCAAGGGTGTTGCAGAAGGTTTTAAGAAGGTTCAAGTATATATCGATAATGAACTTGTTGGTACCACTAAGGTTGATAAAGAAGGGAAGTTTGAATTTGCTCATAAAGTAGAAAATGAAGGGAAATATATTGTTTCTACTTCTGCAATAAAAGGTGCTTTAAAAAAGGTTGTTTCTCCGAAATCAGACCCAATAATTGTTTCCGTTGACAGAACAGCACCTGAATTGGCAAAGATTAATTACTTGAAAGAAGTTGGGACAGAAACATTTGCATTGTCAGGAGAGGCAGAGCCAGGAAGTACGGTTGTGGTCAAAAGAGGAACAGATATTTATGAAACCGAGGTTGGAGATGATGGGAAATTTGTAATTAAAGATATTATTCTTAGAGATGAAGGAGCTAATGTCTTTTCAGTAGTTCTGAGAGATAAAGCAGGCAATAGTAAGGAGATAGAAGAAAAAGTTTCTGTTGTATATTCTAAAGATAGTTCTGTAAATGGAAATGCTGTTATAGATGCTGATTTACCGGTTGCAGCTGGAGAATTAGAATTAGCACTCTCTATTTTAAGAGATGGTCAGATAATGGGAATTATTGGTGTCCTTGCTTTAATAGCCTTTCTTGCTACTTCTGGGATTATCGTATACAAAAAGAATAGATTACAGTAAAGGTATTGTGGTATTATATTTAGGATAATATAATTATTGCAATAAATATGCCTAAGATTTACTCTGTAGAAAGTAAGGATGGTTCGGATTCAAGTGAGCTTCAGAGGGTTCAAATTGATTTATCACCAACTCTACTTGCATTGATTGTCTCAATAATCGCTCTTATGTTTTGGGGAAAACAATTCATTTCAATATTACTCTTTTTGCTGTTTTCGTTTGTACTCATGTGTGCTATGAGGCCAGTTGTTAATTGGTTTTTAAAGAAGAAAATGTCCAAAAATGTTGCAATATTTCTTTCATATTTTTCCCTTTTGGTTTTCCTTCTTGTCATTTTAGCAATAATCTTTGTTCCTTTTGTTAATCAGATAGGTGGATTTTTTGAAGCATTACCTGAATGGATATCAAAATTATTAAGTTCCATAAATGGTTTAAATATTAATGGTCTTAAGATAGATAGTTCGTCAATTGAGAAATCTGTTTCCGATTGGGTTGGTTCTCTAACTACATCAGCTAATGTCAAAAGTCTAACAACTACTCTTGGAGGATTCTTCAGTGGTTTTACAACTTTGTTGTCAGCAACAGTCTTTTCTATTTATTTGGTATCAGAGCATGACTCTTTGGTGGATATAATTTTTGTTAAAATCCGTTCCAAAGATAGAGTGCAAAGAGTCAAGCAGTTAATTTTTGATGTGGAAAATAAACTTGGAGGATGGATCTTAGGACAAGGAACAGTTAGTTTGATAGCCACTCTGGTTTCTGTTGTATTACTGTCCCTTTTTAAAGTTCCTTTTGCCATTCCTTTAGCAGTTTTTGTAGGTCTAATGGATGCAATTCCTAGTATTGGTGCTACTCTAGGGGGAATAGCTGTCGGAATTGTTTCTCTCATCACACTTGGTCCGCTTAATGCATTTATAATATTAATTCTCATGATTGTTTATCAACAGATTGAGAACAATTTTATTATTCCAAAAGTTATGGGAAATGTTGTTGGAGTCAAACCTTTCTATGTGATGGCCGGAGTTGTCATTATGCTTATCATTGCTGGTCCATTAGGAGCTGTTGTTGCGGTTCCAATAATTGTGTTAATTAAAATTCTTTATGAATTCTATATAGACTTGCAAAAAATAGAAGCGAAAGGTATTGTTAATTAAGAAGATTTAAGTTTTTTACTGCCCGAGATAAATGAGTAATGAAACTTCAAAAAAACCTAAGGTATTCTTTTTTGATGACTACTCTGCGAAAGAATTGAATGAAGACAAGGTTGGAAGAAAGGGATTAAGTCTTTTCAGGCTTAAAGATATGGATGTCCCGGTCCCAGAATTTTTTGTCATATCAAGTGATGTTTTTGTTGAGCATTCTTTAAAAGTATTTAAAAGAAACAAAGAGAAACTACTTGGCAAAGGAAAGAATCCAGAAGCTTTTGAGATTGAATCAATGATGGTTAACGAATCATTAGACAAGGAAGCACAAGAAGAAATACTTTCTGCATATACAAGATTATCTGGTTTTACTGATGCTTGGGTTTCAGTAAGATCTTCTGTAGTTTTTCCAAATAATAAAGATGTGTCATTTACTGGGATTTTTTCAACTGAGCTAAATGTAAGAAAATATGATGAGTTATTACCATCAATTAAAAGAATTTTTTCTTCAATGTTTTGCGATGATGTTGTGGCATATGCAAAAAGAATGAATATTGATATTGCAGATGTCAAAATGGCGGTTGTCGTTCAAAAAATGGTTCAGTCTGAAGTGGCAGGTATTGTATATACAGTTGACCCAATTAGTCAGGAGAAAACGAAATTAAACATTGAGGCTGTTTATGGATTAGGTGATGTAATTTCTTTGGGCGAAGTAACCCCAGATACGTATTTATTAAACAAAAAAGATCTTTCAACTGTTGAAAAACATATTGCTCCTCAAGAGTGGATGAAAGTTAGGACTATGAAACAAGTTAAAAAAATGAATCAAGGTGTTGAAAAGATAAAAATTTCCAAAGGTTGGAGTCATAAGCAGAAATTGTCAGACAAGGACATTCAAGAAATATCCAAGATTGCCTTAGTTATTGAAGATAGAAGTGGTGAAGCCCAAAGTATCGAATGGGTTCTCTCTGGAGGAAGATTTTGGGTTTTGCAAAACAAACCCGTAAGGTTTAAATCACTAGATTATGAAATACAAAGCGAAATTGCTATTGATGTTCGACCAAATGTAAGAGAGGAAATTCTTGGCTTTATCGAAAAATTTGACATCAAAGAAGAAATGATTTCTTCAGCAATGACAGAAGCAAAAAATATTGTGCAGAAAAACAATGACGAAGATATTAAACGACTTGAGAAATTAATAGTTCAGGCAAGAAAGGAACTTGATGCTGAAATAAATAAGCAGGAGACTAGGAGAGAAGATTTCGTTATTTCTGGTATAGGAGCAAGTTTTGGTACAGTAACAGGCAAAATAAATATTGTTGATGGCCCAGTAGATAAGAAATATACAAAGGAAGATATACTATTAATCAAGAGATACTCATCGGAAATGGAGAAAATGATTCTTTCTTCAGGTGGAATAATTATGGAAACTGGTGGGCTAACGAGTGATACGGCAATCCTATGCAGGGAATTTAAGATTCCTGCAGTTGTTGGGGCAGCTACTGCTTCTTCGCTGCTTAGTGATGGGGATATTGTTAAACTTGATGGAAATTCAGGAACCGTATACAAGAGCTCTAAATTAGCCGATGAATTGAAGAAAGGACCCCACCCCATTGCGGATGTATATGCTCGTGGGGATGTTAATTTGTCAATGACTTCTGAGGAAGGAATAGATGATACTTCTATTCCACCAAAAGATATTACTTTACCACCAACAGCGACTAGGATTTTCTCTTTAGTTGATAGAGAGCCCAAAAAACTATTTGATTTTGTAGGGAATTCCAATGGTCTTGTATATATTGATTTAGATAAAATAATGATTGAAGATGGTCGCCACATTCTGCAGTATGTTGAAGACAAAAAGTTTGTAGATTATTCAAAAAAAATATGTAATACCATTCTTGAATATGTTAATTTAGCGAAAGGTGATGAAGTTGTCATCTCTATAGGTTCAGCAAAAGTTAAAGATTTCCGAGGATTAGTAGGAGGAAAGAAATATGAAGATGAATCTCTTTCCCCAGATGCTTACGGAGCAATCCATTATGCAAGTAATCCAGAGCTTCTCAAAAGAGTTGCTAGGATAATCAGGAAGCTTCGAAATGTTTACAAGAAGAGGAATATTTCTTTAGCTATACACTCTCCAATGAATGAAGATGTAATTAAGGAGATAAAAAAGCTGCTTTTAAGTGAAAAGCTTAGAAGAATGTCCTCTTTTAATTTGTATGTAATATTGGATAATCCTTCAGAAATAATTCTTGTTGATGAGATAGTTAATACTAATCTTGATGGAGTAATCTTAAATACTCCAAGAGTAGCAATGCAGATGCAAGGTTTTAAAGTAGATGAAAAAGATGCAAAATATGATTTAGCAAGATCTAGTATCTTTAAAGTTTTAGATAATATAAACTCATCTGTAAAAGGGAAAACTGGTCGAGTTATTGTCATAGCGGAGGATAACAAACCTCTACTTAAATACTGTGTACAAGCTGGAGTCTATGGAGTGTCAGTATCGCCAGAATATATTTCTGAAGCTAGAAGGATTGTAGCGGATGAAGAAGGCAAAATAATACTCGGTAAATAGCTGAGTTTTCAATATTCTCTGTGGTATACTACAAGGTATGAATGATACTCCAATGATGAAGCAATTTTTAAGTTTTAAGAAACAGTATCCTGATAAAATTGTTCTTTTTAGGATGGGGGATTTCTTTGAAACATTTGGTGAAGATGCAAAAACTGCTTCTAAAGTTTTAAATATTACACTTACAAAAAGGGATAAAAAAGAGAATGCTACTCCACTAGCTGGATTTCCCCATAAAGCAATCGATCAGTACCTTCCCAAGTTTATTGATGCTGGATACTGTGTTGTAGTTGTTGATCAACTTGAAGATCCTAAATTCGCAAAAGGTATTGTTAAGAGAGGGGTTACTAGAATTGTCACCCCAGGTACTGTAGATGGGGAGGAAGCAAACATCACAAGAAATTCATACTTAGCATCTTTTTATTTTTCAAAAAAGAAAATAATTGTTTCACTTGCGGATATAACTACTGGAGAGTTTATTTTGTTAAAGGAAGGTTTTGAGAATAGCTATGTTAATTCTGTTCTTTCAGCTTTCAATCCAGCTGAAATATTACTTCTAGAAGGACAAAGTAATGAGCTCTTATCTACACTTCCTGTTCAATTCCTTGATAAGAGATTTGAGAATATAAAATATTGTGAAGAGATAATTAAAGATTTCTTTGAGATAAACACAACAGATTCAGTTGGAATAGAAAAAGACTCTGAAGAGACGATTCCTGTTGCTATGATTTTGCACTATATCTCACAGACTCAGATGATGAATCCAAAACATATCTCAAAGCCAATGAAAGTATCTTTGGACAAAACAATGATCCTTGACAGAGCGACGGTTAGAAACCTTGAGCTAACTAATAACTATTACTCTGGGACAATGGAAAATTCCCTCTACTCTATTCTTAATAATACCAATACACGAATGGGAGCGAGATTGTTGTATAGCTGGATACTTAGTCCATTGATTTCAAAAAAAGAAATAGATGAAAGGCTAGATATTGTTGACAAATTCTTTCAAAACGAGAATGCATTAAGCTCTGTGAGAGAGAAATTGGAAGGAATAAATGATATGGAAAGAATTGTGGGTAAAATTGGCCTAAACAGAGTGAATGCTAGAGATCTTAAAGCTTTGCAATTATCCTTAGAATACTCATTGGAGGTTCTTGATGAATTGGAAAATGTCCTAAAAATTAAATATCATGGATTAGAAAAGGGTTTCTTTAAAGAATTAGCCAATAAGATTTCCAAATTCATAGTAGATAACCCGCCTAATACTATTTCTGAAGGTGGAATAGTTAGAGATGGCTATAGCAAGGAAATTGATGAGTTAAAATCCTTATCTAAAAACAGTAGAATTTGGTTAGAAGAATTTGAAGAGAAGGAAAGGAAATCTACAGGCATTTCTTCATTGAAGGTAAGTTACAATAATGTCTTTGGCTATTATATTGAAGTTACTAAAGCTCATTATAATAAAGTTCCTGAAAGATATATTAGAAAACAAACTCTTGTAAATTCAGAGAGATTTATTACTCAGGAGTTAAAAGAAAAAGAGGAGATAATACTTAATGCTCATGAGAAACTTTCTCAGTTGGAGTTAAAACTGTTTAATGAATTTAGAGAAACTCTCCTTCCAAATCTTGAGAAACTTAAGGAGCTTTCTAAGAAAATAGCATTTATTGATGTTTTGGCAAACTTCGCATATACAGCAAAACAGTTGGATTATGCTAAGCCTGAAATTTTTGAAATGGGTGAAAAGGATGGTGTAATTCATATAGAAAAAGGTCGTCATCCAATCATTGAATCTTTTGATAAAAGTAATTTTATCTCAAATAATACAGACCTATCTTTCAAAGAGGGAAGAATGTGTATACTCACTGGTCCCAATATGGCTGGGAAATCTACATATATTAGACAGGTAGCTACAATTGTATTAATGGCGCAGATAGGATCTTTTGTGCCAGCTAAGAAAGCAGAAATCTCAATAGTGGACAGAATATTTACGAGGGTTGGAGCATCAGATGATTTGACTAGGGGAAGAAGTACTTTTATGGTAGAAATGGATGAGGCGGCAAATATAATTAACAATGCCTCAAAATACAGCTTAATTGTTCTTGATGAGGTAGGAAGAGGTACGAGTACTTATGATGGGGTTAGTATTGCATGGGCATTGGCCGAGTATATAGTTAAAGAGCTTAAAGCTAGAACTCTTTTTGCTACACATTATCATGAACTTTTGAAACTTTCTGAGAAGTTCCCTTCTGAAGTAAAAAATTACAATGTTTTAGTTGAAGAAGATATTGAGAAGGGAGAAGTAATCTTTCTAAGAAAAATAGTAGAGGGAGGAACAGATAGAAGTTATGGTATATATGTGGCGAAAATGGCAGGATTACCAGAAAAGATTATTAAGAGAGCAAACCAAATATTAGAAGGATTTGAGCAAAATATGCTTTTTCCTCAAAAAAATAGTATTAGAGAGGGAACCTTCTCTTCAAAAGAGAGAGACAGGCTAACTTCTAATATGGCACAACAATATCCTCTTTTTAGTGCAAAAAATTCTATTGTTGAAAAAGAGATTCAGGAAATTGATACAGATAATCTAACCCCATTAGAGGCTTTGAAGAAAATTGCCGAATGGAAAAAGAAAGTCTAGATTGAAATAACGTAATTATATCCTCTCCTTTTTTTAATCAACCGTAGTCCCATTGCTTCAATGCATTTTTTGTTTATTCTGCATACAGTTACTTGAAGTGCGGGTGAAGATTTTCTTGAATCAATACTGTTAGACATTATTGCCTTCATAGTTTCGAATTCTGAATCTGTTAAAAGTACTTTACAATGGTTATATGTAACAGATTTTGATACATTTGACAAAGAAATTCCCCTGTATACCAACTCTTGACATTCTTTAGTGATTAATAAACCTAAATATTTTCTAATTAGGCATAATAGGAATGAATAATTAATTGGTGTGAAAAGGATATTATCGGCATTATTTTGTATCATTTTCTCAATATTTCTTTGAGAAGAGTCTCTAGATAGATAAATAATTTTTGTGTGGCAATACTTTGGAAGTACATCTAAATCCTCATAGAATCTTTGATCAATAATTATTAATTCCGCTCTTAATTCGTCCAAGAGCTCCTTCTTGTTTAGAAATAACCTAACAGATACATTAAAAGAGTAAAGATCACTTCGTAGCCGTTCAATAAGTGATTGATCCTTCGAAAAAATAAAAACATTTTTTTCATTATATGCTTTCATCAATTCAGATACTGAATAAATTACTTGTTTTGTATTTTAGCTATTACTTCTTTAATATTTAGAGAAAATTGTTCTTTTGTTCTCATATTTTTAAGCATAAGTGTATTAGAATATATTTCATCCTCTCCTATTATTGCAACCCAAGTAAAATTCTTCTTGTCTGCGTATTTTAATGAGTCTTTAAGTTTTACGAAATCTGGATAGATAGAGGTTTGAATATTTTGATCTCTTAGTGATTTAGCAGTAGAAAGTACAAAAGGAATAGATTTTTCTTCCAGAGGAATAATTAATATAGAGGGATTTTCTTTCTCTTTGAACATATTCATCTGCTTCATTACCTCCGTTAATCTCTCAAGACCAAAAGAAGTTCCTGTAGCAGGTATTTCTTTACCAATATATTTACTGATAGCTTTGTCATATCTTCCACCTCCACTTACTGAGCCAATATTTCCTTCTGTTATCTCAAACTCCCAGATAGCCCCAGTGTAAGAGGCTAAGCCTCTAGCCAATGAGAGGTCAAACACAACCTTGTTCTCCTCTACTTCTTTAATAAATGAAAGAATCGATTTGACACTATTTATTCCTCTTTTTCCCTCTGTTGAGGAATTTATGGTATCGCTTATTTTATCAATGTCTTTAATCTTAATAATTTTAAGGAGCTCTGTGACTTTCTCCTCTTCAATCTTTGAATCATCTATAAGAATCTCTTTTACCTTCTCTTCTCCAATCTTCTCAATTTTGTCAATTGCAATATATATATCCTCAAATTTGTCTTTTTCAATTCCAAGAATTTCGACAATCCCTTGTATAATCTCTCTACTGTTTAGTCTTACTCTGAAATTTTCAAATCCTAATTTTTTTAGAAAGGATATACCAAAGAGAATCACCTCTGCATCAGCAAAGGGGGAACTACTACCTAAAATATCAACATCCATTTGGGTAAATTCTCTCAATCTTCCTCTTTGGACATTTTCAGCTCTCCAAGCATTTTGGATTTGGTATCGTTTGTATGGCAAGGAGATGTTGTTGATATTCTGTGCAACAGCTCTGCACATTGGAATCATTAATTCGTATTTGAGCATCACATCTCTTCCTCCATTGTCCTGAAATTTATAATAGAGTTTTTCAGCCTCAGCACCACTTTGACCAAGTATTAATTCCGAATATTCTAAGGCAGGAGTTTCTAAGGGTTCAAACCCATATTTTTCTGCAACTTCTCTAAAAGAGTCTTTGATGAAATTACGAATTCTCATATCATCCGAGAAGTAATCATAAAAGCCTTTTAATGTTTGTGGTTTCATTCCGTTTTTCATAGATGATTATATCATATGTTTAACAACTAGTACTCTTACAAATATATAATTACTTGATATTTTTGTCCAAATGAGGGCATAATATACGGATATGAAATATAGCATTGGTTACTCTCAAACTAGAGGAAAGCACACTCCTGCAAAGAGGAAATTAAACAAAAATTCAGTTAGAACTATTCCTAGTGTTGGTTTTAATAAATATTTGAATATTAAAAAATATTCATCTAATGTTGTAAATAGCAAAAAGAAGCCAGAGACCAAACAGAAGGGAACATCTATACATTTTAAGAAAAAGATTAAGAAAGTACTTTATATTGTCCTTGGTGTTGTCTTTTTTATTGGTTGTGTAGGCTTAATTGTCTTGGGTATCTACTTAAAGAGGATTGGAGATGCTCTCCCTGCTCCAGATCAATTAATAGAGAGGTCATCTGATCAAAGTACTCAGATTCTAGATAGAAATGGTGAGCTTCTTTACACAATTTTTGGGGAAGAAAACAGAGAATTTGTTCCTCTTGATAAAATCCCAGAGCATACAAGAAAAGCCCTACTTGCCGCAGAAGACGCAGAATTCTATCAACATAAGGGATTAGATTATCTTGGAATATTACAGGCACTTATACAAAATATTCGAGGAGGTAAAATAGTTAGAGGAGGTAGTACACTTACACAACAGCTTGTTAAAACAACATTGCTCAAAGACCTCTTAGGAGATGAGGTTTATGAAAGAACCCTTTCAAGAAAAATTAAGGAAGCTTTAATTACAATGCAGGTTGAACAGACATTCACAAAGGATGAAATTTTACAGATGTACATGAATGAAATTCCTTTAGGAGGGGTAAATTATGGCTTCCAAGCGGCTGCAAATTCCTATTTTGGAAAAGATGTTAGCGAACTAACTTTGGCAGAAAGTGCACTGTTAGCAGGACTTATTCAAGGTCCAAGTATCTACTCTCCCCTATTTGGGAGTAATCCTGAGTTAGCAAAGGTGAGGCAGAATTATGTTCTTGATCAATTGGAAGACAAGAAAAAAATCTTTGGGATTCCGAAAGAAGAAATAGATGCTGCAAGAGAAGAGGAATTGGTATATAAATCAAACAGAATTGAAATAAAGGCTCCTCACTTTGTTTTTTATGTAAAAAGTATTTTAGAAGAAGAATTTGGAGCGGATATGGTTCAAAGGGGAGGCTTGAAAGTTACCACTACCCTAGATTCTACTTTACAGGGAATTGCAGAGGAGGAGATTACAAAAGGTGTTGAGGAAAACAAAAGACATAATGTCCATAATGGTGCAATGGTTGTTATGGACCCTAAAAATGCTCAAATACTTGCAATGGTAGGATCGGTTGACTACTGGAACATTGAAGATCCAAGGGTCGATGGAAATGTAAATATTACTACCAGTATGAGACAGACGGGTTCTGCTGTTAAACCCTTTGTTTATTTAAATATGATTAATAAAGGGTATGGTCCGTGGTTATTAACCCCTGATATTGATACAATTTCTTTTGGTCAATATAAGCCTAGGAACTGGGATGGAAGATATGATGGCCTTATTCTTGCACGAAAAGCGCTAGTACTTTCAAGGAATATTCCAACAGTATATACCTTACAAGTTGGTGGTATAGATGGGTATCTTCAATTAATGCAGAGATTGGGTATTGAAGGTATTGAAAACAAGGCAAGTTATGGTTTGAGCCTAGGATTAGGTTCTGCAGAAATGAAGTTGGTCGATCTTACAAATGCCTATGCCACATTAGCAAATAGTGGAATTCGTCATGATACAACTGCAATTCTTAAAGTAGAAGATCCAAAAGGAAAGGTTCTTAAAGAATATAAGGAATCTGAAGGACAAAGAGTAATTGATGAGAAAGAAGTCTATGTCGTAAATTGGATGATTTGTGATTTGAATGGATTTAATGATAGATATGCTAATAACTCCTTCTATATAAATGGGAAAAAGCTTTGTGGAAAGACAGGAACATCTGATGGTCCTAAAGACTTGTTAGCATTCCAATACAACCAAAGTTTAGTCGTTGCAGCTTGGAATGGAAATAACAATAACGAAATAATGCCAGGAGGATGGTCCTCTACCATTTCTCTGGATATCACAAATTCTTTCTTTAGAAGGGTTATAGATAAATATAATGAATTTAATTACAGTCGACCAGCAGGCATTATGACAACTTCTGTATGTACTGATACTGGAGCTGTTCCTGCTGAAGGTGTTGATTGTAATAAACAGGCTACCATATACATTGCAGGAAGAGCTCCTCAGGTTGATAATAGAAAAGCCATAGAAGTGTGTACTGAAAATAACTCTATCCCTACAAATCTTGAAGCGGCAAAGCTTTATGGTTTAACATCATCTAAGATGTTGTTGACGACAAAGTTAGAGAATCCTCTTCAAGTTGAAGCATATAAAAAATATATGTTGGGTATTGGTTCATATATTTTTGAAGAGCCTCAGACTGCATACTGTCCTTTACCATTGGGACCAGACAATGCTCCTGTAATAGATATCAGTAGACCAACTAATGGTCAACAGGTTGAGTCTGGGAAGAATTTGGAAATCTCAGGATTTGTCAGGTTTGCTGGAACTCTTTCCTCATTTACTGTAAAAGTAAATGGAGTAGATATCCCTGGAGTAGGTGTTCAAACTGTAAATGCAGACAGCTCCTTCTTGGTAAATTATGTTGTTCCAAATAGCTATCCTTCATTAAATATCTCTGTTTCAGTTAAAGATTCTGCTGGGAAGACTGATAACAAATCTGTGTCTGTAATTGTCTCAAATGTGACAGCAACAATTAATCTAATTGCTCCCTCGGAAGGGGATATAGTCAAGAGAGGTGAAACACAATTAAAAGCAGTAGTCTCGGGGAGCATATCACCCTCTGGAGTAACTTTTCAGATACTAAATGGGAGTGTTCTGAAATCTGTTGTCGGAGTAAAAGAAGGAGCTAATACTTGGGTGGCTACAATCCCGTCAGATACTGCTTTGGGAGATAGTAAGATAAGTGCAAAAGCAATTTCTTCAAATGGAGAGGAAATTATCAGTGGGACTGTTAAAGTCAAGGTTATATAACCTTAATTCCAAATTCTTTGATTAATCTCTTTGAAATTAAACTAATTCTTTCTTTGATTTCTTTGTCTGTTAAAGTCTTGTTGTTATCTCCTCCCTCAATCCTAAATGTAATTCTTTTTTTCTCTGGATTATTTTTATCTTGATAAATATCAATACATTGTGTGTTCCCCCAAGAGTCTTTTACATTTAGCATCTTTTGAAGGAGAGCTTCAATCTCAGAGAATTTGACTTCCAAATTACTTTCTAAACATAAATCAAGAGAAAAAATTGGGTAAATAGAAACAGGTTTCATTTTCTTTTCAGGGAGAGATAATCCTACAATTTTACTTAAATTAATATCGAATGCAGAAGTGTTCTCAGGTAATTTATATTCAGATAAAATATTCATTTTAAGTTCTCCAACTATGCCGACAATATCTTGATCTATTAGACAAAATGCTGATACGTTTGGGTCAAACATTGGAAGAATAGCTTTTGAATATTCGTCAAGGTTCTGTTCCAAAGAATCCGCTATTAGAGAGTATTTAACCATAGAGGCTCTTTCTGAAAAAATTGCATTTGCATATTTTTTTGCCTCAAAGAAGGGAGAATGTTTTCTGTTCTCAGAGTTCGTAATTACTGAAGAAACATGCCAATCCTCCTTAGGGAGCCCTTCTTTATCATTGTATCCCTTTATATGGGGTAAATTAATTTCAAACAAGCCGAAATTTCTAAATCCGCGTCCTCTATTCTCTTTAACTTTGGGAAGAATTGTTTGAAGTAATGATATTCTCATCAATGATAATTCTGGAGAGAGTGGATTCTTTAATTTGAAAGCTAGGTTAGGATCTAAATTAGCTTTTGTAAAACTCTCAGGGCTTGTGAAGCTATATGTAAGTATCTCATTTAAGCCAAGGGTAGATAAAAGTTTTCGTGTCTCCTTTTTTAATTCAAAAATTTCATTGTTACTAACTGGTCTAATTTCTTTCTTGGGTAGTACAATATCGATATTGTCAAAACCATATATTCTAGCAATATCTTCATAAATATCTTCTTCTAATTGTATATCTTTTCTCCAAGAAGGGACTTTTACTGTCAAGAAGTTTTTATCTGAGGAAGTTATTGTATATTCAAGATTTGTTAATATGGTTGAGATTACTTCTTTTGACAAAAAAGTACCTAAATGATTATTAAGTTTATTCACATCTACTGTAATTTTTTGTGCTAAGGGTTTGTTCTCGTATAAATCAATTATACTTGATGCAACATTTCCATCAGCCAACTCTTTAACCAGCTCAACAGCTTTAATTAGTGCCGGTAAACACATTTCGGGATCAAGAGAATGCTTAAATTTTGTTGAAGAATCAGTATTAATTCCCAAACTCATTGAGCTTTTTCTAATACTGTTTTTATCAAAATTTGCTGATTCTATAACAATGCGTTTGGTGTTTACATCTATAGAAGTATCTTTTCCTCCAATTATTCCTGCAATGGCAATCGGATGATTATTATCAGCTATCACAATTGTTCGATCATTTAGTTCATGTATTTTATTGTCCAATCCTAATATGGTCTCCCCTTCCCTCCCCATCCTAATATTTATTGTCACTTTGTTGTCTGGTGCCTTGTCATTAGAAATTATTTTATCGTAATCAAAAGCATGTAGTGGTTGTCCAAGGATTGCAGAAACATAATTCGTGATATCGATTATATTGTTTATTGGTTTAGTATCCAATTTTATCAATTCTGATTGTAACCAAATGGGGGAAGGTTTAACTGATATGTTATCGAGAGCAATACCAATATATCTTGGGCAGAGTGCTTCTGCGTCATTTATTATTTCAAGGTTTAAACAGTTAGATTCTGCATGTAATTTTTTTTGAGGTTTTAGTATCCATGAAGGGGAAACAAATTTGTTTCCTGTTATTGCAGTTAACTCTCGTGCAATTCCAAGAATGCCAAACAAATCTCCTCTATTTGTAAGGCCTTTGTTTTCAATTTCAATTATGGTGTCATTGAAATTATAAAAATCAGAAAATGGTTCTCCAGCAGTAGCTTCTTGTGGAAGTCTGTATACACTTTCGTGGTTAAGTCCGAGATTTAATTCTTTCTCTGAACCAAGCATTCCGTTTGATTTTACACCTCTTAATTCTACGGATTTTATAACTACTGGCTTCTCCTTTGTATAATAGGTATATGGTACATATGAACCTGGAGGAATGTATGCAACTTTGTCTCCAATGCAAAGTGTCTTGTCCCCAGCTACTACCTGTACTCTTTTGTCTCCAATGAACACTTTGTAAACACCTAATTTATCGGCATTTGGGTGTTCTTTTTTTTCAACTATCTCTCCAATTAATATCCCTTGGTAATCTTTTCGTAAATCATGAACATATTCTACATTAGCGATATGCTCTTTAATGAGTTTCTCGAAATCAGAATCATCAGCAGAAATATTTCCAAATTGTTTTAGTAGTTCTATAGTTACTATCATTAGAATTGCTTTAAGAAGTTAAGATTTGAATCTCTAAGTAAGCGTATGTCATTAATTCCTTTTTTAATCATTGTTAGTCTATCTACGCCAAAGCCCCAAGCAAAACCAGAATATACATCAGGATCTATATCTGCCTGTTTAAGTACATTAGGATGAATCATTCCACACCCCATTAGCTCTATCCAACCCGAGTGGCCACATGTTGAGCAACCTGCTTTGTGACAGAATGGACAACTAATAACAAACTCACAATCGGGTTCTGTGAAAGGGAAATATGAAGGCTGGATTCTTACCTCCAATGTAGTTTCTAGGTATTGTTCAAGAAAGTCTTTTATAGTTGCAACCATATTTGCTAAAGAGACATTTTTGTCTATGTAAATTCCTTCTATCTGATGGAATGTAAATTCATGACTTGCATCGGTTGCTTCGTTCCTAAAACATCTCCCAGGTAAAACAACGGCAATTGGAGGTGGCCCAAACATTCTCATTGCCCTGTTCTGCATCGTTGATGTGTGGGCAGGGAGTACTAAGCCATCTTCTGTCCAGAAAGTATCATACATCTCTCTGGCAGGATGTCCTACGGGGAAATTAAGAGATTCGAACATATGAAAATCATCATCAATTTGTCTGCTTTCTAAAACATTAAAGCCCATACTCTTAAATATCTCTACAAACCTCTCAACTTCCTTTGTTAGAGGATGTTGAGTCCCCATCTCATTTAAAAAGTGAGGTCTTTCCTCTTTCTTAGTGTTAAAATCAAAAGGTGCACTAACATCAATTTTTTCCTTAGTTGAATATATATTGTTGTTTTTAGATAAGGAAAGGATAATTTCTTCAAAAGATTTCTTTAACTCGTTAGCTTCTTTCCCATATTCTGCACGTTGGTTTGGTTTAATTGATGAAATTTCGTTAAAAGCTTTATTTATCAATCCAGTCTTTGAAATATATTTCTTTTTAAGTTCTTTTAGTGATAACTTGTCTTTATCTAGAAGCAATTCTTTGTATATTTTTTGGAGATTTTCTTGTTTAAATTCCATTGTTAAGTATACAACATTGTATAGGTAAAAAGGAATGTCCGTATCGGAAAATGCCTAAGAAATGGTTAGATAAATTCAGAAGGAATTAGTCACAAAAGTGATAATTACAGAGACTTTACTATGGAAGTAAAAACAGTTGGATTATTTACAGCCAAATCAGCTAGTATCATCCTATTTAATTCTATCTTCTTCTTTTTTAGCCCAGAGATTAGATCTTTGTATTGAATATTATTATTTTTACAAGCAGCATTGATTTTTGTAATCCAGACCTTTCTCATTTGGGCACCTCTTTTTTGTCTGTCATTGTAAGCATACTGGCCAGCATGCATAAATGCCTCATGAGAGACCCTGTAAAGCCTATTCTTTGTCATTCTGTATCCCTTAGTTCTGGCGAGTACTTTACTATGTCTTCTTTTTCTAGCTACTCCAGTTTTAACTCTCATAATAATTGCGACTAGATATTAATAATTTTGTTTTTCATTTTATTGCGAAGCTCACTTGGTACGGGCTTACTATCACTCTGTCTCCTTTTTTCTCTAGCAGACTTCTTAGTCCTCAAATGTCCTTGATGGCTCTGTTTATACCTCATAATACCCCTTTTTGCACTTCTAGGATTAGACATTTTCACTCTTTTTTTTGCTGTTTTGTTTGTCTTCTGTCTTGCCATTTGGCTTAAATGTTATAAAAATATTGTTACCTTCGGATACAGGACTGGGCTCAATGCTACTATAATCTGCAAAATTAGTCAATATTTCGTCAAAAAGTTCCTTTGCCTTTTCTTTTGATTGTCTTCCCTTACGAAACATTGTAATCCTAGTAGGATAACCCTTTTTAAGGTATTCAAGTGCCCTATTTACCTTGTGGTTAGTATCTGCCTCCTCTATAACTGGGGAGAACCTAAACTCTTTAACTTCCTTGGCTTTCCCTTTTTTATTTAACCTATTCTTTTTACTTTGGATGTAGACATATTTTGAATAATCCATAATTTTGCAAACTGGAGGTTTAACATTTGGTCCGACCTCAACTAAGTCTAAAGCTACCTCTTTCGCCATCTCAATGGCTTTACCTGTTTTCACTATCCCTACATTATTTCCTTTTTCATCGATGAGTTGAACTTCTTCGACTCTAATAAATTCATTCTTTCTAGGACCAAACTTTTTCCTTAGATCTATTTGTTTGTCAAAAGGCATTTATTAAAATAAATAAAATTAAATTAAACAGTTTCTGGTTCTATCTTAAAGGGTTCTTTTGTCCTAATTTCTTCTTTAAGATTATCAACAAACTCTTGTACTTTCATTAAACCTTCACTCTTGTTTTTTCTTGTTCTAACAGAGATTGTGTCAGTTTGGATTTCTTTTTCCCCAAGAATTATTATATATGGGATTTTCATTTTCTCTGCATCTCTAATTCTAGATTGCATACTTTTCTCTCTGTCATCAAGTTTTACTCTTAACCCTGCATTATGTAACTGACTGTAGACTTGCTCTGCGTAATCGTGATGTTTTTCTGAAATTGGAATAATGTAAACCTGTTCTGGGGTAAACCAGAGTGGGAAATCTCCCCCGTGAGTCTCAATTAGGAATGCAAAGAATCTTTCGAATGAACCAATTAATGCTCTGTGAATAACATATGGTTCCTGTTCTTTCCCATCTTTGTCAATATATTTAATATTGAACCTCTCGGGAAGATTAAAGTCTAATTGTAGTGTTGAGACAGTGTCTTCTTTTCCAAAAACATTTACGGCTTGAATATCGATTTTGGGTCCGTAAAAAGCAGCGTCTCCTGGGATTTCTTCGAACTCTACTTTTCTATCTACGAGAACTTCTCTTAAAGTTTCTTCGGCTTTTCTCCATCTCTCAACTGCTCCTGCGTATTTCTTTGGGTTTGCCTCTCTATCAGACAAAGAAAGTCTAAATTTGTATTTTGTAAAGCCAACATCTTTGTAAAAGATATCTAGTAAATCGAGTGTCTCATTTAAAGAGTCCTTTAATTGCTCTTCAGTACAAAATATATGTGCATCATTTTGTGTAAAACCTCTTACCCTTTGCAAGCCATGAAGCTCTCCACTCTTCTCATATCTATATACAGTTCCTAATTCTCCCAATTTATATGGGAGATCTCTATAACTTTTTGGGCTAAGGTTGTATACCATCATTCCAGCAGGACAATTCATGGGTTTGAGATAGTAAGTCTCGTCCTCGATTTGCATAGGAGGATACATAGACTCTTTGTAGAAATTAAGATGTCCAGATATTTCAAATAGTTGTGATTTGTTAATATGTGGGGAAAGTATATGAAGATAGCCTGCGTTATTTTCTAACTCTAGTAAATAATCTTCTAAAATTCTTCTCATGGTATACCCTCGTGGTAACCATACTGGTAAACCTTGACCAATTTCTGGGATTATTGCAAACAGTTCTAATTGCTTACCGATTTTTCTGTGATTTCTGCTTTCAAGAAGTTCTTGGTTTTTCAAAAAAGTATTCAACTCATTTTCGGTTTCAAAAGCTGTACCATATATTCTGGTTAGCATCTTTTTGTTTTCATCACCTCTCCAATACGCTCCTGCAGTCTTGGTTAACTTAATTGCTCCTATTTCATTTGTACTACTAACATGAGGACCCCTACAAAGATCAGCAAATTCATTTTCTCCAGTAATGTAAAAGCTTAACTCCGCACCTTCAATTTCATTCAAAAGTTCTAGTTTATATATTTGACCTGTCTTGTTAAAATACTCTTTTGCATCTTTTCTCTTCATAAATACCTGAGTAATTGGAAGATTTTGCTTTATAATTTTACGCATCTCTTTCTCAATGTTTTTCAAGTCTTCTTCCTCTATTGTTTCGCTAAAATCAAAATCATAGTAAAAGCCGTTTTCAATTGCAGGACCAATTCCAAGTTTGGTATCGGGGTATAGTTTGAGAACTGCTTCTGCCAATACATGGGATGCAGAGTGTCTAATTCTCTCTAATTTATCTTCTTTTATTTTTTGTTCAGAATCCATAATTTTATCTAAGAAATTTAATTAAAAAAGTGTTAATGGAAAAGCACACATTAAAAAGTGTGTGTTGTAAAAACTATTCTATTTAGAATTGATTTGTTTGTTCCGTTTATTCTATACACATTGAGTATTTTATATTTTTATATTCTTTTTTGCAATGGGAAGGGTGTAATAAGATACAAAGTACAAATTCTTTAAGATGACAAATGATTGTCTCAGCAAGTGATTTTTTGAAAGATTCAGTCTTGTTCTCTCTCACTTCAATATTTCTTTGACAATGTATTCTATTGCTTGTTGATGGAATTATTAAAATTACCTAGTTTGTGTACAGGTTTTCTTTTGTTTTTTCAAGAATAATTCGCAAATCATCAAATGTTATTTTTTGAATTGCCTCTTCTAATGAGAACCATCTCCCTTCTAAATGCTCATCATCCATTTCTTTTGTTGGAACCAATTTGTCATCAAGAAGTTTAAAAAGATAGAATGTAACAGTCTTTTCTATTTCTTCTCCTGTGTTAGGGTGTACGAAGGAAAAGTGGTGAATATATATTGGTTCTTCCTTAACAACTTCAAAGTTATGATATCCTGTTTCTTCTTCTGTTTCTCTTTTTGCAGCTGTTAATGCATCCTCTCCTTCCTGTATCCCACCCTTTGGTAGTATCCATTCATTTCTAACAATTTGGTGAAGTAAGTATACTTCGTTTTTTTGATTTAGGAGAATACCTCCAGCTGAAAAATGTTTTTTCATAAATAATAAGAATATTTATTTTAAATACGGTATGAAGTATTCTACTAGTTTATCTACTTCATGGGAATAACCATTGACGGGAATTATCTTGAAATTAGGAAACTTCTCTTTAAGAAAAAATTTGTCTATGTATATATCCTCCCTGCCATAAAGAACTATCCCATTCTTTTCTTGAGTAATACTTTGTTCTAGTCCAGAAAACCATGTTATTAACTCTAAATCATTAATACCTCGGTAGATATTGGAATATACCTTAGAAGAGAGAAAACTTAATTTTTGTTTCCAATAAAGCCTTTGTTTGTCTTGGGAGACATTAAACATGGGGGAAACAAGTAGAAATTTTGTATTAGGCAAATAGTCCTTGTCTTTTTTTAACAAAAAATCGAATAAAACATTTGCTCCAAAACTTAAACCGAAAATCCAATCAATATTGTTGTTACTGATTTTATATTTTTTATTTTCGAAATAATCATAAATTTCTCCATTTTCAATTAATTTTATTGTCTCATTTGTTGTTTGTAATATGTTGTTTAGGGAAAACCTCTTGTAAGAATGGAACGATCCAGGGTAGTAAGGTGCAATTATTGAGTATGTTTCTATTAGGGTTTTTAGATAATTTTGCTTGAATATATATTGAGGGAGACCAGATAAAAGAATTATCCAGGGCTTACTTAAATCGCTGAAATAAAAGTTATACACAATACCCTTAATCAGTGTTTTTCTTACATACAAGTTTGTTTGTTTATACATTTGAATATCTTTTACTTATATAATCTAAAAATTGTTCTGAGAAATTAAAAATATTTTTCGCATAGTTATTGTATTCTTCTAAAGTACTAGTAGTTTTTTTCCATTTATTTACATCGTTAATAATCGTAAAATCATTATTAAAATCCTTGAAAAGCTTTAGGCATATCTCTCTCGACGGGATATTTACAGTGTCTTCAAGTAAGCAAGCAAGCAAAATTATATGTTGGAAACATTTTGCTACTTCCTTGAAGAGTTCAAATCCATGTAAGTTCCTAACGGAGTATCTGAGTCTATCTTTAAATGATGTCAATTGTATAAGTAAATATTTTGTATGTTTGGGTAGGTCTACTTGTACCTCTTTAATATCACCAAAGACAATTTTTGATATTTGAAATCTGAAATTATATTTGATTAAATTTGCCTTGTGGGACACAAATTCGCAGCTTTTAGAGTTGTATTCTTTTTCTGTTAGGTATGAGGGCCCTATCTTAATTGAGTGTCTTTGACTTGTTTCAAGGCATTTATTATTGATAGATTTTACATCCTTAAATATTATTTCTCTCAAAACAAATAGGAGATCTATATCGCTCCAACCGTCTATGAAATTATTTGTATTATAACTACCACTCATAATTATCCCCAATATATTTTTATCTGTTTTGCCTATATGAATAATTTCTTCTTTTATCATTAAGTTGCATCTATAAAATTAATATTTTGGTAAATATCCTCTAATGTTGGTTTTATATCATTGACATTCTTTATAAAAAGTTTAATTACAGGGATGTTTAATTCGTAGTCTTCAAATTTTTGGAGTTCACTCCTTAAATCCTTATGAGATTTTGTTTCATCCTTGAGTGAAAAAGTAAGATGATCATACTGTGGGTTGAGGTATTTAATGATATGGCCATATAAAGTTGATTTTATCAGCATTTTCTTTTCTTCCTCAACTGGAATAACGACTTCAGTCTTATTAGCGTTCATGTATGGAACAATTATAAGATTTAGAATATTTTTTTCAATTATTTTAAAATAATCATTGGCAAAGATAATTCTAGGATCTCTTAAGATGAGAGAGTATTCTTCTTTTAGAAACATAGAACTATCTCCTTTAAGATTTATTGGGATGTCCCCATTCCCAAAAACCAATTTCGTTTTTGTTTCTATCAATGTGTATTCATCACATAAATATTTCCCTGATTCAGCCGCGGTTGATAATGACAGAAGTGTCTTCCCAGAAGCTATGTTCCCATCGTCTCCAAATAAAACACAATTGCCATATTTTGTAACAGCACATGAGCCATGTAATACAAAATAACTTCTATTTTCTATTGCGAATGATCGGTACATTACCTGAAATAGAGAAAGCAGATTTCTGTCCCTTATTTTATTGTGAAATTTATTCCTTAAATCTTTTGAGTTTCTATTTATTGCATCTTTAATTTCCTCGCTCATCTTTTTCGTATGGAATTATAAAATTGGATAAGATCTCATATTCTCTTTCGAAGTCTTCAGGATCTGAAACGTGTAAAACATTTTTTATGTAAGACGATTCTCCTTCTTCGGATGTTACTTCACAAGAAGACCACTCCCCTCTCATCCCTGTTCCTTTATAGGAATTTCCTTTTACTTCCCGACATTTCTCATAACAGTCCTCGCCCTCCCATACGGTTAGTAGGCAAGGGCCTTCTTGTAGATAATCTAAGATATATGGGAAGAACCATTGATTTACATATTTTTTGTAGAGCTTACGAATTGCTTCGTCTGTAAGCATAACTAAGTCCGCACTTAATAGATGTAAATCTTTTTCACACAGCCTTTCAATCATTGTATCCCCAAGAGATAATGCTAGTCCATCTGGTTTGAGCATCACAATAGTTTTTTCCATATGGCAAGGTTTTTAATTTATCTTAGTGGCTTTCTAGCTCCCAGAAAAACAATTTCTCTTTGCAATCCAAGGGCCCATAGTTAATTATATGCGTTTCACCCTCGCGTGGCAAGTATATACCCAAGAATCTTTTTTATGAAGTCTGAAGAAGTAGGAGAAAAAGTGAGAACCTATAGCAGGGCTCCTCCATTAACACCAAGATTCTCTCCATGTATATAACTAGCCTTTTCAGACAGAAGGAAAATGACAGCATCAGCAATATATTCAGGTTTCCCAAGTCTTCTTAGGGGTATTTTATTTTTTTGCTCTTGTATACGCTTCTTACTCCATGTTTTTAAAGAAAGAGGTGTTAAAGTTAAAGAGGGACTAATACTATTAACTCGAATATTGTATTTAGCAAGTTCAATAGCGCAACACTTAGTGAAATTTATTATTGCAGCTTGAGAAGAAGAATAAGCACAAGTATTTGCGTTAGGCCTTGTACCTAATCGAGAAGAGATATTAATAATTGAGGGATTTTTTGAAAGTTTTAGGAGGGGAATAGCATGTTTTGTACATAGAAACTTTCCAATTAAATTTACATTTACTATTCTTTTAAATTCTTCAGTGCTAAAAAATTCAATAGGACTGTCTGAACTGATTCCAGCATTATTAATTAGAAAATCGAGATAATTAAATTCTTTCCTTATTTTCTTAAACATTCTTGATACTTCTTCCTCATTTGTAATATTCGCTCTAATAATTTTTACTTGACTTTCGTATTTGCTAAATTTTTTTAGGACTTGTTTTGCTCTTTTTTCATCATTCGCGTAATTTAAAATTACTGTGCATCCACTTTCCAGCAATTTATTTGCAATTTCTACACCAATACCTGAAGTTGATCCTGTAACAAGAGCAATCTTCCCCTTTAAAAAATCGTCCATATTAAATATTAAATATAATTTATTGTACAGAAACTATGAAAAACGAGATTACATTCAGTCCTAGATTTATACTCTCCACCAACTTAAGATTCTTAATGTCTATCTTTCCTAAATCATATCTTTTTGGATGTTTTAGAATAAATGCTCCTTTCCAACCTTTGCAGTTCTTGTTTTGTATACCAGGCAATAACTTAGTTGCCATATTAATAACTGTTTCCATTTTGTAAGTCTTTTTTGTATTGAAAAGCTTGTACGGGGGATCCATAAATATAATATCAAAAGAAGGAACTTGCTCTTGATTAAGAACTCTAAATAGATATTCTTCAACCTTTTCTTTTATAATTTCAGATTCTATTAAAAATCCAGTATGAGCAGCATTCTTTTTTAAGATGATATTAGCATTCTTTGAAGCATCTACAAATGTAGAACTCTTTGCACCTCTTGAAAGAGCTTCGAAACCAAAAGAGCCAGCTCCCGCATAAAGGTCTAATATGGATTTGTTTACTAAATCTTCTTTAAGAATATCAAAAATACGAATCTTCATTCTGTCTGTCATAGGACGGGTTGTTTTGGGAACTTCCAAGTTAAAATTTTTGGCCTTTCCAGCTGTAATTCTTACTGTTGTAGTTATTGTAGGCTCTTTACTTTGTAACCTTTCCTTAAGAAAAGTGTCTTCCATCTCCTCAAAATCCTCAGGGGTTTCTAACCTCCATTTCTTTTTCTCTTTTCTAACTTTTTTAAATGAATCATGTTTTAAACTCATATTGGATTATATCGTTTTGAAATTGAAATATAAAGCTATTAAAGGCTTATTCTTACTCTCTTGTAATCTCATATAGAACGGCTGTTGCGCAATTTGCTACATTTAGGGATTCTTTCTTCCCCCTCATAGGGACAAAGATTTTTTTATCAGAAGAATTTAAAATACTCTTATCTACACCCATTTTTTCATGACCAAAAACTAGTGCTAACTTTTGAGGATATTTAACTCTCTGAAAATTCTCCGCATCCTCTGTTAACTCTACTGAATATATCGGGATATTTTTTGCTCTGATTTCTTCAAGTGCTTCCTGTGTACTATCATAATGTTCGGAAGGAACCATTTCAATTGCACCTAGTGCTGTTTTTTCTAACTTAGGGTTGTCTATATCAGATGTCATACCACATAGGTATATTTTTTTTACACTTCCTGCTCCATCAGCTGATCGGAATATACTTCCTACATTAAAAACTGAGCGAATATTATCTAGGACTATATGCACCTCCATTTAAGAAAAAAGGTTATCTAAAATATATTGTGGATCATTATCTTCCTTTAAGATTTTTTTAGCAAATACTCTTGCCTCTTTTAGTAAATCGGTATCGTAAATACTAGCCACTTTAAAATTTGGGATACCAGATTGCAGTGTTCCATATACTTCTCCTGGACCTCTTCTTCTTAGATCAAATTCTGCAACTTCAAAGCCAGAACTATGTTTAGCAAAATAGAGCAATCTCTCTTCTGCAGGGGAACCTTTCTCAACAGAATTACTTGGGATAACAAAGCAGTAAGATTCCTTGTCACTTCGGCCTACTCTACCCCTAAGCTGGTGAAGTTGTGCAAGACCAAATCTTTCCGCATCTTCAATTACCATTATAGTTGCATCCGGGATATCAATTCCTACTTCGATTACAGTTGTAGAAATAAGTACATTGATTTTCTTCTCTTTAAAATCATTAAGTAATTTACTTTTTTCTTCCTCTTTTAACTTGCCATGAAGATATTGGACATTTAATCCTTCAAAAATCTTAGTTATAGTTTTGTACTCATTCAAAATTGATTTTCTTGTAGATTTATCACTCTCTTCGATTAAAGGGTAAATGAAGAATGCTTGATCATTCTTTTCGCTCGAAAGAATTTTCTCTCTTACCCATTTAAAACATTCTATTCTTTTTTTCAAAGGTGTATAGTATGTTTTGACTTCAATTCTGTTTTTTGGTTTTTCTCTAATTTCTGACACATCAAGTCCACCGAAAAAAATCTCAGTTAAGCTTCTTGGTATTGGAGTTGCTGTCATTGTTAAGTGATGAGGAGAGTTATCTCTCTTTTGTTTGAAATATTGTCTTTGTTCTACACCAAACCTGTGCTGTTCATCGATAACCACTAGGTTTAAGTCACTTGGAAGGACTTTGTTGTACAAAATGGCATGAGTTCCAATTATTAATTTATTGTTTGAAGAGGAAATATCGTTCTTTGTAGAGATACAAAGTTCTATATTTACTCCAAAATTTTTGAAGAGTTTTGAAAAGGTATCAAAATGTTGTTTTGCCAATACGGTTGTTGGTGCCAGAACTATTGCTGAAAAACCACTTTTTACACAATTCAATACTGCAGAAGCAGCAACTACTGTTTTTCCACTCCCAACATCTCCGTTTAGTAGTCTATTCATAGGTCTTTTTCTTGTGCAGTCATCTAATATTTCTTCCATTGCTTTGGCTTGATCATTGGTAAGTTTATATGGGAGGGAAAGAATAAAGCTGTTAATTAGATTTGAGTTAAGAGGAATAGGAATGCCTTTTTGTTTTCTTCTTTTCATGTGCTCTTTTTCAATTTTAATTCCTACTTTTAACATTTCATCAAATGCTAGTCTCTCTCTTGCATCTTCAGTATCTTTTATTTCTTCTGGAAAATGAATCTTCTCAATTGCACTCTCTAGGCTAAGTAAGGGTGGGTTATATTCTCTTATTGGATCATTAAAAATATTCTGTATTTCATCTCTTAATTCAGAGATTCTTCTTCTGAGCATTGCGGAAGATAACCCCTTGGTTTCTGGGTATATTCCAACGATTTTCCCAACATGCAATTGGTTTTTCTTATCTAATTTGAATTTCTCAAATTTCGGATTATATACATTTTTTCTACCATTTTTTTCGGTAATTTTTGCATCAAAAAGATAGACATCATTTTTCTTAAAAGTCTTTTGAAGATATGCTTGATTGAAAAATACTAATCTTATACTATCAGAATCATCTTTTACTTTTACTGTCGTTATTTTTTTCCTAAAATAGGTTGTTTTTACATCTTCTATCTCACCGATAAATGTTCCTTCCTTTAATTCCTTGAAAGCTTTAATTGAAATAATGTTAGAAGAATCTTGATATCTAAATGGAATGTGGGAAAGAAGGTCTCTAACAGTATTAATCCCTAGCTTTCTGTATAAATATTCAGATCTAGGGCCAACACCTTTTAATTGGCTAATATCTGTATCTTTATTTAACATTTTTAGAGAGAAGTTAATACAATAATCATTGGGACTACTATACTTGCAAGTAATACGACTGCCATGATTATGTTTATTAATTTTGTTACTTTTCCTCGAGTTTTCTTTTTCATCTTCTTATTGTATAACTTTTTGTTTTTTTATTTAACCCTTTCTTTCATATTTTTTCTTATTTTGTTTTTTGTGCTTCTCGAATTTGCGTATTCTAGGGTGGTATCTTTTTGATAGGATTTATTTTTATTAACTTTTATCTCTACAGTATCTCCCGTAACTAGTTTCTGAGCTAATTTGGCTGGTAATCCATTTACTTTTGCACTTTCGGCCTTGTTACCTATATCTGTATGAAGTCTAAAAGCAAAATCCAATACGGTGTCTCCTTTATCAAGTGCAATTATTTTTCCTTTTGGAGTAAATACAAAAACCTCATCATCAAAGATCTTACATCTTATTGGGAATGATTTAGATTTTTTATTCTCAATTTTACTTTTTTCAATTTCATCCTGAATTTTTTTAACCCAATCATATTTGTTAGTTGGCTTTGCATACCTTAATTGACTTGCTTTGTAGGCTATATGAGAAGCTTTCCCAAAAGTATTCTCTTTATACATATCCTCAGTTACTATCTGAAGCTCAATATTCATTTTGGATATTTGAGGGAAACATATTGGGAATTGAATTGCTTTGTATCCGTTTGGTTTTGGATTTGATATGTAGTCATCAAATCTTTCTTCAATTATTTCTCCCTTATCCATCAACTTTTCAAGTATCTCGTAACAGGAATCTATATCGGAAGTAATAATTCTAAAAGCTATTAGATCATCTAGTCTACTAATATTGGGGTCTATCCATTCTTTCTCATATTTTTTTAATTTATTGTAAATACTGTATTTACTCTTTATCCTTTGCTCAATACGGGCCTTAATTCTTGATTCTCTGATTCTTAGGAGTATCTCTTTTTTGTATTTTTCTAAGAGCTCTTCTGAGATGCCCAATGACTCCATTTTTTTTGAGATACTTCTATACTCAATCGGAAGATAGTATGAAAATGCTTTCTCTTCGAGTTCTTTTTTTAAATCTTCCAGATAAAGATACTCAGCTAAAACCCCGTAAATATTTAATGCTTTAAAAAGTTTGCTTTTTTTCTGCTCATCTGGGATTTCATCAAAAGAGCGAATGTCGTGTAGTGTGTCATATATTTTTAAATATAATGGTCTTAAATCCTTAGAAACATTTAGAACATATTTGATAATTATTTCAGGGTTAGTGTCGACACTATCTGTCCCTCTTTTAATTTTCTTAATACCATTAAGAATTTCCATTACATCGTCAGAAAAATACTTGTGGATTTCTTCTTCTATTGTTTCGTTAAGTTCAATCTCATGTAACAGAGTTGCAATTGCAGTATTTAAATCCAGTCCTTTTTCTAGAAGAGAAATTGCAATTTCGAGGACATGATTTATCATTGGAACTCCATTGAATCTAGTTTTGCCTTTGTATTTTTCCTCGGCATATGAGACAGCTTCTTTTAAATCCTTTGTAAAATTCAAAGGAGCTAGGGAATATAGCCTGCTTTTTAGTACACCAGTTGATGTTTGTTTTTCCATTTTATTGAATCTCTATCTTGGCTATTTGCCTTCCTACTTTAAGAGTTGTTGGGGAGTTTCTTAAATCAATATGTTCATCGAAAACGGAATGTCTTTCTCCGTTAATATACACAGCGCCTTGCTCAATCAATCTTCTTGCTTCTCCTTTGCTTTTGGCAAATTTACTGTCGTAAATTAGATTTACAAGGGTTAGAGGGTCCTTTTTAATTTTAATTACTGGTATTTCGGTGTTTAGATTCTTTTTCTGAAAAATCGATTCGAAGAATAATTCAGCTTTCTTTGCCTCATCTTCCGATTTAATCTCTGAGGTAATTTTGTAGGCCAACTCTTTTTTAAGTACCATTGGGTTCTCTCCACTTTCAATTCTTTTCTTGTACAAATCGAGTTCATCCATTGACGCATTTGTTAAAATTTCGAAGGACAAGAGAATTTGATTATCTTCAAAAGACATTATCTTCCCATATATCTCTTCGGGTGTGTCGTCTAACCTTACCATGTTCCCTTCTGATTTGCCCATTTTATTTCCATCTGCTGTTTCAAGCAATTTACCGGCTAAAACAATCTTATCTTTCTTTAGGTGATTTAAAACCATATCTCTACCTGCGAGCATATTGAACAATTGATCATTGCCTCCAACCTCGACATCTACATCCATGACAACTGAGTCATATCCTTGCATAATTGGATAGAGAAATTCGTTAAGAAAAATTGGTTTATCTTCCTTAATTCTTTGTTGGTACATGCTTCGTTTTATCATCTGTTGTACAGTAAATTCTGAAGCAAGGGTAATAACCTCGGAAAAGGTTAATTTGTCATGCCATTCACTGTTATATCTTATTTCAACAGGATTCTCTTTGTTCTTGATATCAATTATGTGGGACGCTTGCTCAACATAATTTCTCAAATTTGACTCAACTTCTTCTTTTGTTAAAATTTTTCTAGCTGATTCTCTAGCTTCCTTCTTGTCTGATGGGTCACCAATTCTAGCTGTAAAGTCTCCTATCAAAAAGATAACTTTGTGACCAAGCTTCCTAAAGTCTTCCAATTTTCTCATTCCCACAGTATGTCCAATATGAAGTGAAGGTGCCGTTGGGTCAAAACCTTGGTATACAGTTAACCTTTTTCCTGAGAGTAATTTTTTTCTGAGTACCTCCTTAGAAGGGAGGATTTGCTCTACCCCTTTGTTAAGTATCCTTTCAATTATTTGATTGTCTTTTTTTATTTCCATTTCCTAATTATATATTCAATCTTCTTAACTTTCCACAAAAGAGATAGAGTTTAATGAATATATTTTCTTTTTATTAATTTATCTGGCATACATTGTTGGTTGGATTTCTTGTTTGGAAGCTCATGATCATATTCATATCCCTTTCCATACCCCATTTCCTTCATTAATTTTGTTTCTGCATTTCGAATATTTAAAGGTACTGGTAGATTTCCAAATTCCTCAATATCTTGTTTTACTTGCTCTTCAACTACATATGCAGTGTTGTCTTTTGGTGCTTTTGAAAGGTATATGGCTAATTGCATTAAAAATATCTCACATTCAGGCATACCAATTTTTTGACAAGATTCGTAAACGGAATTAGCTAAAATCAAGGCTTGAGGATCAGCATTTCCAATATCTTCACTAGCAAATCTTAACATTCTTCTAGCAATATACAATGGGTCTTCTCCGCCTGCCAACATTCTTCCTACCCAATAACAGGCAGCATCTGGATTCGATGACCTCATAGATTTATGAATTGCGGATATGATGTTGTAATGCTCTTCACCCGTCTTGTCATAATATACTGGTTTTTGAACAGTCTCAATTAAGGTTTTCTCTTTTACTTCTGCTTTCCCATTCTTGGAAGCTTCTGTATTCGCTAATGTAGCACTCATCTCAAGAATATTTAGACCTGAGCGGATGTCTCCATTCGCAAGATTAGCCATTTGTTGAAGGACTTTCTTAGAAATCTTTATATTAGGGTACTCTTTCTTAGATATCTTACTCAGGAGTTTCTCAATATCTTCTTCAGTTTGTTGTTTAAATACAAACACCTTAGTTCTTGAGAGGAGAGCTGAAATTATCGTAAAAGAGGGGTTCTCTGTTGTTGCACCTATTAGTGTAATTATTCCTTTCTCTACATATGGTAAAAGAGCATCTTGTTGTGCTTTGTTCCATCTATGGATTTCATCTAGAAAAAGGATTGTTTTTTTCCCGTATTGTTGATTGGCCATTGCCACTTTTATTACCTTTCTTAAAGCATCTTTACCACTGTTGACTGCTTGCATTCTATGAAAATCGTAGTAAAGATTTAAGGAAAGAATATATGCTAATGTGGTTTTCCCTGTACCTGGAGGTCCCCAAAATATCATAGAAGGAATTTTGCCTGATTCTAGGAATTTTCTAATCGGACCATTTTCTCCAACCAAATGTTCCTGCCCAACAAAGTCATCAAGAGTTTTAGGTCTGTATTTGGATGCAAGTGGTTCATGTGGATTCATGCCCCATTATATCATTAATATACCTTTAAAGAGAGCACATTTTGTGTTATAATGTATCCTGTTCTTGCTCTTTACGGTATTAGAAAAAAGGAGAAACATGAAAAAGTTACTTATTGCTGTTGTAGATTCGGATATTGCAGAAGACTTAAAGGAGAAGGGGTATCTCTCTCTCTCTGTAGAGTTGTCACCATGGAATTTTAAATGGCTTAGCAAGGTGCTACAGCAAGAAAACTTCAAAACAGAAGGAGGTAATCCTAGTTTCAGTTTCCTTGTAAATGTCGATGAAAATGGTCGTATGAATTTCCTTTCTGTCGGAGAATGTATTGATTATGGTACAATCACAGATTTTTTTGACTCTCTTCCTTCAGATGAATTCGACATTAATGTCGAATTAGGATGTTATCTTGAAGATCTTGAATCAGATGATTTGGATCTCTAAGTAGGTAGTGAATATCAAACCGTAAAGAACAGATTAAAGAGAGTCTTCATCTCTATACGATTTTATTTCGTAAGAAGACTCTCTTTCCTATCCTCACTATTGAGAAAATGTACAACCTATAGTATAATGTAAGTAGGTACCTTTTATGGTATCAACTGCTCTTTAAAAAGGTTCTACCCTATTTCAAATTAGTAAAACCCAATATCTTCTTAACATCTGTTGAGGGTATTTTGGGTTTTACTAAAAATGATATAGAAAAGGAGAATAGATGAAAAACTTGTTTTCAATTGGTTTTTTTGTCTTTTTGTTTGGAGCATTAATCCTAACATGGGCGAAAAGTTTAAACCGGAGGAAGATTATTTCTAACGGACAAGAAACTAGCAACTCAGTTGTTGGGACAATTCTCGTCGTGATTGGATTTGTCATTATGGTGATTCCCTTCTTCATAGAAAAGTAAAGGAGAAAAATGAACTGGGATATTGTTTTTGTATACCTAATGGTACTCGAAGTAATAATCGAGGCTTACCAGATCGGGAAAAACCAAGGGAAGCTTTGGGTCAATTTGGTCCAAATAGGAATATACGTGAGTACTTTTCTCGTGTATACCCTTAACAGAGGCCAAGGATCTTTTCCTTTTGGCTTGTTTCTAAGAGGAGCAACATTTGCTTTTATCCTTGCGATTATTCTTGAAGTTAGTAATTTTTCGCTTGGTAAAGTGGAAAAGGGGAAATTTGGCCTTGGCCTAATTAATTTGGCTCTGTCCTTACTAAAGTTTCTCCCTCTTATTCTTTTGATTTTGTTTTTGACAGACTCATATATGTAACCGGTAGAACCCAATGGAGGGAACAATCTAATTGAGCTTTATGCTTATTTTTAATTGTTCCCTCCACCAACCTAATCTTTTTTCAATTCTCCATAAATATATAAATATTCGCTATCACTCAATTTGATTTTCTTCTCACTCTTCAATCCGTCAATACCATATTTGTAGCTATACAATACTCCACCATTTTTAACATATTCCATAATTTTCCCTTTTAATGCATTCATCGTCTTATCATCTAGATAGCAATATATTTTAGTAAAGTCATTAAATTTAAGCTCAAAAAGATTTTCCCCTTCAAATACAATATCTTTAGACATTGGGAAATGTAAAATTCTTTTTGTTCTGGCGATAATTATCATAATAGGGGAAATATCATAGCCAAAACATTTACACTGAGAATTCCTATATGCTTCCAGTACTATATCCCCTACTCCACAGCCCAAATCTAAAAACTTGTCATTTTTATTAAGATTCATAAGCTCAATAATTTCTGGAATAACTGTTTGTGGAGTTTTCTTTGTAGGAGCCAATAAGGAATTTATGATTATTGTGATAATTAAACCAGCAAAAAGCATTACTCCGGTTACTATTACACCAATTGTAATTCCATTTAACATGAATAGAGAATAATAATATATAATTAGGTATATGATAGATGGAATTTTACTAATAGACAAGGAGAAGGGTATTACATCGTATGATGTTATTAGGAAATTAAAAAAAATTCTTCCAAAAGGTCAAAAGATTGGTCATGCTGGAACTTTAGATCCTTTTGCTACTGGGTTATTGATAATACTCCTTGGTAGAGGTACAAAACTTATGGAAGATATTTTACAACTTGAAAAAGGATATATTGTAAAAGCAGAGTTTGGTTATGCTACAGATACTCAAGATATTACAGGGAAGAAAGTACTTGAGGATAATAAAGGTTTGGTTGTTCCGAAAGACTCTTTAGAGGAAATAATTAAAAAGAATTTTTTGGGAGAAATCCAACAGGTTCCTCCATCTTATTCTGCAATTAAAATAAAAGGTAAAAAAGCATATGAATATGCGAGAGATGGTAAAGAAGTCCAAATCAATTCTAGGGCTATTAATATTTCTGAATTTTCATGTTTAAACTATAATTGGCCATTCGTTACTTTTAAGATTCTTTGTTCATCTGGGACATATGTAAGGACATTAATTAATGATTTGGGAATACAATCAGGAGCGTATGCTACTGCTGTAGAATTAAGAAGGTTTAAGATTGGTAATTATTTATCTGAAAGAGCTTTTAAGTCTGAGGAAATTTCTGAAGGGAATATTGATAGAATTCTTAATAGTATTATAAATTTAAATAACAAATAAATGGAAAAAGGTAAATTATATGTAGTTGCCACACCAATAGGTAATCTTGAAGATATCACATTAAGAGCGATTAGAATATTAAAAGAAGTCACTTTTATTCTTGCAGAAGACACAAGGGAAAGTAAAAAATTGCTTGATAAATATTCAATCACTAGTCCACTAATTTCCTATAGAGACCAGAACCATGAGAGGATGATAGGTAAGATATTTGAAAAGTTAGATATGGGTATGGATTTAGCATTAATCTCTGATGCAGGTACTCCTCTAATTTCTGATCCTGGTTTTCGTTTAGTGAAGGAGCTGTTAGAAAGAGATTATTCTGTGATATCTATTCCAGGACCATCAGCCGTTACATCTGCCCTCTCTGTGTCTGGTTTGCCAACAGACAGATTCGTTTTTTTAGGATTTCTTCCTAAAAGTGAGGAAAGAAGAAAGAAAATATTAAAGGATTATTTACATCTCGAGAATTCAGTAGTTATATACGAATCTCCACAGCGATTAATTAGATTACTAAGGTTGATATTAAACGAATTTGGAGATAGAGATGTTTTTCTTGCGAAAGATATTTCAAAGATGAGAGAAGAAAGTTTTAAAGGGAATATCTCTAATGTTCTATATGAATTAGAAAAAAGAAACTTTGAGAAAAATCCTCATGGAGAATTTGTATGTATATTTAGGTAAAGAGGATTTGGTAATTCTTATCAGTAGCCTCTTCTAATTTCTCCATACTTAAATCTTTTACTTGGGATGCAATTTGCATAATTTCTCGGATATCTTTAGGTTGTGCGAATTTTTCCTTTATCTTTTTATTTTTTCTAACAGATTGTGGAGGAAGAAATGGTCCATCTGTTTCAAAAAGAATTCTATCAAGAGGGGTTTCTCTAAGTACTTCTCTAACACTTTCTCCACTCTTGTAAGTGATTATCGCATTGAAGCCAATATGAAACCCAAGATCTAATATCTGGTGAAGTTGTGAAATGTTGCCTGTGTAGCTATGAAAAGAGCCTCTAACAGTACCCTTCCCTTCTTCAGCAATTATCCTAATTGTATCTGCAAGACACTCTTTACTTCCATTAATATCTCTTGAATGAATACTCATTGGTAATGAGTTCTCAGTAGCTAACCGAATTTCATTTCTAAACATAATTTTTTGCACTTCTTTTAATTGCTCCTTTTGATCTTCGGAATATTCTTTATTTAAGGAAAATTGGTAATAATCAAGACCACACTCTCCAATTGCGGAGATTTCATCTTTTTTCTTGTTAAAAATCTCATTATACAGAACCATTTTCTTTTGGCACTTCTCAAAAATTTCCTCTTGTATTCCAAGAGAGAGAGTAATCTCTTCAAAGAATGTAGGGTGTAGTCCTATGGCAACTTGAACAGTATTCGGGTGCAATTTGTTAATTTTCTCTGCAATTTGGAAATTGTCGTCAAAGTCTACTAAATCAGTCCCTTGTGTAAGAATATACTTTCCATTATCACGAAGAAACAGATCGATAACATCTTGATAGTTGCCTTTTAGGGGTTCCATAGCTAAATGAATGTGTGAATCATGCATAGGGGTATTCTACCATAGAAATGAAAAATATTATTTGATGCTTTTTAAAATCATAATATGGTAAAATATTAAAGAGATGGGAAAAAAATCAGGTTCGAATTGGATGCTGCTTATTACCGTTTTTATCTTCTTACTTTCAGTAGGTGTTGTTGCATACAAACTTATTGAATCCTCTAGGTTGTCACAATGTAATTACAATGGGAAAATTGTTTCAGTTGGTGATTCAATTTCAGAAGATGGAAAAAATTGCATATGTTCTTCGGAAGGATTGTTGATTTGTGATGATGATGCGGTTTCGGATAACCTAACACAATCTACATATTTAACTGATAATCTTTCTTTTACTTACAAATTTCAAAACACACTAGTTTCTGAGAAACCCTTATTCTCAAATGTTAGGACAGTAGATGTCACACAAAATGGTGACAAATTAAGGGTAGTAATAGAAAGGGAGGTTTGGTGTACGAAAGATTATGAAGCTCCAAATCAGGCAGCTTATTATCAAATTGAAGAAAACAAACTACAATTGTTTACTATTACAGCCTTTGAGGAAGGTGTTTACACAAAAAATTGTTTAGTTTCTAACACTTTTGAATTAAGTAATTCTGATGTTTTGGTAGACGAAAATTTCGAAATATTATACATAGGGGAAGATGGAAGCTCTAATCTTCTTAATTCCTGTGTGTATAATGGAATTCTTTATGGAGGGAATGATACTTTTAGTGCTCAAGAACAGGGTAAATTATGCTCTTGCAACAATGGATCTGTAGAGTGTAAGTAGCAATTAAATGATTCCCAAATAAAAGCCTACAATACTTGTAGCAAGGGTGAACAACCAAAATCTCATAACAACTTTGTATTGTGGCCATCCATTTGCCTGAAAATGGTGATGAATTGGAGCGATTTTAAAAACCCTTTTGTTGAAAAATCTAAGGCTTACCATTTGGATAAAGCTAGATAGCATAATTATCCATGTTATTAGTGACATGAATATGTAAGGAATCAAATTGTTTGTAACTAATGCGATAAAAAACATTGTAAAACCAAGAGGCATAGCTCCTGGTCCACCATTCCAGAATCTTGCAGGAGGAATATTGAAGTATAAATCTATAATCTCAACACCGAGGATTATAAATAAAATGGGCAGAAATTCATACTGTCCTTGTAAAACAAGTAAAAAAGAAAAAAAGATTGTAATGATTGTCATAATTCCAATCATTAATCCATCTGCTCCATCAGTTAATTCTGCCGAATAAATAGCAAACTGCCCCACAACTCCACTAAGTATTGCGATAATTGGAGTAAAGTTTACAGCCAGATTGCTTGTAAAATTTAATTTCTCAATATATCCTGTTTTGTACAGAAGTAGCATTACACCAATATTAAGGAAAATGGAGAAGATTAACTTCCCAAGACGCCATTCAAAAGTCTCCTGAAAAGCTTTCATCTTCTCATTGTTCTTAAATCCATTTGTGAAAACGACTACGTCAATTAGTCCCCAGATTCCGAATAGGATAAAACCAATCAAAAACACTTTTAGGACCTCTGTCATAGGTAAGAACAGAAGAATTATTAATGGGACTATGACTAAAATAATAAGTCCACCCATATTAGGAGTTCCATTTGTTGTAGTTGTTTTCATTATCTTCATAAAGAGTGTATTATCTCCATCGGTAGCACCAATCTTTGATTTCTTAATTCCACTAACTTGATTAAATTTGTAGAGGATGGAAATCATAATTGGGGCAAATATAGCTGAAACAATCGTGGAAACAAAAAGTAGTTCTATACTCCTTTTAAGTTCTTGGTTCATATTTCTAAGAAATAAATTATTGCTTTATTATCTCAATTTCTTTTGGGAATTTCTAGGTCATCAGCAATTGCAAGAAATATTTTTTCCCATAAAGGTGCAGCAGTTAAGGTTGAGAAACTTGCTGTTTGAGGCTCCTCAAGCCTTACAAGCATAATCATTTTGGGGTTCTCTATAGGAGCAAACCCTACTACTGTATCATTGGTGTAATCGCTCTTATACCCCAATTTTTCAGTGTTTGCTATCTGTGCTGTTCCTGTTTTGGCTGCTACAGAATAAGATTTCAGTTCTTTTACCATCCCACCCAACATTCCCCTGTCTACTGCAACACCCATTGCTTCTTTAACAATTCGTGCTGTTTCTTTGGAAATTGGTTGAGAGAGTACCTGTGGTTTTATGGAAATGGTCTCGTTTTCATCGATTATTTGTTCAATAATATATGGTCTCATTCGTATCCCATCATTTGCAAAAGCACTTTGAGCAGAAATCGCCTGTAGAGCAGTAGCGGATATACCCTGTCCAAAGGCAGAAGTTATTATATCTAGTTTTGTCCAGTAATCAAAAGGTTTAAGGTAATTGGTAGATTCATCTTGTAATCCTATACCGATAAATTTACCAAGCCCAAATTCTTGTAATTTTGCATAATACTTTTGAGCATCTACTTTTAAAGCAATTTGGGCAGCACATGGATTGTTGGATGTACGAAATATATCCGCGATATCAATAACTCCAGCAGGTTTTAGGTTCCATGTATAAACCTTTGATCCTTTTAAATCATCATATCCTGTTACTTTGTATAAATCTAAAAAACCTGTACTGTCATCACACTTAAAATCTTTATCAATCACTTTCGATTCAAGAGCTATCGCGACAGTTAGTGGTTTCTGGATCGAGCCATATTCGTATACATCTGAAACAGCTTTGTTTTTCAGGATTGAAGCTTCTGGTACTCTCCAGTACTCTCCAGGTGAGTAAGTTGGGAAATTGGCCATCACCAGAATAGCTCCCGTTTTAGGATCCATGATAATTACACTTCCACTTTTTGAACGAGTGTTTCTTACTGTTTCTTCAAGGATTTTTTCTGCTTTGCTTTGTAGATTTGGTTTTAGAGTTAATACAAAATCTTTTCCCTCCCTTGGTAATATTGGTTGATATTCGGAAGTTAAAATAACATTTCCGTAGGAATCTTTCTCTTCATAGGTATATCCTGATCTTCCATTGATATCTCCGAAATAATAACCCTGAATACCGTATTGTCCAATTGTTTTCCCCTCACTGTCTTTTCCAATAAAACCTAGTACATGTGCTGCCAGTGTATCATTAGGATATATTCTTTTTTCCTCTCGTTCAAAATATAGGCCAAAACCTTGAGTGTTTTTTCCGAAGATTTCGGCATTTTCCAAAGCTTTTTTCTTTTCTGTTGACACCTGTTTTTTTAATGGAGCATAGACAAAATCGTCAGTTAGTTTTGAACTAATCTCTTCTCGTTCAACTCCCAATATACCTGAGACTTCTGAGACAAATTTTTCCTTTTCTTTAAAAAACATCTCTCTTTCTTCTTCATTGTTACTTAATGTAGCATAAATATTCCAGACGGGTTCATCTACTGCGAGAATTGTTCCATCTGAAGCTGAAATCTTTCCTCTTGGGGCAATTGATATTTGAGTTGACTTGTATTGCTCTTCAGAAAGGTCTTTGAATTTTTCTGCATACAATATTTGCCATCTAAAAGTTTGGAATATTATGATAAAAGCAAAAAGGGAAATAATGTACATAAGAGTTTTGGCATTTGACGAGGATGTCTTAATTTTGTTTTTCTTACTTTGAGTTCTTCCAATATTTGCTTTGTGAAGATGAGTAAGACTTGTCATATCTACTTAGTTGCAACGATTGCTTCTTCTTGGAGATAGATCAGAGTCTTTTTGTTGGAGGGTGATAGTGATAACGTTTTGTCAGCTAATTTTTGAATAACCATTATAGATCCACTCTTTGCTATCTCCTCTTCCATTCCTCTGTTCTCCTCAATTAAATAATTCTTTTCTCCATTTAAGCTTTGGAGTTCGGTACCAAGAGGTGCCAAAATTGAATTAATAATCAATTGACAAAGGACAAATAGAACAAGACTTAAAACGAATATACTTGTAGCGATGTTTTTTGATGCCTTGTTTAATATTCGCATTTAAGTTGTTAGTTCTTAATTAATGTTCGTAACTTAGCAGAAGCGGAGCGAGGATTTTTTCTTTTCTCATCATCGGTTGGGGCAATGTATTTTTGAAAAAGCATCCTCCCCTCTCCGCTTCTCGATTTGTCAATAAAATAATTTTTAACAATCCGGTCTTCTAATGAATGGAATGTAATAACAGAGAGTCTTCCATTCTGATTTAAGACCTTAAAAGAATTATCTAAACCTTTTTCTAAGCTTCCCAACTCATCGTTTACCACGATTCGCAGGGCCTGAAAGACCCTGCGAGAAGGGTTCTTATTAATAGATTTATCAGCAGCCGGTACTGCTTTATAGATAAGTCTTGTAAG
>JAXGWV010000003.1:0-40246 GCA_040773125.1 Candidatus Dojkabacteria bacterium
GCACCTCCTTTTAAAGAAGCAACATTTGATATGATATATCCTTTTGGAATAGATAAAGAGAGTAGTATTCTTGATGCTGCAATTGAAACTGGAATTGTTGTGAAGTCAGGAGCTTGGATGAAATATGGTGATCAACAATTAGCTCAGGGAAGAGAAAGTACAATAGAATTACTTAAAAAGGATAAGAAATTGAGAGACAAGATTGAGAAGGATGTTAGGGCTAAGATGAAATGAAGATTACTAAGCTAGTAACCCAAGAGAGGAATACTGAGAGAGTAAATATGTTTTTAGATAACAAGTTTGCTTGTGGTCTCTCACTGAATACTGTTGCAAAGTTTAATCTTTTTGTTGGGAAAGAACTTGATGATGAGGAATTCAACAAAATCCTTCATGATGATTTAACAGAGAGGATATTTAATAGGGCTGTTACATATATTTCAAGAGCAATTAAAAGTGAAAAACAGATTAGGGCATATTTAACTAATCTTTTGTACAAAAAGAAGGGGGTTTGGTTTGACGATTTGAGCAAAGAGTTAGGAAAGGAGATAGTCGATTTTGTAATAGAAAAACTGAAAAGCTATTCATATATTGACGATAAAGAGTTTGCAGAACAATTTGTACTTTCTAGGGTAAAAAATAAACCGAGAGGGAAGTATATAATTGTATCAGAATTAATCTCTAAGGGAATTAATAAAGATTTAGCCGAACAGACTGTTGATGAACTCATTAAAGATGAATATGATATCCTCAAAAGAGTATTTCAGAAGAAATATGGTGAGAGTAAACTTTTAAAAGAAGACAGAAAGAAAATAGATTTCTTGCTTAGAAAAGGTTTCGATTGGGATTTAATTGAGAGGTTAATTAAAAATGAGTCTGAAAAGTAAAGGACATTGGAATCTTCCAAAAGAGATAAAAAATAATGATATTTTAGGATACATTCTAAATAGTAGGAATATTGAGGATTCAAAATCTTTTCTTCATCCCCTATTAGAGAATATACCTGATTCAAGAAATCTCTTTGATAGTAAATGGGCTGCTGAATTGATAATAGAATCCGTAAATAAAGGGAAGAAGATTGTAATACATGGAGATTTTGATTCTGATGGGATATGTGCAACTTCACTCCTTTGGGATTTTTTGTACAGAGAGCTTTCTGATTTTTTAAGTAAAAGAGTTGATGTAATACCATATATCCCAAACAGAATTGAACAGGGGTATGGTTTAACAGAGGATTCATTAGAAGATGTTTTGGAGTTAGGAGGGGAACTACTAATTTCTGTTGATTGTGGAGTTAGAGATGAAAAGTTAATTAAAAAATATCAAAAAAAGAATCTCTCAGTAATCATAACCGACCATCACCAGCCCCCAGAGGATATCTCTCCGAAACTTAGCTATCCATTAGTTCATCAGATGTTTCCTACTCATGAGTATCCTTTTCCTCAGATTTGTGGAACAGCAGTTGTTTTTCTTCTTATTCAAGAAATTCGAAGACAGGTAGGAATGGATTACAAGATAACTCCTGATAGTAAAGGTTTAGATTTAGTAGCACTTGCTACTGTTACTGACTTAATGCCATTGATAGATGTGAATAGAATTTTTGTAAGTTTCGGATTAAAACAAATTGCCTCAGGCAGTAGAGAAGGATTAAGGCAACTTTGTCTTAGAGCAGGGATTAACTTTAAGGATATCAATTCATACCACTTGGGATATCTAATTGGTCCAAGAATAAATGCAGCAGGTAGAATTGGTTCTCCGATGGATGCAGTAAAACTTCTTGTTAGTAATAACGAAAAAACTTGTAATGAGATATCTGCAGAACTAGACGATTTAAATTTCCAAAGACAGAAGCTTACTCAAGAGATTAAGCAACAGGCTGAGGATCAGATTCCAGAGAAAAAATTTAAAGTTTTGTTTATTCTAGGACAAGATTGGCATGAGGGAGTAATAGGTTTGGTTGCAGGGAAACTTCTTGAGGAATTTCATGTACCTGTAATTGTTGCTACTCAGAATGGTGATTTGGTAAAAGGTTCTGCAAGAAGTATTCAAGGTTTTAATATTACAGAAGCCCTTAGCAAATTTGACAAATATTTGGAGAGATTCGGTGGGCATGAACTAGCAGCAGGTTTTACTGCGAAATTAGACTCAATTGATGAATTTGTTAGGGAGTTTGTGAAATATGCAGAGGAAGAAATAACAGATAAGATGCTTCTCTCTAAATTGAATGTAGATTTGGTATTGGAGTCAGATAAGGTAAACAAAAAATTGATAGATGATTTGTCTTTGTTGGAGCCATTTGGATATGGAAACCCAAGACCAACAATTTGCTTAAGGAATTTAGTTGTCTACAGGAAAACCGTGATGGGGAAAGAAGAGAATCATTTAAAATTAATTGTAAAGGGTAGTGGAATAGATTTGTTAACACTGATTCTTTTTGGTGCAGGAGAGGATAAAGATGAAATTGAGAAAGATTCGATAATTGATGTTGTAGGATATCCTGATTTAAACATATGGAATGGGAATGAGAGTGTCCAATTTAATGTAAAAGAGTGGAGATTCTCAGAAGGGTAGTTTAGTTTTTCTTCTGACTTGCCAACAATTTTCCCAATCTATTTGGTGTATTTGGAAGATATGCTGTCTCTAACACAGACCCTAAGTCTAAAAGTTTCATTAAGAGTCTCTCTGTTCCAATTGCAAATCCACCATGTGGAGGGCAACCATATTTAAAATAGTCAAAGTAATCTTGTAAAGATTCTTCTTGGATATTTCTTTCTTTTGCATTGTTTTTCAACTCCTCATACCTATGTTCTCTTTGTGCACCTGTTGTAATTTCTACGCCTTTCCAGAAGAGGTCATATCCTAGTGCAAGTGTAGGATTTAATGGGTTTTTCATATGATAAAAAGCTCTCTGTCTATGCGGATAATCTGTCATAAAGATAAACTCACTCCCAGTTTCTTTCTCCATTATTTCGCCAATCGCCCTTTCTTCCTCTGGGGAGAAATCTCCATCATCCTTACTAGGTATGCCAGCCTTTGCTAATTTCTTTTTTGCTTCTTCAACAGTTAAATATGGGAATTTATCTTTTGGAATGACAACATCAACACCAAAAAGAGTATTGATTTCTTTTCCGTATTTTTCTTTTACCTCTTTAAGCATATGTGTAATCATTGATTCTTCAAACTCACAAACATCAAGAAAGGAATCAATATATGACATCTCTACATCAAAACTTGTGTATTCAGTTAAATGCCTTGTTGTAAAAGATTTCTCGGCTCTAAAAACGGGTCCAACATTAAATACTCTCTCAAACCCTGAAGCCATTGCCATCTGTTTGTGAAATTGAGGAGATTGAGCTAGGTATGCCTTTCTGTCAAAATATTTAACCTCGAAAACATTTGCTCCTCCTTCACTTGCTGCACCGATAATTCGTGGAGCTTGAATCTCAACAAAATCATTTTCAAGACAGAAATCTCTTAATGCCTTGGTCATTGTTGTTGCAACCTCTAACATTAAATGATTCTTTTTAGATCTTAGGTCTATCCATCGATAATCCAATCTCTTATTTAATGCTGTAAGATTGTCTGAATGCTCTTCCTCAATAACTATTGGAAGGGGTGTTTGAGCAAGAGAATCTATTACTAGGCTCTTAATTTCTAATTCATACCCAGCAGCTACCTGTTTTGCTTCTTTTACAATTCCAGTTATATCTACGATTGATTCACTACTAACTTCTTTTGCCGTATTAAACAGTTCCTCTCCATTTCCTATCCAGCACACAGCTTGAACGGATGAGCTTCTATCTTTAATGATGAAGAAAATTATTTTCCCTTGGTCTCTAATTGTTTCAACACTTCCCCTTATCCTTACTTCTTCTCCAATTTTATTCTTTAAATCAACAAGCAATGTTCTTTTCATGAGAGGGAATTATATACTAAAAGTTAATTATAGGAAAGAACTATTATTATCTGTGTTAGTTTCCTGTTTGATTACTATTTTGTCTTTTAGATTGTTGTAATCGATTGCAGGGTAATAGATATTGAACTCACCATCTGTTCCATCAGCGAAAACTGCTTCCCCAGAGATTAGATATATTGGAACCAAGAAATTTAACTCCTCAGGAGATTCGTAGTAGAAAAGTCGTACATCATTGATAATTCGGAAAGTTTTAACATTTTTCTGTACATATCCTGCTATGTAATCCCCATTGTCTTCATACAGATAGGTAATACTACCATTTCCTTTTTTCACTTCTTCTACAGCGGTAGAAGTTGGAATTAATGGATAAGTCCCGCATGGGTCATATGAAATTGGCCAATATATGAATTCTATACGATAAGTTGAGCTTAGACCTTTGGTTAATTTGCTATCTTTATCCTGATTCCCAATCCATACAGAGATATTTGAAACTCTGTAATTATCTAAAACAATAGGTGTATCGTATGTATAGAACTCTACGGCTTTGTCATTTATTGTTTTCTTTGTAATTTTTGGCTCTTTGTTTGTAATCTTTGAAAACTCCTTAACCATTTCTTCTGCACCAGCTAATTCTGTGGAGAATGTTATCATTGAGCGCTCTCTTACAAAGTCTACTCTAACTAATTCTGCATCAGCTTGGGATGATGCTTTTTTAAATGTTCCATCAAGGTCAATATCAATATATGTTACTGTCATATTAGCTGTGGAAAACTCATCTTTGAAATTAAGTAAACCAGTAAGGTTTAATACATTCAAAGCTGTAGATTTTGCACTGTTTTCATCTGGTACGACACCTAGCTTTTTTGTTTCATTTATTTTTGCAATATCTGTCTCAAGGACGAAATTCAAATTCTTTGCATTTACTACTAATGTTCTTTTGTTAATATTGTCTCTCCATTTGTAATAGCCTAAATCTTCTTTATTTATCTTCTCTTTATCAAAACCAAGTTTTCCTGCTAGTATTGTTGCATTTGTTTCTGATGTCCAAGATTGAGAAGGATTTTCAAATTTGTACACATTAATCACAGAAGGGAGCACATTGATTTTTCCTGTTTTAGTTAATTCCTCAAACTGAGCAATTGATTCAGGGTCAATTTCTAAACTTGGTATTGTAATTTTAGCTTTTTCTAGAAATTCTTCTGCAGTTTCTGTACAGCCAAAGTTTGCAGATAGATACTCTTGTGGAACTGTTGGTTTGTTTCCAGAAACAACAAGGAGAATGATAATAAATACAATCATTACTGCTACAGCGGCAATTATTCCAAATCTTTTTGTCCAAAAGGATGCTTCTGTCAATGTCATGATATAATATTACCATAAATTGGATTTCTATCAATTAACTTCTAATAAAAAAATAAATATGAGAACAGCTGAAGAGAATCAGGAGTTGGCAAATTTACTTTTTCCAAATCACAATACATCTGTTGAGGATCTTTTTGAAAGATATCCAAAAAGAAATATTGAGAATGGAGAGATGATATTAAGATTCGCTCCAAGCCCTACAGGTTTTTTGCATATAGGGAGTGTGTATACAGGAATGATTTGTACAAAACTCTCAAAACAATCAGGGGGTTTAGCTATACTAAGGATTGAAGATACAGACAAGAAAAGAGAGGTTGAGGATGGTGTAACTATGATAGTTAATGGTTTAAAAGGATTTGGAATTTCCTTTGATGAAGGACCAAGTGATGATAAAAATCAAAAGGGTGAGTATGGACCATATATTCAGAGTCAAAGATTAGATATTTACAAAACTTTTGCAAAAGAAATTGTGAAGAAAGGAAATGCATATCCCTGCTTTATTTCAGAAGAGGAGTTGATATCGATTAGAAAAGAGCAGGAGAGTTTGGGTGTTAGGACCGGTTATTATGGTAAATGGGCAAAATGGAGGGATGCAAGTCTGGAGGAAATAAAGAAGGAGTTGGACAAAGGTACTCCATATGTAATTAGATTGTATTCTACTGGGAGTATAGATAATACTTTTGAGATGATAGATTTGATTAAAGGTAAAGTCACTCTAAGAGAGAATGATATGGATGCAGTCTTGTTAAAATCTGATGGCTTTCCAACATACCACTTTGCACATCCGATAGATGACACTTTAATGGGAATTACCCTTGTTACAAGGGGAGATGAGTGGTTCCCTTCAGTACCTTTGCACTTTGAGATTTTTCAAAAGCTTGGGTTAGAACAGATTCCTTATGCACACTTCTCCCCACTTATGAAAGTTGACCATGAGGGGAAGAGTAAAAGAAAACTAAGTAAAAGAAAAGATCCAGAAGCGGATGTTTCCTTTTATATCAATCATGGATATCCGAAGGAAGCAGTTATTGAATATTTGCTTAATTTGGCCAATTCAAATTTCTCTGATTGGAGGATTCAAAATCCTGATAAATCTCACAATGAATTTGTTTTAAAGATAGAGAAATTTAATAAAGCAGGATCCCTTTTTGATATTGTTAAGCTAAGTGATATGTGTAAGGACTACATCTCTACACTGAGTGCACAACAAGTTTATGAGAACTGTCTTGAATGGGCAAAATTACATGACAGTAAAATTGAGAAATTGCTTTTAGAAAACAAAGAGTATTGCATTAGCATTTTTAATATTGAAAGGAGTGGAGCAAAGATTAGAAAAGATATTGTGAAATTTGAGGATTGTAAAGAGCAATTAGCACTGTTCTTTGATGAATTGTTTATAGGGGAGTATGAGGATATTCTAGAGATGGTAAGTAAAGAAATTCAGAAGGAAATAGTATCAGAATACAAAAAAATATATTCAACTAAAGATAACGAGGTTGAGTGGTTTGAGAAGGTTAAGGAATTGTCAAAGAAATTAGGTTTTAGTACAGATAGAAAAGAATATGAAGCAAACAAAGAGAAGTTTAAAGGAACAGTTGGTGATGTGGCAATGGTTTTAAGGGTTGCAATTACAGGTAGGACCAAGAGTCCTAATCTTTACCAAGTGATGTTGGTTTTAGGAGAAGAAAAGGTTATGCAGAGGTTAGATAAATATATCTCGTACATCTCGAAAATGGTATAATCACAAACAGTTATTGCCGGATCGTCTAATGGTAGGACGGCGGTCTCTGGAACCGTTAATTCTAGTTCGAATCTAGGTCCGGCAATGTGTTCTTTCTTTCCACTTCATAGAATTATTTGAGAATCATATATACAAGTTATTGATAGCAACAGCTATATATAATAGAGAATGTGGTTGTAGTATAATAAACATAAGGTAATAAATTAATTGGAAAAGACTATGCCTACTGAACATCAACCAAGTTTTGATGAATTTGCAAATGATAATCTACATAAAGGTTTTTCTACTGATATTACTATGCATACAAATACAATTAACTATATTAATTCCCTTGAATTAGATGAAAAAGTAAAACCTCTTGTTGAAGTTATAGCGGAAAGAAGAGCTTTTGATTCTTTGCAAAGAATGGAAAATATGAGACCCAGGATAAACGAATCAATTGCAGATGTTAGAAAGAGTGAATTGGTATTTTCAGAAGGAGAAGAGAGTAGGCAGGGCCACTATATCCCTGTAGGAGGTCACTACTTTGATCATAACTTGGGGTTAATTATGCTTCATCAAGAAGTTGAGGAAGGGAGTAAGTTGGGTAGCAATTTTTATATTACAAGACATGTTTTAAAAGAGTCTCCTGGAGGAAACAGTTTTAGTTCGATTACATTTATGAAATTCTCTTTATATGATTCCAATAAGGAGGGAACTCTTCTCACAACTTTAAATCAGGCACAGAAAAAATTCCCATATTTCAAAGATTTAAAAGGACATTTTTCTCTTAAGCAAGACCTTTCAAAAGTTCAAAGAATGAGATATCTTGGGAGCAAGGAGATTTCTAAAAAGGTTAAGGAGTATATTGAGCAAAGAAAACCAGATCCAGAAATATTAAAGACAATTTATGGATTGATAAAACAAGCTAAGGAATTTGAGGAATATCCTTTTTAAACTCTTGTTTGTGATATAATTTAAAAGTGATGAACCAGTAATCACTGGGGAGCTAGGGAAAGAAAGATATATTTTATATATTTAGTAGAATCCCAAACCGTATTAGGTTGTAAGGGAGTATTAGAAATAATACTCTGAAGTAGGGTGGTAACGCGGATTTATTCGCCCCTTTGCGAGTGGTTAGAAAGGTTCTAACTATTTGTAAGGGGGCTTTTTATTTTATTATTTATTTTGATGAAAAATATTGGACTAAAAAATGTCAATGCAACCCAAGATTTTGTTGAAATGGAGAATCAAATTATGACCTTTTGGGAAGAGAAGGAAATTGAGAAAAAATATCTTGAAAAAAACAAGAAATCTCCAAAGCATTTCTCTTTTATAGATGGTCCAATTACAGCTAATAATCCAATGGGTGTACACCATGCTTGGGGAAGAACTTACAAGGATATTGTACAAAGATATAAGAATATGCAGGGTTTCGAGCAAAGATTTCAGAATGGTTTTGATTGTCAAGGTCTTTGGGTTGAGGTTGGAGTTGAGAGGGATTTGGGTTTTAATAGTAAAAAGGATATTCAAAATTTTGGTTTAGACAATTTTACTAATGCGTGTATTGCGAGGGTAAACAAGTTCTCTAAAGTTCAAACGGAGCAGTCAAAAAGGCTTGGTATGTTTATGGATTGGGATAATAGCTACTACACAATGTCTAAGCAGAATAATATATATATTTGGCATTTCCTGAAAGTTTGTTATGAGAGAGGACTTCTTTACAAAGATAGGTCTGCAACTACTTGGTGTCCGAGATGTGAGACAGGGCTCTCTCAGCACGAGCAGGCGGATGGATATGAGATGGTGAAAGATAAGTCTGTTTACGTTTTCTTCAAATTAAAATCAGAAGAGAAGAGTAATACAAATGAATATATACTGGCTTGGACAACTACTCCGTGGACATTGTCATCAAATGTTCTTTTGGCAGTTAATCCTAAGCTCAAGTATGTGAAAACGAATATTGATGGGAAGATGGTGTATTTAGGAGTAGATGGTGCAAAGAGATTAAATATCAAAGAATATGAAGAAATTGATGTCAAAGAGTTATTGGGTAGAGAATACGAATCTTTGCTTGATATCCCCGCACAGAAAGGAATTAAGCATAGTATTGTTGAATGGGATTTGGTTGATGCAAAAACGGGATGTGGAGTAGTACATATTGCTCCTGGTTGTGGACAAGAAGACTTTGAGCTTGGTATGAAATTGAAATCTGATATCATCTCTCCAATTGATACGACAGGACATTTTACATCTGGTTTTGGTAACTTGGATGGTAAATATGCACATGATGTAGCAGATGAAGTAATTGATGACCTTAAGAAAAAGGGGCTACTTTTCAAAGTAGAAGAATATGAGCATAGTTATCCTCACTGTTGGAGGTGTCATACAAAATGTTTGTTTAGGTTGGAAGACAACTGGTTCCTTGATGTGTTAAAGATAAAGGATGAGTTGAAAGAGCAGGTCAATTCAGTGAAATGGCATCCAGAATATGTTGGGAAAAGAATGCTTGGATGGTTGGACAGTATGGGCAATTGGATGATAAGTAGAAAACGATTCTATGGTCTTGCGTTACCATTCTATGAGTGTTCTAACTGTAATCATTTGCATGTAGTTGGAAGTCTTGAAGAGTTGAAAGAACTTGCAGTAAGGCCAGAATTAGTTGATAAGTTGCAAGATATTCATAGACCTTGGATAGACGAGATAGAAATTAAATGTCCAAAGTGTGGAAAAAATGTTAAAAGAGTCCCTGATGTTGGTGACTGTTGGTTAGATGCAGGAGTAGTCCCATTCTCTACACTAAAATATCTTGAAGATAGAAAGTATTGGGAGAAATGGTATCCTGCTGACTTCATAACGGAAATGATTGAACAAGTAAGATTATGGTTTTACTCTATGCTTGTTTTTGGGACAGTTCTTGAAAAGAGAGTTCCTTACAAAGAGGTTATGTGCTTTGCAGAATTAAGGGATGAAAAAAATGAAAGAATGAGTAAAACAAAGCCCAATTATGTAAAATTTGATGATGCTGCAAACAAGGTTGGTTCTGATATTTTAAGGTGGAATTATGCATCTGCATCTATCGGAGCAAATATGAGATTTGGTTGGCAAACACTAGAAGATGTTAGAAGAAGATTCTACATACAGCTTTGGAATACATACAACTATTTTGTAACTTATGCCCAATTGAATAATTGGAACTATGAAGACTTTGATCTTGAAAAAGTAACTAATTTGATGGATAGATGGTTAGTTTCTGAAACTAAAAAATTAGTTGTTAATGTTACCAAGTCTCTAGATTCTTTTAATATCGCCACTGCATCGAGAGATATAGAAGAGTACTGTAAAGACTTATCACAGTGGTATATTAGAAGAAGCAGAACACGATTTAAAGAGGGTGATGTAAATGCATTAGGTACACTCCATTACTCTCTCATGACTTTGTCAAAGCTATTGGCTCCATTCATCCCTTATATCTCAGAAGTAATTTATCAAAATATTGTTGTAAATCTTGGTATAGACAGTAAAGAATCTGTACATTTGACAGATTTCCCAATAGCCAATGAGCAAGAGATAGATGAAAAGATACTTGAGGAAATGGAATTAGTAAGAAAGATTACCTCAAATGGTATGAAGATAAGAGAGAGGGCAAAGCTTAATCTTAGACGACCTTTGTGTAGGGCATTTGTTAATGTTAAGGATTCAGAACTATCTCAAATTATTAAAGATGAGTTAAATGTTAAAGAGATTATTTTCTCTGACAAGCAGGATTCTGGAGAGAATATCTTTTCCGAAGGTGAGAAAGAAAATTTAATCACAATCGACTGTAATCTTACAAGTGAGTTAAAGAATGAAGCATTGATAAATGAATTTATGAGAAGATACAAGGATTATAGGAAGAAAAAAGGTTTGAAGGTTGGAGATTTAATTACCCTGTATTTAAATATAGAGGATAGTTCTACAAAAAAGGTTTTTGAAGAGTATATTAATAACAATTTCTCTGCTTTTAATGCAAAGAATGTGGTAATTAATGAAATTAAAGAGGTAGATATGGAAATTGAAGTTTTAGGTAGTAAAATAGGAATAAGTATCTATTAAATTAATATTTATCAATATGTCAGAAAAAGACACTACCAATCAACATGCTTCTGGGGAAGAATTATCCATAAATATGGATGAAAAGAAGAGAAAGATTATCCAGGTAGCTAAACTTTTAGATGTGCATTCAGAAAATGCTACCACAGAAGAACTTCTTGGGAGAGTATTAGTTGAACTAGGAGACGAGTATGATGATGAGTTAACATTCTCTGAGCAAGTAAACAAAATGGAATGTATTTTGAACGAAATTGGAGATCTTCCGGAGGACTAATCTTTTCCTATTTCTACCTTAATGCCAGTGATATCACTGAAATTTTTTGACGCTGACTTTAGAGAAGTACCAGAAGATACTGCCAATTCTCCGACGATATTCTTTATTGCATTCTCAAGTTGTTTTTCAATACTTACAGGAATTAATCTTCCTTCCATTTCTCTAATTTTTTTAACATGGTTACAGTATTGAATAATTTTTATTGAAGATTCAATTGAAGAGCTTTCTTCAAGCTCTTTAAAAGTATTTAACATTAAATTGAAATCTTTCATCTTAGGATCAAGAGACGGATTTTTTTTAAGGATAGAAATTTTTTCTATTATTTCTTTTTTAGGAAGTACAGGGCGGATTCCTAAGTTGTCAACATTATCTACTGGTGTAGATATGCTAAGTAGATTCGTAATTAGTTCAAACTCAAAGTATCTTTTCTTCTCTCCATTAAACTCAATTTCTTTTTCTCCTTTAATCCAACCTGCTCCGTGTGATGGATAAAAAACTTTTGAACCAATCTTGAAATTCATACTAGAATAATATTATCTTAATGCTACATTATACCATAAAAATGATATACTTGACCTATGAATATTCTTCTAATTGGAGGAGGTACAGGAAGTACAGTTGTAATAGAAGGGCTCAAAAAGCATAAGGATTTAAATCTCTCTGTGATAGTAGGGATGATGGATGACGGAGGGAGTAATGCGGTGGTGAGAGATGAATTTGGTTTACTTCCATTAAGCGATATTAGAAAATCACTGATAGCACTATATGATATTGGAAGTAACGAGGTCTTAAGAAAATTGTTTATGTATAGATTTTCAAATGGTGAGGGTATTAAAGGTCATACTTTAGGAAATCTACTGATGGTTGCTATGACCGATATATTAGGAAGTGAGGTAGAAGCAATTGAGATGTTTAAAACAATTTTCTCAATTAAAGGGGATATAATCCCAGTTACATTAGATGATTCAAGATTGGTTGCTGAGTATGAGAATGGAGAGGTGATAGAAGGGGAGCACTTAATTGATGAGCCTGAAGATGATAGAAATATTACGAGAATTTATCTAAAACCTGCAGCTAAAGCGAATGAGAATGCTATCAGGGCGATTGAGAAAGCTGACTATATTATCTTAGGCCCTGGGGATTTGTATACTACAACCTTGGCAAACATTGTTGTTGATGGGATAAAGCAAAGTATACAAAAGAGTAAGGCTAAGATAATTTGCATCGGGAACCTGATGAGCAAGAAAGGGCAAACAAGAAATCTTACTCAATCTGGATATCTAAAAATTGTTGAAAGGTATATAGGTCGAGATGTTGATTATTTCTTAATTAATAATGGAAAAATTCCAACTAAGGCGTATGAGAGATATCTTAAGAAGGGTGAGCATATAATTGTGGATGATTTATCGGCCGAAGAAACAAAAGCAAAAATCATTAGAGCTGATTTGGTAGCAACAGCTCCTGTTGTTAGAGAGAAGGGAGATAAGCTTGAAAGAAGTTTGGTCAGGCATGATAGTAAGAAATTATTTAGAGAGCTAAACAAAATATTCTACTCAGAAAGTACTCTCATCTCAAAATTATTTGGGACTTTTATTTCCTATTACAAAGATTAATCCCTCATCTCCGTTCATGTCTTCTTTTGTATTAATTGTAAAGCCTTCATTTTCTAATATCTCTAATACTCTTTTTAAGCCGAATTTTTTGACTGGATGATATTCTAAAACAATATTCTTAATTAGATTAAATTTTTTACTTGTATATAGATCTTGAAGAATCTCTAGCTCTGCTCCCTCAGTATCAATTTTTAACAGATCAACAGGTTTGTGAATATAAGTACTTAATTTTACTGTCTTTACTTTTATCCCTCTTGACTTCTGTTTCCCATTCCATGCATTTGGTATGAAGGATGAAGTAGAGAATGCTCCATCTCCTGAAGAATCTATGTAAAGAATTCTTTCTCCATTGTTTTTTGAAAGTGCGAGATTGTAAAGAGTAACATTCCTAATATTATTTCCTTTAATATTATCTTCAAGAAGGGGGAAAACATTTGGGTTGGGTTCAAAACCAACTATCTTAGAATCAGGGAAATTCTTTTTAAAATAAAGAATACTAAGTCCAATATGTGAGCCAATATCAAATATTAAAGGATTTTTCTTTTTAATATTGATTTTGTAAATCTCATTTCCAAAGATTTCCTTATCAAGAATTTTCAGCTCACTTTTGTTTAGAAAAGTAACAGTAAAATTATGCAATTTAGTAGATTGAGGAAACATAGTAGATTATACCTCTAATACATTAGTATTGAGCAATGAGATTCATCACACCTTGTACTTTTCTTGCCCAGCTATCAGCTGAAGGAGGACAGTAAGAGTAACTAATTAATTTTGGAGTTGTTAGACCATTACTGTAGTATTTTCCAATTCCTTTTGAAACAGCCCAGATACCCTCTGACCAACTGCTAAAACCTTTTTTCCCCCATCCCCATGCATTGTATGGCATAAAATTCTTCTTCCCTCCACCAGATTCAACTATTGAAATGGCAGTAACTATTCTGTAGTCTATACCGTATTCTTCTGAACCATTAACAAAGTCTTCAGCGTAATGAGATAGGGGAGAATTTCTACTTTGTAAATATTTTCTTACTTTTTGAACTTTTTCATCGTGAACAATCTGTTCCTCTGTTATTACAACAAAAGGGATAGGATTGGAGTCTTCATAAATATGTTCGGATTCATCATAAATATGCTCAAATTCATTTTTTTCTATTATCGGAGAAATTTCATCAGCAGTTCCTGCATTCGCAGTAGTAATAACGACCTTTTCAGTAACTGTTTGAAACAAAAGCCCAACAAAAATGATTCCACTTAAAAGAGATACTGTTTTTTTACTGTTTATTCTTAAAATGTTCATAGAAAAGATTAGAATACCAATAGATATTATACCATGGACTGGCCCATAGTGCCAATCAGTTTAAGTGATAGTGTGGTTTATGATAGTATTACATATGATTAATATAGATATTTCTGCTTCGACTAAAGGTAATTCCAGAACTTTTAAACCTAAAGATAGGGGCTCTTACAGAAAAAGTGAAGTAAAGAAAAATCCAAAGGGAATTGCTCCTAAGATAATTTTGCTTGCTTTTCTTTTTTCTACAATTTTTCTTTTTTTGGAGAACAAACATCTTTTTATTCATTCTGTAGAAAACCTTTTTAGATTTGGGAAAAGTGCAGTTATTTATGATACTTATTCTATATCTTTTAATGATGATGTCCCAGAGGAATTTGTTAATTCAATGAAGAGTAATTTGAGTAAGCTAGTTTTTGAAGGAAAACCAAGATTTGAATTTGACGAGAAAAATGCTGATATTGTAGTTGGGATGCAACAAGGGGATGGAAGTAAGGAGGTTTTTAGTAAGGACTTTATTCCAGTAGGTCATTTTTATTCCCTTCTTACAAATATTTCTTTAGACCAGCTAAAGAGCAAAAAAGTTTTTATGTTAGATTCTGAAACAGAGAAATTTTTGGAAAAGAAACTAGGTATAGAGATAACTGTAGTAGGAGAGGGGAAAGATGCACTAGTTGAAAAACTTAAGGAGAGCGATGAGAATATCGCGTTGTTGTCTTTTGAGGACTTAGATCCTAGGGTTAAGATAATTCCTCTTGATAACAAATATTATCTTGATGATAAAGAGGGGTCAGTAAAATTTAGTTTTTATTCTTCTGTTGAACCAAAGGACGAGTTTATTCTTTCTGTTATTGCAAGGAATATGGGTAATGCATCTTTTGATGAAGACTTTCTGAGTAAGGTAAATATGGGAGGTGTGGTAGCAATAGCGAGAAATCTTGCTTTTAAGATGGAAGAAGTTAAGGACTATGCTTATCCAGCTAAGGAAATTGGTGATTTCTTGGCTGATGCTGATTTGACACATGTTTCTAATGAGGTTTCTTTTGTTCCAGGTTGTATGCCTACAAGAAGTATGGCTTTTTGTTCAAATCCAAATTACATTGAGAGTTTAAAGAAAAGTGGGGTAGATATTGTAGAGTTAACCGGAAATCATAACAATGATTATGGAGCTAAGTATAGTGCAAGTACAATTGAAACTTTTAAGGAGTTAGGTTGGGATTATTTCGGTGGGGGATTGAATGAAGAAGATGCTAAGAAAATATTATATAAAGAGGTTAATGGAACAAAGTTGGCATTTATTGGTTATAACTATTACGATTCCATTCACAACAATATTGGACCTTTGGCTAGAGATGGTATCTCAGGGGCTAATTCATATTCCGAGAGTAAGTTAAAAGAGGATATTGCAGAAGCTAAAAAGAATGCAGATGTTGTTATTACAACTTTTCAATTCCAAGAGTGCTATGCCTATCCAGATGGTGATGTTATTTATCCAATCTGTTATCAACCTCTTTCGGTTCCTGATCAAAGAGGGACATTTAAAAAAGCAATTGACTTAGGTGCTGATATAGTTGTTGGGACACAAGCTCATCAGCCTCAGACATATGAGTTGTATGGTGATGGGGTGATATTTTATGGACTGGGAAATCTTTTTTTTGATCAGTATATTTGGATAGGTACTAGACAAGGATTAGTATTAACTCATTATTTTTATGATGGTAAGTATATCCAGACTAAAGTAGTTCCTATATATATGGACAAGGATTTTGTTGTTCGTTTGGCTACAGAAGAACAGGGAGCACTACTGCTAAAACTACTCAAACAGGCTAGAGATTAAGAATTTATTTTACTACTTTTATAAATATTCCTTCCTCTTGATTAATCTTTAATGAATCTCCAAAGATATAGTTACTTTCATCTTTGAATGTGTAATCAAAGAGACCTTTTTCTTTCTGCCATTGTCCTATCTGTTTAATTTTATTGAATTCTAAATTTTTTAATATATCTACAGAAGTAGTGCCTTTTCCGTCAAATACAAAAGAGGGTACTAAGTTCCATCCTGCGGATTCAAGGATATTAGATGGAGAGATTCTGTAGCCTTTTACTGAGAATTCTGTTTCGTGTAAAGAAGAAACCATGTACGATTTGCCCGATTTAAGGGAGAAATCATTTCCTTTTATACTTCCCTCTTCATATTTAACAACATGTACCCATTGTCCACTTTGATATTCTCCCACGGCTATTACCCTTTTATCTGATATATTTATTAAGTCATAAGCACTTTTAGGAACTAGTGGATTATCAACATCAATTACTTCAAGAGGGCTTATAAAGCTAATTCCTTCCCTAATTACATATTTAGTACTCTCCATATGACAATTTTCAGCACTAATATCTGAGCGTATTACACCAGAGCACTCATAAGGCATTCTCATTGAAAGAGAATTGTTGTAGTAACAACATACACTTTCAGTTTTGATAACTTTTTGATCGGTAGTGCAAGTAAATCCGTTTTTGGCATCCTTTTGAACCGTTTTGTTATTCCAATAGCAGATACATCCTTTTGGATTTCTACAGTACAAATCTTTATCTGTAACTTCAAGAATGGTTTTTTCCTCAGGAGGAGGAGTAGGACCTTGTTCGGTACATACAAGTCCACATTCTACATCTTTAAAGTAATTTTCTGGTTTAATTGTTCCCTTAAAACATTCACATCCCCCAACATCTTTACAGGTTTCCCCTACCTTAATATCAGACTCCCCTGGGATGTTATCGTTTCCAGTACATTGAATACTGGGGTCTGGTGTAGGGTTAGGGCTTGGGTTCGGATTTGGATTTGGGTTTGGTGTAGGGTTTTGTTCGGTACATACAAGTCCACACATTACATCTTTAAGGTAATTTTCTGGTTTAATTGTTCCTTTAAAACATTCGCATCCACCGACATCTTTACAAGTTTCTCCTACCTTAATATCAGACTCTCCAGGGATGTTGTCATTCCCAGTACATGGAACATTAGGATCTGGTTCCGGTTCTGGGTTGGTGTCCGACTTCCATTTGATAGTACATTTACTATCTGAAAAGGCCTTATTCTGTAAATGATAGGCATCACAAGTTTGAACACTTCTTGTTGAGCGGCATTGAGTATCTTTGATGTAACAAAGTGGGTCATTTTTACATTTCTCTTCTGATGTAAACATCCCTTCTCTTGCACAAGATTGGTATTTTTTAGTAGTTTTTTCACATACATTATTATTTGGGTTAATGTACCAACAGTAAGAGCCATCTTCAGGTGGCTGTGGATTAGTTCCTGAAGGATTTCCATTACAATCTCTATACACACTGTTTGTAACTTGTTTGGATCTATCGCAGGCACTAGAACTCTTTGAAACATTCCATGGCCAACTTGGAAGAGTACCACCAGTTAGCCAGTTGTAATAATTTCGAATTTCAGTGATATATGCTTTCCCATGTGCAATATTTTCATCATTACAGTACCCTCTTGCATACTTTGTAGCCCATCTCTCTTCTTCCGAGATACCTTTGTCTGTGCAGTACCCTGAGATATAGTCGTCAGCCATTTGTACTGAAATCAATCGCTCCAATTGTTTTGTAAAATCTCTGCTTGGCACTCCACCTCCATTTATACCGAAATCTTGAACATTAGAATATTTAGCATACATACTTCCTGCTGATTCATGGACCCACAATGTTATTGGAAGTGCAGGATTTACTCCGGCTTCTATAGATTGACAATATACATCACTGTAACACTCTTGTGCATAGTGTCCTTTACAGCCTCCAATTAATCGATCAAGTAAGCTTTGTGTTTGGCTCTTAGTTGGAAGATATTGAGTATTGGTTATTGATATATTAGTTTTACAATTTGCTCCACTTTCTGCATATACAGGAGAGATAATCCCAAACAAGCTGGCCTCTAACTCATCTTGAAGAATAGCAGATGGAATAAACCGTGCATACTCAGTAACAGTATATCCACTACCTTTCAAATCTAATGCCCAAGTTCCATGGTAACTTGTGTAAACCATATACTTTTTCCCACCATTTTCTATCAAAATGAAATTACCTTTTTCTGATGTCCCTGTTTTTATATTGGGTAATTCTACTTTTGTGTTGTATTCTTCAGTAGTAAATTCTAAATCAAAATCCCATTTCTGTTTTGGGGATTGAATACGAAATGTATATGTAGTGTCAGGGCGGAGTTGAGATAGAGTGGCTTCATAGAAGTAATTATCTTCTTTCATATTTTTGTAGAGGTTAGAATCCATCACTGAAATGTAAGGCATGTTTCTTTCTTTCTCTTTGTAAGAGAGAATACTGTAAACACCCTCATTGTTTTTCCAATATATTGTTGCACCTGAAGATCCAATGTTTGTTACAACAATATCTGTGGGTTTTTCTTTGAGGATTTCAAAAAGCTTGTAATTTTGTACATAAAGCCAGGATGATGCAAAGAGAAGTACTAATGCAAATACAAACTTTAGTAAAAATATGTTCTTTTTCTTCATTGCTGATTAATAATAGCAGATTCAGTTATTTGTGTATATCTTTAATGAGATTCTAAATCAGAGAAGTCTCTTAACTCCTCCCATTTTTCTTCAAACTCATCTCGAGATTTAGCCTCTTCTACAAATTTATCGTATTGAGAATGAGAATTTATTCTTCTGTAATATTTAATTGGACACCAGTATCTTTCAGTTCTCGCACCAATTTCAGTACAGAATCGAAAAAGATTGTTTACATAGCTACAGTATATGCAATTAAATTTTTCCATAGGATTGAGTAAACTTAATAGCTTTCTATCGTATACAAAGTATTCGCTTTGTTTGACAGTTGGTATTCCGTAGAGTCTAAAACAAACTTGTTGGTATATTTGGACAGAGATATGAAGGATTACAGAGGGGATTATCATTGAATATATAAAGGGCATACTTAATAAATATTTCCAATTGAATTTTACTTTTGGAAACTTAATTCGTTTAACAATATTCTCTTCTTCAAGTATTTTATTAATATTTTCATCAAAAGTAGTACTAATTTTCTCTTTTAATTCTGTAAGTTTTATATATGCATCATTGTTTTTGGAGATTTCATTAATGTTCTCTTTTATCTTTTCAAGTAGGTTTTCTTTCATATTAGTAATGTAAAAATTATTAGTTTATGCAAGGTATTATAGACTTTAATTGAAGATTTTACGATGTATATGTTTAATATCCACCCAATTATCTAATATAATGTGTATATGGATGTTATTTATACAATTGATAGGGAGAAGGATATGAGTATGGTCTATACTATGCTTAAATCTGATGATCTTTCTGATAATTTGCAAAGAACAAAAAGAATGGGTATTAGTAGGCAATTGTTTAATAAGATAGCCGAGAGTAGCTCATATAATGAAGTAGAAAATGAAATTAATGAACTTTACAATACAAAACTTTTAAATGACAAAGAACTACTTCTCTCTAAAACAAAACTATATCAGAGTAATTGGAATTTAATAAATGATATTTTCGAACAAGAAACTGAAAGAGTAGTAGGAATGAAATGGAAATATGAAAAATACTATGTGATAGTATCATTGTTTCATCCTGGTGTTAGTAATATGTTGGGAGACACAGTATATCTCTGGATTTATGATGATTTAGATATCCATTTAAGGATAGCTGCTCATGAGTTACTAATGACCCATTTATGGCAATTCTTTTATAAAAACTTTCCAGAGGAGGATATTAATAATAATTGGAATAAATATTGGTCGGTAAATGAAATAACAACGACATTTATTTTAGGATTAGATAGTAAATTAAATAATCTATGGTCAGATAGGATGAAGGGATACAAAAACTTTTTACAAAATTATCCTCAATTAAAAGAAGGAAGGGATTTATTAGTAAACAAGTATAAGAAGAGAAGTAGCTTTAAAGACTTTATTGATTATAGTCTACCAATGTTTACAACTCCGCGTATATGACATATTCCTTAACCTGAAGTTGGATTATGGAATTAATATATTCAAAATAGATTCGTTGATATATAATGCTAAATATGGAAATAGAAAAATTAGAATTAATTGATTTGCCAAAGACTGACGAATTACAAGTTACTACGAGGTTATTTCCTATACCAAGTGCTATGGAAGATGGAAAGATACTAATACAAGAGATGAAAATAAATGGGAAGCTTAGCCCTGATATAGCTCTAATTGACGCTTCAGTTAATACTCCTGTCCAGTATTATGATGGAGTAAGTAAAATAACAGATATTTTTTACTCTACAACTGACAATAGACCAGTTGGTGTTATTTTAATGTCTCCGGAAGGAGAAATATCTTTGAAAGTATATAATCCCAAGACAGATGGTGGTCCTAGAGGATATTCAGTGACCAAGGGATGGACTATGCAAACAATTATTCCAGAAGGGACAACTTTAAGGTTCTTTGATTATCACTCTCCTAAGGGGTATGCAGAAAAGGAAGGGGATAAAATGTATGGGGAAACTGTAGTATCTACGGTAACAGATGAAAAGGTATTAGAGAAATTTAAAGGAGCAGAAAAAGAGTTGTTAGATTATATGAAAAAGCTTTGAGGAAAAAACTTCTTGTATATGACATATTTCTGGACCTTAGAATATTTGTTAGCCTGAACTCTCAAGAGAATGACAAATTATTGTATAATCTTTAATAAAATGTTATTACCTTACCAATATGACAAAACCCTTCCCAGCTGATGAAAGTAATTATATATTTACAGAGGGTATAGATTATTCAAAGACATCCGCAAATTCAATATGGGGAGATGAGGATATTTCTACCCAGAGTATGTTAAAGAAATTGGTTAAATCTGATAGCAAGTGGGTTAATCTTGCTTCGGGTGATGGAAGATACAACTGCTTGATTGCAAATATTGCAGGTGAGGTTACAGATGTAGATATTGATGAAGGCGCTTTAGAAAAACTTTTTTCTAATACTCCAGAGAATATTAGGAGTAAGCTTGTATTAAAATCATTTAATATTGTTAAGAAATTCCCTTTAGAAAGTAGTGCATATGATGGTTTATTTAGCTCTGGTACTCTTTATCTTTTTCCAGATGATGTATTTATGAATATTGCTAAAGAGATATCAAGGATATTGAAGGTAGGAGGGAATATCGCATTAGAGTGGGCTATAAATATTAAAAGGATTTCTCCAACAGGAGAACCAGTTATCTTTGGTACGGAGCCTTTATATAATAGGGAGAGAGCAAGTAATGTTATACAGAAGGCTTTTCCAAATTTTAAAGTTAAGTTTATAGATGGAGAAAAGGTGTATTCTGATGAATGTGAAGCCAACCCTCCATATCATTTTTACTGTGATACATTATTAATAGTGGGGGAAAAAATTCAATAAAAACTCCCCGTATATGGCATATTCCTGAACTTTAAGTTCTCTTTACCAAAGGGGGTTTTGTTCGTATATTGATTTTGTGGAGGGAGAGAGTACATTAAGAAATATATTTCTTGGTTCCTCTTCTCTTACTACATTCCAACAAGAAAGAAGGATAGAAGCTTGGTTTGGAAAAATTTGGTCTCTTTGTATTTCTCCTGTATGAGTATTTACTGTGTCACCATCTCCAAAGAATGGGTGAGTTAAACTTGGGAATTCCTGGTGGAGGCGTTTTAATGCATTAAGTGTATCTTGTGGATATACAATTCCCATATTTATTAGGGCTGAGATTGTTACAATAGGTTGAGGAATATATGGATCTGTAGATTCTCCTGTTTGTGGAACTCTGTATTCATAATATCTTCCATCTGGTCCCAATCCTGCAGAATATCCATAGTGTCCATAGTTGTGTTGTTCTCCATACTCTCTTTGTAGTTGTATTGTACTTTTTATTGTTTCCTCCCACTGAGGACTAAATTTATCTTCTGGGATTATTAGGGTTGGCCATCCTAGTGCAAAGTATTCTCCATCCCATGTACGTCTTCCTTTTCGTTGTTTTGAATCTTTAAAGAAACTATTTTCTGTTCGCCTGTTTATTAACTTACTCATTTCATGTAATATCTCATCTTCGCATAATAGATAGGCGATTCGTGCTTCTGAGAGAACATCATATTGCCAAGGTTCAAAACATTTGTCATTTATATTGTAGCATCCATTAAAAAACCCAGTTGAATGGTCAAACATAAAAGGTAGATCCATTTTATTGAGGTAAGTTTCAATAGAGTCAGAATATTCAGGAAATTGTACACCTGTCATTTTACTAAAAGCTATTAACCATGCCATGTCTACAGTAGAAATTTGTTGTTTTATTTTTATTTCTGTATTTGGCCACTGTTTTAGTATTGTTCCTGTTGATGGTTGTATAGAGTTAACAAATAGACCCTTATCTTCTCTTGTTTTAATAAAGATTTCAGGATCTTCTGTCATTTTTATAATTGTAGTTATAGTTTTTCCTAATCTTTCATATGTTTCTTGTTCTGAAATAAAGCCCATTGAATATGCCCCACCTATAGAAGCTAAGAGAAACCCTATATTTGTAGGACTAGTTTTATCTATTTTAGAAACTTCCCCCGTAGGGATACCATCATAAAGATGATGATGTAATTGATCTGAAGGGAGGCCTGTATCATTGTATGTCATTTCACTAATGCTGTTCCAAGCCATCTTCGCATATTGAAGATATTCCTCTTTTATTTCAGGTGGGAGAGTTTCTATTACTTCTTTATCGTATATAGGTGATTCTAGACTCATTATTGGTAATTATAGATGAAAATATAAATTATAGATAGGAAACTTGTGGAGGTTTAAAAAACTCCTTGTACTGAGTATTGTGCGAACTGAAATAATAACATTGTTGTTGCAAGATGTGGGTAATGAAGAGGTGCAGTCTTTAGTTAGAAATATACTCATTAAAGAGGCTTAATAGAACTTTACTTTTTTAAGTTAGAGATCCCCTTATATTAGATAGTATATGGGAATATAACTATGTATAACTAGAGTATTAAATACTCATTTCTCCATTGTAAATCTTTTTGATTAAGTCTTTAGCATATTCTAATTCTTCACCATTGCTTACAAAGACACCTGTGTTTCCTGTCCCCCAGTGTCCTTTGCCTTTGACATCCTTTACATTAGATTTTGGATTGTCAATATCTTCATAATCTAAAGATAAGTAAACATCTAATTTTTCCTTATTAATTACTATGCAAGCCAAATTCTTAATTGTTTTATATGCCCAATAATTTTTTAGTTCCTTCTTTTGTATGTCATCACCCAAGTTAAGGATATATTCATCTAACTCTTCAGTATAATCAACAATGTTTTTATTAGCAGTTTTTAGTTTGTATTCAATTCTGTCATGAGGATACTTGTCACCAGAGATATGTGAACTTCTAGGTTTTTCACTTACTGCTGATGCCAACTGTATCATCAGGAAGTCGTTTTCAAATAAGGTATATCTAATTAACTCTATGTTTCTATTAATCTGTTTTATAGCATTATCATCATATTTATTGAAATCAGTTGCTATACATAATAATCTAGGATTATCCCAATCAATATCTACTTTTGTACCGATTTTCTCTCTACACAGAATATCAAAATCAGCTTTGTGTTCCATGAACCAATCTAGGTAGAAGAGACCCTGATTAATAACATTGGTGTTAGAGTCTAGTTTGTATTCTATAATTACAGGACAGTTATTTTCATCCAATCCTAGTGTATCTACTCTTCCATTATCAATAATATATTCAGAGGCTAAAAATCTTACTCCAAAGAGCTCTTCTAAGTTCTTCTCCACAATATCTTGTATCTGCTTTTCTAACCTTAGGCTTTTAGCTTTTATCTGTGTACTTTTATTTGTTGGAGAGATATTAAAGAGTTTTATTTCTGACATTTATATCTATTCTTAATTTACATTAATGTTGTAATTATATATCATTACTCATATTTATAAAAATAGGCTTAAGATATTAAAACCTATTAAATATAACCATTGCTATATTATTGGAAGGAGTTAGACTTAAAAAATTCATTAATATGAAGTATACTAGCAATGTAATTACACGAAGGAATGTAAAGATATGGCCAAAGAAGCTCAAGCAAGAATTAAAATTAATGAACTGTTAACTGCTTCAGGTTGGAGATTACTTGATGACCCAGAAAAAGGGAGAGCTAATGTTTCTTTAGAGAGTAATGTAAAGATTGAAAATAATCCAGGGGACAATTTTGAAAATGTTGAAACTAGAAATGGATTTGTAGACTATCTCTTGTATGATGCAAATAACTATCCAATATGTGTCTTAGAAGCAAAATCAGAAGATAGACATCCTTTAGATGGTAAAGAACAGGCAAGAGACTATGCTAACTCCTTAGGTTCAAATGTAAGGTACATAATACTTTCTAATGGAAACATGCACTTCCTTTGGGATATGAAGCTAGGAAATCCTACTTCCATATCTCATTTTCCAACACTAGAATCATTAGTATCCTCAAAAGATTTTGTACCAGATAAAAATAGGTTAGTTAATACACAGGTTGGAAGTGATTACATAGCTCTTACTCAAGATCCTGATTACAAGCTTGATCCTAGGTGGAATACAGAAGAAGGCAGAAATCAGATGATTGAAAGAGAAGGATTGAGATTTCTAAGACCATATCAGTTAAATGCAATTATAACTGTTCAAAAAGCTGTAGCAGAAGATAAGAATAGATTTTTGATGGAAATGGCAACAGGTACAGGTAAGACCTTGCTATCTGCAGCCCTGATTAAACTCTTTCTTAAGACTAAAAATGCTAGAAGAGTACTCTTTCTTGTAGATAGAATTGAATTAGAAAATCAAGCAAAAAGGAACTTTGATGCATATTTAAAACCTGACTTCACAACAGTTGTTTACAAGGAAGCTAGGGATGAGTGGAAGAAAGCAGAAATAGTTGTAACAACAATACAGAGTATCTCTTCAAACAACAAATACCTTAGGCTCTTCTCTCCAAATGACTTTGATTTAATTATCTCTGATGAGGCACATAGGTCTATCTCTGGAAACAGTAGAGTTATCTTTGAGTACTTCATAGGATACAAGCTTGGTTTAACTGCTACCCCTAAGGACTATCTTAAAAAGGTTAATCAAGAAGATTTAGCTGAACAGGACCCAAGAGAACTAGAAAGAAGAATACTTCTATCTACTTACAAAACTTTTGGATGCGAAAGTGGGGAACCAACATTTAGATATAGTCTTGTAGATGGTGTAAGAGATGGCTTTTTAGTTAATCCTAGAACAATAGATTGTAGAACAGAGGTTACAACTCAATTACTTTCAGAGGAAGGTTTTGTTATGACACAAGATCCAGATTCAGAAGAGGGAGAATATATTAGTACTGATGAGCAAGGAAACCAAGTGGTATATAAAGCAAGAGACTTTGAAAAAAAATTCTTTAGTGAAGAGACAAATAGAAAGTTTGTAGAAGCCTTTATGCAAAATGCTCAAAGAGATCCAATATCTGGGGAGATTGGTAAATCAATAATTTTTTGTGTCAGTCAGAGACATGCATCAAAGATTACAAATCTACTTAATGAATATGCTATGCAAATGTATCCAGATAAATACCAGTCAGACTTTGCCTTACAGATAACCTCAAATGTACAAGATGCTCAGCTTTATTCAGTACAGTTTGCTAATAATAATCTAAGAGGGCTATCAAAGTTTCTTGATGGATACAAATCAAGTAAGACCAGAGTATGTGTAACTGTTGGTATGATGACAACAGGATATGATTGCGAGGACCTATTAAATGTAGCTCTTCTTAGGCCAATATTTTCTCCTACAGATTTTGTACAGATAAAAGGTAGAGGTACAAGAAGATTCAGATTCAGATATTCACAAAGAGATGGTATGGCAGTTAATGAAATTGTAAAAGATAAGAAGTATTTTAAACTCTTTGATTTCTTCGCTAACTGTGAATACTTTGAAGAAGAGTATCCATATGATGAGATATTACCGTTACCAAAACAGAGAAAAGGAACTACAGCAGATCCTCGTGGTCCATTTGGACCTATAGGAGGAAAAGATTCTGAAGGTATCTATGGTGGAACTGATGTAATAACGGAATTTAATGAAATAGAAATAGATGAAAATGGTATGAGAATTGATAGAGAGCTTTACTCAAGTAAATTTGAGGAGAAGCTTAAAGAAGTGTATACAGAGATTCCAGAGTTTAAAGAGGCTGTAGATACTAACGACTATGAGACAGCTCAGTATGTTGTTACATCTCAACTCTTTGATAAACCAGAGGAGTATTACAATATGGATAGATTAAGAGAGAGTTACAAGAGTGATAGAAGAATATTCTTATCAGATATTTTAGAGAAGGTCTTTAAAGGAAAGGCATTCAAAACAAAGAATGATTTAGCAGAGGAAGATTTCCAAAACTACTTGGTAGTTAATAATGTTCCTGCTGAAAACTTCTATAATGTAAAAGAGTTCTTTAAACTATATGTTGCTGATGAGACTTTTAGAAGGGATATAAATACGAATGAAATAAATAAATATGCAAATGATCCTAAACTTTTTGAAGTAATAAATAAATTGGGGAAGGAGAATATCCAGTATGTTACAGACTATGTAAAGGACAATGTTCAAATAAATAAATATTACAGCCAATAATTATGTTAAATGGAGATACAAAAAGAAAAATAAAAAATGCAAGAGATATTCTAGTAGGGAAGATTCCTGTTCCTACAGCACAAGTAGAACAGATTACTCTTGCACTTATGTATAAGTTCATGAGTGATATGGATGAACAAGCCAAGAAGTTAGGAGATAAGACTAGCTTCTTTATGGGAGAGTATGAAAAATATTCATGGGATAAGATAACAGACACCTCTTTGTCAGCATATGATAGGGTGGCTTTGTATTCTGAAGGATTAGAGAAGATGAATAACAATCCCAATGTACCACAGCTGTTTAGAGACATATTTAAAGGGGCTTTCTTGCCCTTTAAAGACCCAGAAACATTAAAGCTGTTCTTAGACCAGATAAATGAAATTGAGTATACTCAAAGTGAAGATTTAGGTGATGCATATGAGTACTTATTATCTGTAATGGGCTCTCAGGGCGATGCAGGGCAATTCAGGACCCCTAGACACATCATAGACTTCATAGTAGATATTGTAGATCCTAAGAAGGAGGACAAGATACTAGATCCTGCCTGTGGTACTGCTGGATTCCTTATCTCTGCATTCAAACATATTCTAAAACACAATACCACTAAAGATTCTAAGATTCTGGGAGATGCACTTTCTCCTATGGATAGAAGAAACTTAACAAAGAATTTTGTAGGCTATGATATTTCTCCTGAGATGAGAAGATTATCATTGGTGAATATGTATTTACATCAGTTCCCAGACCCACAGGTATATGAATATGATACCTTAACTAGTACAGATCATTGGGATGAAGATTTTGATTGTATATTAGCTAATCCTCCTTTTATGACTCCTAAAGGTGGTATAAGACCTCACAAGAGATTTGCAATACAGGCAAATAGGTCAGAAGTCTTATTTGTAGATTATATAATGGAACATCTTAGTACTTCTGGCAAAGCAGGTATTATTGTTCCAGAGGGTATTATTTTTCAATCTTCTAATGCATACAAGAATTTAAGAAAGTTACTTGTAGAAGATAATTATCTTTGGGGTGTAGTATCACTTCCTCAGGGAGTATTTAACCCATATGCGGGTGTTAAGACTAGTGTATTACTTTTAGACAAGAATATTGCCAAGAAGACTGATAATATCTTGTTTGTAAATGTGGAAAATGATGGTTTTGATTTAGGTGCACAGAGAAAGGAGAATGGGAAGAATGATTTACCTAAGATTTTAGATGGTTTGAAGAAGTACAAGAAATGGATATTGAATGATGAAGAAATCAAGGAAGACGAATTATTTAATACCCAAATCATTGGAAAAAGTAGGATTAAGGAGAGTGGAGATTACAATTTAAATGGTTATAGGTATCAAAATAGCGAAAGAGGTATTTATGTGAAGGGAAAATGGGAGAGTGTCTTGTTAAGAGATATTCTTGAAGATGTGAGATATACTCACAAGATCAAAAAAAGTGAGTATCTACCAGAGGGGGAATATCCAATAATTGATCAATCAAGTAATTTTATAGCAGGCTACTGTGATAATAAAGATTTTCTTTACAATGTAACCAAACCAGTTGTTATATTTGGTGATCATACTAGAGAGCTTAAGTATGTTGATTTTGATTTTGTATTAGGTGCTGATGGTGTAAAGATTCTTCAATTTAAAGAAGTTGCTTCAGCAAAGTATTTATACTATGTGCTAAAAAACACTCCAATCAAGAGTTTGGGTTATTCCCGTCATTTCAAGGAATTAGTCAGGTTAGAAATTCCTCTTCCCCCAATAGAAGAACAAAAGAAAATAGTAGAAGAACTTGATAGATACCAAAGGGTTATAGATGGAGCAAGAATGGTTATAGATAATTGGAAGCCTGAGATAGAGATAAACCCAGAGTGGAAAATAATTAAATTAAAAGAGGTATGTGCACTTGTAAGGGGAGTAACTTATTCAAAGGATGATGAAGTTGAGAATGGAGGTAAAATAGTGCTTAGGGCAAACAATATTGATTTAATGGGGGGGCTTAATCTTACTGACTTAAAATATATTAAGAAAGAGCTAAAAGAAACTCAGAAGCTCAAAAAGGGAGATATATTTATTTGTATGTCTAGTGGAAGTAAATCTCATATAGGCAAAGTTGCTTTCATAGACAATGATACAGACTATTATCTTGGAGGATTTATGGGTTGTGTAAGAGCATATGATAATATAAATGCAAAATATCTTTATTACATACTGAATTCACAGGCATTCAACAAATATTTAAGAGATCAGATTAGTGGTGTGAATATAAATAATATAAATCAGGGAATTTTTTATAATTTTGGCATACCTCTTCCTTCTATAGAGGAACAAGAGGATATTGTAGAGAAGTTATCCAAGCTGGAAGATTCCGTTTCAAAGAATAAAGAGATAATCAATTTCTTTGAAAAGAAATCTGCAGATGTAATTTCAAAAATTTTCAATGGTTAAAAATATACAAAAGCAAAAAACATTAAAAGATTTTATTAAAGAGACAACATTTAAACCTGACTCTACAAGAGATGATAATTCCTTCTTTAGTGCATATTATGGACCGAAACCATATGGAGAATCTTTAGATGATATTTTCAAAATAATTAGAGATATTTATGATAACAATAAGAAACCAGATGACTTATTTTGGGACTTTACTACAAACATTTTACATACATATATGGAGTTTGAAGATCACATTGCTTTAAAGATTTCATCAATAGAGAAATACTTTGATCCAGACCCTCCTCTAAGTGCTATATTAGAGTTAGAATCTTCAATTTCCCCAATTTACTATACAGGAAGTAAATGTGCCAAATATCTACTTGCAAACTCAGGAGGCAAACTAACGAATGATGATATAGAGTTTCTAGCAAAATACAAAGGGACAAGAAATAAGATTTTTGAACACAACTTAGATCCAGAGGAATATCCTTTTGTGGTAAGGGTCTTTCATTTTTCAGTATTTTCAACAGACTCAGAATTAGAGATAGAGTTGATTAACTCTAAAAATGAAAAAGAAGAAAGAGGTTTTATTGACTATTATGATGATAATTACAAGTTAATAGAAATTTGTATTAGATATTTGAAGTCAATTAAGTAAGAAAAATACCTAAAAAACTAGGGAAAAACTTGGAAAAACATTGATATTTTTAACAAAAAATGGCAAAAACATACACAAATCTAAAGAAAAACCAATCAACATCTGAACTAAGGAAATTCATATCCTCTATCATAGACATAGCTACTAGACCACAAATATTCTCTCAATGGATTAAAGAAAAGAAGTCCTGGAGACACATTCTTAATGTACCTGAAAAGATAAAAGTAAGAGAGGAATTTGAAATAAAGAAGATTCCAAAAGAAGAAAAATAGTTTTTCGGCGCTTATAGGGGATTGAAACAACAACATTCTTTAGCATAAAAATAGCTAAAAACAACAAAAATGGAACAAAATACCTCAAAAATTAAAGTATTTGCATACCTTAGAAAATCTACTAAGCAAGAGAGAGAAGGTACACCTGAGAAACAACCCAACTCCCTTAACTATCAAAGAAGAGTAGTTAAAGAGATTGCAGAGAGGAACAATCTAAAGATTGTTAACCAATTTGAGGATAAAGAGTCAGGATACAAAGCATATGTAAGGAAAGACTTTAATAGAATGTGTGAGCTACTAGATGAACAGGGCTCAGAAGGTGAAATTAAAGGTATAGTTTGTAGTGAACACAACAGATTAGCAAGAAACTTTGGAGATGGAGGCAGGATACTCTGGTATTTACAGAATGGAGAGATAGAAGCTGTGTATACCCATGACAAAATATTCTCTAACAGTAGCAGTGATCAAATGATGTTGGCTATTAATTTTGCAATGGCTAAGAACTCTAGTGATGAAACAAGCTATAGAATGAAGCAAACATGGAAGAGTAAAGCTATTGCAGGAATGCCACCAAACCAAAGAATAGTTGGATATAAATATGTTGGAAACAAAGGTCAGAAAGTATGGGTTAAAGACCCCAAAACAGCCCCATTGATTGTAAAAGTATTTGAAACATATGCAACTGGAGAATATACGATAGAAGAGTTGGCAAAATATGCTGCTTCAATAGGACTTGTTAATAAAAGAAATGATAATAAACCATATGGAGAAAATACAGTAAGAGAATGGTTATCAAAGAAAGAATATATTTGTATCTTTGAGTATGAAGGGGAAAGACATAAAGGAATGTATCCTAGGATGATAAGTGATGATTTATTCTACAAAGTTCAAGATGTTCTTCTACTTAGATCTCATAAGAGGGGAAAAACCAAAAACATGTATGCATACTCTCCTAAACTTATTAAGTGTGGTAAGTGTGGTGAATATATGACAGGAGACATTCAAAAGGGAATAGTGTATTACAAATGTCCTCACAGAAAGGAGCCATGTAAGAGTAATCCTAATGAAAGGCTTCCTCACCTTAAAGAAACTTTTGTTGATGAAAGTATTATGAAGAAGTTAAAACAGATAGAAATATCAGAAGAGAAATGGAAAGAACTCTCTGCATTAGTTAAAGCAAATTATCAATATGAGGTAGCTCAACACGAGGAGGATATTAGAGAGATGAGAACTAAGATAGGTTATGAAGAAGGTTTTAAGAAACAGTATTCAAAAGCTATATCAGAGCTAAGGATTAAAGGTACATTGACTAAGGAAGAAGAAGAGGAATTGAAAGGCTATCAAGATTTAATATTAGATTGTAACAAAACTATTGAGTTGTATCAGGAAGCAATAATCAAAGCTAAGGAAATTATGAATGAGATTCCATTTGAAATGGAAGGGTTCCTAGAGTCTTTGAAGGTAGCTAGTGCAAGATTTAACCAAGGTACACCTGCTAATAAAAGGGTGATTGTAGAGACCCTTTGTGCGAACTTAATATGGGATGGTAAAAATATTGTCTGGAATTGGAAAAACAAGTATAAGAAACTAATAAATCAGGAAGAAGACATAGATTGGCTCCGCGACCAGGACTCGAACCTGGAACCAAACGGTTAACAGCCGTTCGCTCTACCATTGAGCTATCGCGGATTAGCTGGGTCTATTATATCCATCTCCTCTTCATTATTCAATATCTTCATCTTCAAGATCATCATAGTATCTGAAATCAAAGAAATCTTTTAGGTCTTCAAATGATCTACGACTATCACATGGGAAGAGTGTATATATAATGGAATTGCCCTCTCCTATCTCAAATTGCTCACAGTATGGCACAGATTCCTCATCTATTGTTTGATGCATTTTGATAGAGTGTTTAATCTGGTTGATAATACCCTTTGTTAATTGTAAGTCATAGACAGGAATCCTCTCTTCGTTGTTTCTTGCTCTAGTTTGGATATTTCCTAAAAGTCCATCGACTAGTAGATATCTAGCTGTAGGAGTAATCCTTCCATATTGTCTGAATTTTTCTATATAAATAAATGAACCATCTGGAAGTTTCTTTCGTTCAAAAAATCGTTCATATCCCTTTAGGAGTTCAGCTGGAGAGTATGACTCTCCGTCACCATCTTCATAATCATCCTCATATTCGATTGGCATACTTTTACGATATATTACAATTTAATGGTATACACTTTTTGAAGTATCGTATACAATATATCATATATAACTTTAGAGTGGGTATTGATATGAAGAAAGAAGAAATTAGATTCACTTTTCTGGGAATGGATTCAAGTGATGCTCTTAAGGAATATGCTTTAAGTAAGATATCCAAGAGGGAAGATTTAATTGAGAAGCTATTAAACTTAGAAGTAGCATTTAAAGAGCATAAGGCAAGTAGAGGAGTTAAAAACGATTTTAGAGTAGATATATCAGTTGATTTACCTGAGACACCAATTAGAGTTACTGAAAGAGGGGAGGATATGTATGCAAATATCGATTTAGCAGTAGATACTCTTGTGAGAAGGCTTACAAGGTATTTTGAGATGAGAGAGAGTTGGGGAGGTAGTAAAGAATGGGAAGTGATGGATGTTGAGGGGAAGGAGGAGGAGAGTTTTGATGAATATACTAACTATGTTCCAAAGATAGCTAAGAGAAAGAAGATAAAGGATATGTCTCCATTAGAGGAGGGAGAAGCTATTGAGAGAATGGAGATGCTTGGGTATGATTCCTTCCTTTTTAGGAGTAAGAAGACAGACAAGATATCTTTGGTCTACAAAAGAAAAGATGGCTCATACGGAATTGTAGAGCCATCTTAAAAATCTAATTTACTTAACTTACTTGCTTACAAGGTTAAACAAAGTTGTTAAGAATCCATACTTAGGTTTTGCAATACTATTGTTCTGAATACTGTATTCAGATTTCTTGTTAGTTAACCATTCACTCTGTACTGTTTGAACCTCATTAATGATATATTGCTCCTTTGTTTCATCCTTGTATTTTTCATAATCAAGTTGCTCACCCTCTGCTAATGCTGCACTCTCTTGAGGGAAGATAACACTTGAGTATTGATTGAAGAATTCCTTGATATCATCCTCAGTATATTCAATACTTGGACCAATTACCTTAGTATAGAGAAGCTGTATTCTTATTTGATCTTTAAGTTCTTCCTCAGCTAAATTACTTGCTTTCAATGCTGATTCATACGCTTCTTGACCACCAATTCTTTCAATTATTTTATCTAGTTGAGTCTTAATCTCATCATCTGTAACTTCAATATCAGCTTTCTCTGCTTCTAATTCAATAATAGCATCATTTATCATTGTGTCAGCAACAGATACACCATAGGAACTCTCAAGATTTTTATGCCATTCAGCCTTAGAGATTCTCTTGTTGTTTACCTTAGCTACACTGTAATCATTGTTAAGGTATTGGACACCTAAATCTACCAATGCAATTAATCCTATAATTGCAACTACAAAGCCAAATATTTTTAATATTTGTTTATATATTGGACTCTTGAAATCAGGTTTTTTAACCACTATCTTAGGAAGACTCTTTTTAACAACTGTCTTCTTAGCAGGTGCCTTCTTTTGAGTAGTATTCTTTAGGGTAGTTTTTTTTGTTTTGACAATCTTTTTAGTTCTTGCCATGAAATTGATTAAAATAAATTAGATTATATTATCTTGTAGTTTATCAGATATTGGAGAAAGAATAAAGTGTATTAGAAAATTCCTAAATTGGTTGCAAATGTACATATAATGACTTATTACCATCATCATGTTGAAGATAGGCCCAGGTAGCACCATATTGATCAATATAATAATTAACTATTCCACTTGTTGAGGAATAAACCCGTGCGCCCTCACCATTGAGATAAGCCAAATTCCAATCAGTTAGTCCAGCATTCTTCCTAGTAGTTAATATGTTGTCTACTATTGGGCAGAGACCGTAAGGAACTGTATATCTCTCCCATGATTGATTCCCCTGGGCTTTGCTAACCATATCCAAAGCGTAATGTCCTCCCCAATAATCATTTGTAACTTGACCACTAACTAAGGGTGCTGAATATCTTCCACTTGTAACAAACTGTCCGTACCCTGTACCGTATAGGTATCCGTTTGCAGAGGGCTCAATAACTACATTCCAAGTATTTCGTAATTGATAATGAAGGTGAGAACCAAAAGAACACCCTGTATGACCCTGGAATCCAATAAATTCGCCCTTTGCAACTCTTCTTCCGTTTTTAAAATAGCCCTGTTCTGCAAGTCGAATAATTAATTCTGCAGTCGCTTTTTCAGACTCGCTAAGGGCCGTAGAAATCTGTTTTAATTCTGCAAGATATGTTGCTTCTCGTCTTTTTGATTGTGCAAGTAAATTAGCTTGTTCAACTTTTTGTCCATCAAGTTCGGTTTTTGCCAATTCATATTCTTTCCTTTCTTCTTCAAGGGCAAGCTTTTTTAATTCAATTTCATCTTTATCCTCAAGTAATAACCCTTCTTCCCTTGCTAAATCAGACACGGTCTTTGTATATTGTTCAAGGGCAATCTTATCCATAGATCGGGTTGTTGCCAAATACTTGCTTTTTCTAAGAATCGAAGAAAAGTTTTTAAGATCTAAAAACAATTCTAATTGATTGATAAAGGAGTACTTATACGATTCAGTTATTCTTTGATTTACTGATGAGCTGAGGGCATTTATTTCTTGCTTAAGAAGAGAGATATTATCTTCCTTCTTGTTTATCTCTTCTTCAAGAATTCTTATTGACAAATCATTAGCTGAGATTTCTATTTGGAGGGACTTTATTAAAGATTCGTTTTGTGAAATTAATTGCTGTATATACTTGATTTTTTCGTTTAGAGAAAGTTGCTGATACTCCTCATCTTTAAGTTTTTTAGTGAGATTTTTTTCTTGATTCTGAAGATTTGCTTCTTGATTTTTGTAGTACTCGTAGCATTCTAAAAGAGTCATCCCGGCAGGACATTGGGCCTCAGCAAATACTTTAAGTCCTTCATTCTGGAAAAGAAACAAACAAGACAAAATTACTGTAAATAGACCAATAAAGGTTAAAACTGCTTTTTTCATCTTTCCATTATTTCAAATATTTCTTAATTGCACTCATACTACTAATAGTACCAATAATTATGCCAGATAACATATGTATACCATAATAGGAAAGTAGGAAGGGAATATTAACAGGTCTTAGGAATATAACATCTAAATCTCTAAGTATTTGATTAAATGAAAAAGAAAAATCTGGATTCTTAGATAGAGATAATATGATAATGTAAAAAGGTACAATTATTAATGTAGCTGCTATAAATCCTCCCAATCCTCCATAATATGCTCCTTCTAATATGTATGGCATCCTAATATATCTACTAGAACTACCCATCAAATTCATAATCTTAATCTCATCCTTATGATTATTAATATTAAATCCTACTGTTATTCTTATTAAGGAAAATGCAATTATTACAAGAGCAGAAATTAATATTATCGATGCAATACGTATAGTAGAAGAAAGTGATTTCAAATTGTTTACAACATCCTTAAAATACATAACCTCATCAATAGAGGAATTCGTTTCTTTCTCTTTGTTAATCTTCTCAATAAGTAGGAGTAGTGAATCTACATCCTTTGCTCTAATTTCTAAACTTGGAGGAAGGGAATCTGCTGTAACAGTTGCAAGTAAATCTGGGTTGTCTGAAAAATCTTCCTTGTATATAGCTAAAGCTTTCTCTTGAGAAATGTAATCAATATTCTCAACAAGAAGAGGATCATCAAAAAGCTCCTTAATCTTCATAATATCAGCTTCTTTTGTATCTCTTTTGAAAAAAACAATTACCTGTGCTTTCTTCTCATAATATTTGACAGCTTTTTGAGATAGGATTCCAATACTTATGAAAAAGGAGGAGATAAGAAGAACTATAGCCGAAACAAAAATAGTAGAAAGAGAAAGAAATTTGTTTCTCTGTATATTTTTTTTAGTTGTTTCAACTAATTTATTCTTTGTCATCTTTTTTACTCTTATTACTATTTAAATACTCTTTTAAAAATTTCTCAAGTTTTTTCTTCTCCTTTTTACCGATTTTTAAATTTCTTAAATCATCTTCAGTAAGATTGAGTATTAAACTTACTGTAGTTATCTTTGCATCAAGAAGCTTTTTAAGAGTCTTTTTATCTAGGTCATCCATCTCTTTATCATATTCTACTTCATCTTTCTGTTCTTTCTTTTCTTCAAACTCTGTATCTGCTTCATCCCCAATCTTGATGTTAGAATCTATTGTGGATGTTTCTTTTACTGGTTTTGCAATAGTGTCATAGTCACCCTTTGTATCAGAAATAATTCTACCTTCATCCATTCGTATTACTCTGGTCTTAAGTTTGTTAACAATCTCTCTATCATGGGTAATTACTAAAACAGTTGTTCCTCCCTTGTTAATGACATTAAGAATATCAAGAACTTGGAACGAACTATCAGGATCAAGATTGCCTGTAGGTTCGTCTGCAACAAGTAATTCTGGATTATTTGCCAGTGCTCGTGCTATTGCACCTCTCTGTTGTTCTCCCCCTGATAGCTGGATTGGAAAAAGATTTCTTCTATCCTGTAACTTCACTAACTCAAGTAAGTATTCAGTGGTCTCTTTGACTTCCTTGTCATCTTTCCCAAGAATCTCAAGAGAAAACCTAATATTCTCCTCCAATGTTTTACTTTCTAAGAGTCTCAAATCCTGAAAAACAATACCCAGTCTCTGTCTATATTTGGGAAGAAGTTTCGCTGGAAGTTTTGGAACTTCAATTTTGTCAAAAACAATATTTCCTGAAGTTGGAAGTTCTTCTCTAATGAGTAATCTCATTAAAGTAGTTTTTCCTGCTCCTGAAGGACCTACTAAAAAAGAAAACTCACCTCTGTTAATGCTAAAAGTAACATTATCAAGAGCGAGAATGTTTTCGGTGTAACGTTTTGTAACTTTATCAAACAGTAGCATGGCAGTTTCCATAGTCATCCATTCTATCATAAATATTACTTCATTCTAACCTCTGCTTCAATAAATTCGTCTAAATCCCCATTTAATACGGATTCTGGGTCAGATGACTCTATCCCAGTTCTTAGGTCTTTAACTAATTTGTATGGATGAAGTACATAATTTCTAATCTGATTTCCCCAACCAGCTACTTTGTAAGTACCCTTAATATCTGAAATTTCTTTAAGATGCTGTTCCTCTTTAATTCTCCAAAGTTTACCCTTAAGTATTTTCATTGCATTCTCTCTGTTTTGTGCCTGACTTCTCTGAGTAGAGCTACTTACAGTTATGCCTGAGGGAATATGGGTTATTTGTACGGCCGAAGATGTCTTGTTTACATTCTGTCCACCAGGGCCACCAGATTTAACAGCTTTGAATTCAATATCTTTTTCTGGAATGGAAATAATCTCATCATTTTGATTAAAAAGAGGAATCACTTCCACTCCTGCAAATGTAGTTTGTCTTAATCCTTGAGAGTTAAATGGAGAAATCCTTACTAATCTATGTGCTCCGTGTTCTTTTTTTAACATTCCAAAAGACAGAGGAGTGTGTATTTCTATCGTTCCAGAGGTAATTCCTGTCTCACTTCCTTTCAAAACTTCAGTAATTGTATATTGCCAACCCTTTTTGTCAAAGTACATGGTGTACATTCTAAAAAGCATAGAAGCCCAGTCATTTGCTTCTGTTCCTCCCTGTCCTGAAAAAATTGTAAGAACAGCAGGGTAGGAATCATATTCTCCTGATAGAAATTTTCGAAGAAGAAATTCATCTAATTCTTTCCTTAATCTCTGGTACTCTTCAAGTAGTTCAATCTGTTCATTTTCATTTTTAATTGAATTGAAAAGTTCAGATAGGGATTTAATATCTTCTTCCAATTTTCCTATGGTTCTAAGAGTATCTCCTATGTATGAAATCTTGTTCATAACTACTTTCGCCCTATTAGAATCTTGCCAGAAATCAGTTTCTAGGCTTTCTCTCTCAAGATTAGCAAGTTCATCTCTTAGTGAGGGTATGTCAAGTGAATTTGCAATATCTGAAGAATCTTTTTGTAAATCCAAAATCTCTTTTTTACTTAAAATTGTCATTAGTGTATATTATATTGAACTAATGTATTTATATCCAGATGTAAAAAAATACTTTTACGAAATTAATTCTGAATCAAAGATTTACTAATGACAAATGAAAATATTGTAGATGTGAGAAAATTTGTAACTCTAATTGTACTTGATGGTTTTGGAGTACATCCTGATAGTGAAGGAAATGCAGTAATAGCTGCGAAGACTCCCTTCCTTGATACAATTTGGACTCAAGGAAGGTCTACATTAATACATGCGTCCGGAACTCATGTTGGATTGCCTGGGGAGTATGCAGGGGATTCAGAGGTAGGGCACCTCAATCTTGGTGCTGGTCAGGTAGTATATCAGACTTTGCCTAGGATAAATGATGCAATTAGCGGAAAAGAACTAGACAACAATCCTGTAATTAAGCACATGTTCTCCTTTCTTGGGAAGAATAGGGGGAGATTACATTTAACGGGAGTACTAAGTCCGGCTGGGGTTCATGGACACATTAAACATTTATTTTCTTTGCTAGAGTTATGTGCTGCAAACGATATCGATCCATATATCCATGTTATGTTGGATGGAAGGGATACTCCTCCTAAGGAGGGCTATATTTATATAAACAAGCTTCAGGCTAAAATAAAAGAACTAGGGGTTGGTAAAATTGCCTCGATAATGGGAAGATTTTATGGTATGGATAGAGACAGTAGATGGGAGAGAACGAAACTAGCATATGATGCAATGGTAGGGATTTCTGATGAGACATTTACTGACCCTATGGAGGTTGTTCAAAGAGCTTACAGCAAAGGAGAGGATGATCAATTCTTCAAACCAAGAGTTTGTGTTGATAATAACTCACGACCGATAGGCCCTGTTGGTAACAATGATGCCATACTTTTTTGGAATTTTAGGGAAGACAGAGCTAGGCAGTTGACTAAGGCATTTGTTTTGAAAGATTTCCCACATTTCTCAAGAAGAAATTATCCTCAAAATCTTTTTTTTGCGACTATGACTGGTTATGAAGAAAATCTTTCTGCAAATGTAATATTCCCTCCTATTAAAATTAAAAAGTCCTTATCTGAATATTTAGCAGACAATGGCAAGAAGCAACTTCATATTTCCGAGACAGAGAAGTATATGCATGTTACATACTTCTTTAATGGTGGTATTGAGCAACCTCATCCAGGAGAAGTATTTTTTAATATCCCTTCAAGAAAAGTAGATAACTATGCTTCAGTTCCTGAAATGAGTTCTCCAATTATTAAAGATGAAGTTGTGAATAGGATAAAAGATATTAACAGAAATCCTTTAGATTTCATTCTAATAAACTTTGCGAATCCAGATATGCTTGGTCATACAGGTAACTTTAGGGCTACCGTAAGGGGAAATGAAATCTGTGATGATTTATGTGCCCAGGTTGGAAAAGCCACAATTGAAGCTGGGGGTGCACTTGTAGTTACTGGGGATCATGGGAATTGTGAGACAATGATAAATAGGGTAACAAAAGAAATAGATATTGCCCATACAAGTAATCCTGTTCCTCTTGTGGTCGTAAATACACTTCAAGAGATTACACCAGCAAAAGGTGTTCCTCAATTAAAAATTGGTACTGGCCCAAAATCAAGAACTACTGGAATTCTTGCAGATGTTGCACCAACAATTTTAGGTTTACTTGGAATGGAGATTCCAGCCAATATGACGGGGATTGATTTGAGACCTGTATTATAGATAGAAGTAAATGAGGACAAATAATCCTAGAGCTATTCGATAAATCCCAAAGAATGTCAGCCAATTCTTTCTTTTAATCCTTTTAAGAATATGTAAA
>JAXGWV010000004.1:0-38799 GCA_040773125.1 Candidatus Dojkabacteria bacterium
CAGAGGTGTAAAGTTTAGACCATACAAGGTAAGAGTTACGAATGTAACCGATAGTGCATTTACAGTGTCTTGGGTTACAGATAGTCCAATGTCAGGTATTGTTTACTACGGAGAGAAGGACTCCTTTTTACCAGGTCCGTTGGCGTGGTTAGGTAAGAAGAAAGCTGTAGATGATAGAGACTTTTCAGATGCACAGAGCGAGTGTGTTAGTAAGTTTAATAAGGAGGCATCAAAAAACAGAGATGAGAATTTTACAGTAGATGCTAGTGGATTTAATTGTAATGATATTAAGGTATGGAAGTATGGTGAGTACTATACTCATCATGTAACTGTACAGAATTTAGAAGCTGAGAAGGAGTATTTTTTTAGGGTGGGGGATGGTTTTTTAAGTTACTCTAAGGGCAAGACTGAAGGTGTTGTATATGTTGAGAGAGAGATCCCAGAGGTAGAGAATTTTAAGCAAAAGACATTGCCGGTCATTACGAAAGTTGAAGCACCAAATCCTGCATATGGTACATCCTACAATGTTTATTACAGAGAGGATGGTACGATGGGTGAGAAGAAGAACTTTGATTCTATTGTTTTTCTAAATACATATAAAGATGGAAAGAGTATCCCAACAATGTCCTCAGTTTGTAATTCTGATGGAGGGTGGAGTATAGATCTATCAAATCTTAGAGATGAGAAGGGGGAACCTATTGGGATAGATGGAACAGCTCTAGAATTTATTCCGCAATCTGAAAACTCAACCCCAGGGGCGACAGGTACATCACTTTACGAAGATACAGACTTCCCACTTAATCTTGTTGCTAATGGGGAGGAGTTTTGGAATGAAAATTCCAACAAAGAGAGGGCTAATCAAGATAGCGAAATAATTAATCAGGTTCTTGGAGTTTTTACATTCGTTGCAAAAGCAGCGCCAATTAATAACCTGAAAATCGGTACAGGTTCTGCTGGCTGGGGTGCAACCTGTAATCATCCCAATGGTTGTACTTGTCCAAATAGTGTTTGGGTTGACGACGGTGTCCCTTGCCCCCAGGCTCCTGCTTCTAAGAGTTATTCTCTGAAATGTTATAATAAAAAGTCTTGTACACTAAAGACGCTTACGGTCACATCTCCAAACACCACTTGTGAGAAGCTCACAGGGCTTGTTACCTCGCAGTCTTCGTGTGATGCTGCACAGTTGCCAAAAGAAGACCCAGCTAACAAAACTTGTTATAACGGTTGGGGAGGAAAATATTCTGTGACAAAGGAGGTTGTTAGGGGAGGATGCTCAGGATCAATGGCAAGTTGCTATGTAAAGTATGTCTCAAACGGTCAATTGTGTGGTTATTCGCCAGCAAGTGGCTTAGAGTGTGGTAGTGTCCACTGCGGGGATACTCCTCCTAAAGAATTGAATGATTGTGATACGAATTGTAATAGTTTAGGTGGATGTATATGTCCAAGTGGGTGCCGAACAACAGGCACTGTGGTGAAAGGGAAAACATGTGGAGGAGATCCAAAAGAGGGATGGGATGATTTGGTCGACTGTTTCCAATATTCAGATGCATGTAAAAAAATGCCGAATCAAGTTAAAAGATCTCAATGTTCATTTTCTAATCAAGCTACTTGCTTGAAAATTTTAGCAGATACAATTGACTACTCAAATGGGGAAAAATGTTATCAAATTGATCCGAAATCGAATTCATGTAAGTTCCATTCTGAAAGAGAAAAGGGGAAGTTGTGTCCTGTAGGAACCTATGACACTTTCAACAAATGTGATGCAGAAATTGAGAAAAATTATGGCTCTAATTGCTATTATATCAATTACAAAGAAAGTGGTGAACCAGAGAACTGTGGCTCATCAAAAAGGGTAACAGGGATGACATGTTCTGCGCAAGGTCTTTATTCAACTCTAGATGGTTGTGAAGCCGTCTTAAAGCAAAAGGCGAGGAGTTGGTCAGATTCACAATGTTATGCTGTTAAGGTTTCTGGAAGCACTCGCTCGTGTGTAAAAACTAATTGTGAAGAATCCACCGCCTTCCAAAGTTATCAGAATTGTAACAACTCTCTTGCAGCTAATGGAAATGAATGTTATTGGTTCTCGCCATCAAGCAATAAGTGCTATAAAATAGATTGTGCTGTAAGATCCGATTATAGAGAACCTACCTGTGGAGGGAGGGAAGGATTTTGGGAATTTGATCCGAATAACACGCAGAAATCATGCTATCAAATTCCTTGGAATAAATACACGGGAACCTATTACATTTCAAACACATTTGATAATTGCGAATATAGGAGAAAGCTTACAAATGATACTAAGGCAACAGCAGCTTCCTCTATTACTGCCATCCAAGTTAATAAACCAACTAATACTGAAAAGCCCATCTCCCTACAAAAAATGTCTAATGGAGGGCAACTTGGGATTTGCAACGGACGAATTCAGCCGAAATCGGAAGATTGTGCGGGGAATGCTTGGCAAAATCCTCAAGATATAAAAAATATTGAAAACCTTCCCAAGATTATAAATTGTTTAGATACTAAAACGGGAGAGGTAAGTTCTTATCAAGTTGGGAATTCTCTTTATACATCGTGTCCTGGTGACAAAGAAAAGCAATTGGATGCTGTCACTCTATGGAATAATAATTTCCAGAAAGTGGATGATTATTATTGCTGTTCTATTGCAACTCCAGCTCCGGGTAGTACATTTATCCCTTCTACTCCTCAAAAGACTTGTGACACAAAAAATATAGTGTCCTGGAATAATTGCTTTCATATGGATATGGGAAATCCAAATTCTTCTTTAACAAAGCAATTTGTTGGTCAAATATTTGCCAATGAGGTTGTAAATGACAAAGGTAACGGTATTTTCTATTTCCCTAATTCTGGAATGTTTGAATTAGAAACACAAAACAATTTGAAAATGGAGCTTTTAGTCAATCAAAAAACACCGTATTTCTTCTACATTGAAAGAAATGGGGTTTCTGGTTACCAACCTCCCAAAAATGAACAAAAGATTGAGTTGTCCGAAGACTTAATATATAGTGAAACTGGTTTTGTAGTTTCACTCTCCCAAACGACTTCAGCACAAAACATTTCTTTAAAACAAGGAATTAATATTATCTCTTTCAATTTTCATCCTTCTCAAGGCAAGGAAAGCAAGAGCTTAAACTCTTCAGACTTCCTATTATTAGCAAATGCTGTTGACAGAAATATTTCTAGAATATCCTACTTCGTAGGGGGTCAATGGAATGGTGGGACCTCATATGATTTCGAGAAAAAAGAAACAAAAGGTGTTCCATTCGATCTTGTCTTTGGAAAAGGATATGTAGTTGTTGCTGAACAAGATTGTACAATCTCAATCCCTGGCTACAATATAGAAAGTCCGGTTCCATTAGCCCTCTCTTCAGGATGGAACTTAGTAGGAGTCCATGGTCAGCAAGAAGCATATACAGCAAAAACATTCATAGAGAGTATAAATACAATAGAGGGATTAAAAGCAAACAACGTATCATGGTGGCCAACATCTAGAGGAATGTATCAAGGATATCAATTACAGAATGGTCAGGAATATGGGCAAGACTTTCCAATAAGTCCACTCAATGGATACTTTGTAAGAATAGCAGAGTTTACACCGAAGGAAGACACATGTAAGTCAATAATATGGAATCCATCTGGTGAGATGAATGGAGAGTGTGGTTCAAACAATTAAGTTAATAACTAAAAACATATGGAAACAATACCTCCAATATACTGGATGATTGTAGTGGGTATACTTGTAGTACTTTTAGCCTTCATTCTTTATGAAATTGGTATGCTTGTAAAGGAATCTAGGGCAACATTGAAAAATGTAGAGTCTATAACTTCAGATACTAAATCTGTCGTGTCTACTGTAAAAACTACAGTAGAAGAAGTAAATGATACAATCATTCAACCGATAAAAGGCATTGGGACAACGATTTCTGTTGTAAATGGATTTGTTGCTGGTTTGAAGGGTGAACAAACAACAAAACAGAGCTAGTTCTAAGGTATAATTGTATTGTAATAATCGAATATTCTCGGTATCATATTTTTAATGAAGATAGCTCAACTACCTCAAAGAAAAAGAAAACAAAACATCATTTTGCTAATCCTAATCCTTGGTTTGCCGCTTGTCCTTTTTGCTGCTTACCAAGTAGTACAGATAGTATCAAGAGCATCAGCTGATATCGATCCCAAGAGTGTTGTCATAAGCAACCTTACAACAAATATGATTACAGTATCTTGGACTACAGATAGTAAAACTATTGGAAGTATCATTCCTCTCGAGAACGGTAAAGAAGGATCTGAAGTAAAAGATGCAAGGGATAGAGACAAAAGGAATACCCATTATGTTGAACTAACGGAATTAGAACCAAACACAGAATATAGCTTTAAGATTAAATCAGATAGTAAAAAATATACTTCAAGTGAAGGGAAGGATTTAAAATTTAAAACTCCTCCTGTTTCTGCTCAGCTCCCTTCAGTTAATCCAGTTAGTGGAGAAATACCGAGTGCTTCCGATGATGACATTTTAATATATGTCCTTTTAAGTGATAACTCGACATTTCCTGTATCAGCGACATTAGCTAGTAGTAAAACATGGTACACAGATCTTTCGGCACTTCTAAAGGTCAGTGATAAATCGAGAGTATCAGTATCTGATGGAACTGGACTGACAGTATTAGCTACTGATGGGAAAGGAAATGGTGCAATACTAACAGGGACATATTCAAGTCTTTTTGATAGTAGTGGTGCACTTAAAGAGGCAAACAAGATAGAACTCGTTGAATTAACCGATATTTATGCAAAAATTCCAAATGAAGCTAAGCTATCTACAACTTCTGAGACTCCAGAGCCAGAACCAGAACCAATTCCAAATCCTGTCCCGGAACCAGAACCAGTTCCCAAACCAAATCCAGTTCCAGCTCCGTATGTCCCAGACGAGCCAGAAGAACCTCAAGAGCCACAGGAAGAGGAGGAATTTGAAGATAGGCAGTACAGAATTGTTCAACAATTGCAATGGGGAGAGTTAGTATTAGGTAGCAGTACATCTTCAAACACTGGACCGTCAACTGTGAGAATAACAAATCTAACAGACGCTGGATTTACTGTACTTTGGATATCCCAAAATAAGGAAAAAGGATATGTAAAATATGGTACATCTCCTTCAGAATTAGAGAATACAGCCCATGATCAAAGAGATAACCAACTCTCTCCTACAGGAACTTTCTATGTTCACAGTGTAAGGTTAGAGAGGTTGCAAAAGGAGACAAAGTACTACTTTGAAATAGTATCTGGTGAAGATACCTACAACAACAATGAGAATATGTACTCTGCGACTACACTGTCAATAGTAGATAGTGCTCCTGCATCAGTTTCAATTGTCGGGGAGATTACAAATCCTCCAAGTCATGGGGAGGTAGTAGTAATTGGGAGCATTACAGATGAAGACGAAACAGGTTCTTTAGGGACAACATATGAAGTATCTACCGTGGCAGACGAGGGCGGTAGTTGGACAATGTCGATTGCAGATATGAGGTTCCCTGATTCTAATGAGTATTTCGAATATACAGATGGTGACACATTGCTTCTAGAGCCATATACAACTATTAAATCTGAAAAGCAGGAAGAAAGAGTAGAAGGTATTGATGAAAGGGATATTCAGTTAGAAATTGTTCCAACAAATCCTGAGGATACTTTAGTTCAAAAAGTATCACAACTAAGTGATTATGGGATAACAAATGATCCATCAAAAGTAATTAAGACATCAAATGGTAAAACTCCGGAGACTGGTATCTTTGATAGTTTCTTAGGTATAACGCTCATTGCTTTGGCCCTTCTACTTTCTGGTATTGGGATAGCAGTTTTCTCTAAGAAAAAAGTTGGTAAAAGTGATAAAATGTCAAATAACCTATGAAAAGAAGGAAAACAAATATAAAACCAATGTTCCTGCTAGTCATTCTTTCAGTGTTTTCTTTCTTAGTGATAAATAAAACAGAAGGGATAGACTGGGAAGCTGAGGAGCAGAAATTGTATGAGGGTAAACCTGCAGAATGTACTACATGTAAAACAGGAGAAGGAATAAAGGAAATAATAGATGATGGCTCTTCCATTAATTATGTCCTTCTTGATAGTTCTCAAGCAATTGATGTAACAGACGAATTCACTGGTTCAGTTGAGGGAGTGAGAGATTTCGGTTGCAGGGGATTAGATCCAGCCAATTTTCTCTCTTCAAAAAGGTATATTTGTTCAACTTCTGGAAGTGGAAGTATAGATTTCTCAGATGGGAATGAAAGCCCTGGGGGTCAAGGAGTTCTTGTTTCAAAGAACTCAAAAATTAAAATTACAAAAGTTACATTCCCTCTTGCACTGTGGCTTGGTCAGTATACATATGTTGATAGTAATAAGCAGATCAGGAAAGATTCTCCTGATTATAGGTCAAACGGACAACAAATAGATTCAGAGATTGTCTCAAGAAGCCTATCTCCACAAGAAGCAGTTGAATTTAACAATGAAATTACTGGTACAGAAAAAAAGCCTTTTGTTGTAAAAGGGAAGGTAAAAATGGATACAGGCCAGGTAGATGATTTAGAAGAGGCAGAGGGTGAATATCAAGTTGAGAATGCTCCACACGAACCTGGTTGTATACTTGACGGAAAACCATGTGATCCTAAATTGGCAGTCTCAGATTACAACGTTGGGAAATCAAATTACATAGCTTCCAACGAACAGTATGGAGGATATATGTTAGATCAAGCACCAGGAGGAGACAAAAAACCGAAATTAGCTACGGATGAATGCTTGGTAGAGGGGGAAGATTACAAGGAACTGAAAAATGGAGTAATTACAACATGCGTTAATGTCCCAGCTATTATTGCTGGTTGGTTTATGGAAACATTTGGTCTCTCTCAATGGGAGAGGTGCACAATTGGAGAAGAAATAGAAACGGTAGATCCCAAAACGGGAGAGATTATTAAAACTAGACAAAAATCCGGAGAGTGTGTAGACCCAAAGACATTGGGGATAAAGATGACACCGATTTTTGGAGAACCAGATGTTTGCGAAGATGAACTTTGTGCAAATGCATACTTATCACAATCATATAGAGAAACACTTGCTCCTTCTGAGTCGAAGGGAGTTACCGTTTCAGGAAGTCCTAAAACTGCAACTATGTTTTTTGTAGCAACAGAATGTGCACTACAAATCGATGGTAAAAATGTTCCTGTCTTGTGTCTTTGGGATGCTTCCCCTATACTTTTAAACTACAAACTACAAGAGAAGGACAAGGCACCAAGACAAGAAGATTTCCCTAAGAGTTTTACAAATTATTGGGGAAGTGTGAGTCAGTCTATGAAGATTTCTTCTAAGGTATACAGAGTAGATTAATTAAATTATTAAAATAATATAATGAAAAAATTCGGGTTGTTTATTCTAATAAGCATATTATTCTCGTCGTTACTTATCCCAAGACTTGTATTCGCCCAAGAAGAAATTACAGAGGAAGATAGAATAGATCCAGCCGGATTTTATACAACTCCGTCAGAGGTTTCGGACACTCTTAACGAAAATACTACGGGTGCTCAAAATGTTGAGAAGGCAGCAATTAAAGGGATAACGGGACATGGTTTAGCAATCCTACAGAGTGCATATCCTTGTCTATTTAAAAATTGTGAGGAAATAGAGGATGAGGCAGCTAGAAAGGGCTTTGGTGGAGCAATTGAAGAGCAGGTTGTAGCAATGCTTGACAGTCAGCCATCAGTAAATGTCGTAGCTCATCTAGCAGAAGAGTGGGTTCCTGGATACAAAGATGCAAATTCTGTTTATGCAAATGGTGCCAGTGATTTAGAAGAAGCCAAAATTGTAGATTTATGGTCTTTTACTAGGAATATTGCTTATGCTTTCTATGTAGTAATCATGATTGTCATTGGGTTTATGATAATGTTTAGAAACAAAATAGGAGGACAGGTAATGGTTACATTAGGAAACTCTATTCCCAATATTGTAATTTCACTAATTCTTGTAACATTTAGTTTCGCAATAATTGGAATAATAATTGACGTTGGAGGAATTATTAGAAATGTTATCTCAAATGTCTATTATCCGGACAATGCTGAATTGGCAATAAATGTACATAATCCTTTTCAGTTATTTGGAGGATTTTGGGGGAAGAATTTTATCGAACCTCTTGCAGGGATCCTTCCAGAGGGTAATTTAAATTTAATGGATTGGGTTCTAAATTTTGGAAAAAACTTAGGACAAACTATTCTAAATCTGTTATTTAGCATTGTAGCTACAGGTTTTGTAATTTTTGGTGCAGTAAAACTTTGGGTTACATTGGTAAAAACATATTTTGCGCTTTTAATTAATGTCATTACAGCTCCTTTAACGATTGCAATAGGTGCCTTGCCTGGGAATAGTGCTTCCTTGATAAATACATTCAAATCAGCGGCAAGGAATGTTTTGGTCTTCCCTATAGCTTTTGCAATTGTCAATCTTCCATATGTATTAGATAATGCTGGAATCTCATTGAAATTCCCAGAGAGTTTGGTTGGAGTTGATACAACTAGTGGGACGTTTCTTCCATCATTAATACTAGGTCTTGCAAAAGTACTTGCAATATATACCGCAGCAACAGCCCCCGAAATGGTCAAATCAATAATTCCTCCTACAGCATCCAAATCAGGAGTAGATACTTCAAGAGCTATGAAAGATGCAATGTCGAAAGTGCCTTTGTTGGGTGGAATGTTTAAATAGTCATTAATTGTTAATAAGTTAGTCAAATGCCAAAGCCAAAAAAGAAGCAATACGAAGATGCTATGGGTTCGGTATTTGATTTTATTTTTACCGAATCAAAGAAGCCAGTAAATAAGCAGAAGCCTGTTAAAGTTACAGGTGTTGATGGGACATATGAGTATGTTGATGCAATTGCGGCTGTTCTTGAGAATCCTGCTAAGTTTGTAAATAAAACCACGGTTGATGCCTTTAATGATTTGGTTAATCCAGAGCTTGCTGCAGTAGATTTGGGACCCCCTGGAAGTAGGGAGAGAATCAAGTTCTCGTTCCTTAATGCAAAAGGTGTTTTAGAAAACGATATGGGCTTTGTAGATAAAGCTTTTGCAAAAATAGAAGCGGATCGTAAATTAGGCAAACTTGCATGGGCCGGAGAGCAGTTGTCTGGAATTGTTGCTGCAACTTGGGCTCGAAAATATGGATTAGATTTTGAAACTCAAAATGCTCTTTTCAATATGGGTTCAACTGAAGTCTTTTTAGACAAGAGGCAAGCAGAAAAGGAGAAAAAACTTCCCGCACAGGCGACAAATGCCTATTATCTTGACAAAGTGGTAAAAGGTGAGTTTGGTGATTATCGCAATATTCCTGAGAGTGTATTCAAACAGTCATTTGGAGAAGAAAAAGGTAAACAAGTATACTCAGAATTGCAAAAAGCGTTTAAGTTGTATGACGATAAAGTAAGAGCAAATGAAAGTGCAGAGGAGATATCTAAAAGCATAGAAAAATTAGGAGAGAGTAACTTTGAAATCCTCTATCCGGTTTTTGAAAGCCACAACATGGCTATGAAAGAAGCCAAAGCCAAAGCAGAGGGAAATAAAGAATTGGCTGATAGGTATAAAAGTGCACAGATAGGAGTAGATTTATTTGCTCAAAAAAGTCTACGAGAAAGGTATATACGGGGAAAGAAGGACGAGCTAGATTCTTACAGTAATAGATTGGAAAACCTGCTCAAGTCTAAATCTCCCACGAGAGATCAAGACATAAAATTTGTAGAGTCCAAAATTAAAGATTTAAACAAGGAGTTACGTCTTTTTAGACTACAGGAGACTGCTAAAGGTTTAGGTGAAATCGATGGCTTAATATCTTCAGTCAAGGGAATGTGGGATTATACCTCAGGGGGACAACTTGTCCCTGCAATACTTTCTGGGGATTTTTTTGATGAGAGGAAGAATACTATTTTTAAGGGGCAATTGCAGCCGACTGTGACAAAAAAGATGGGAGATTCAGGAGTCGAGTTCAAAGCTCCTAAAATGCTTAAGGGGCCAGGATCAAAATTCCTAAACAAATATAACCAAATGATGACAGATACCTACTATCTAACTCCTTCTGCATGGGTTAAGACTCTTTATACAGGAGAAGGCTTTGCATATCGTTCTTTTAAAGAGCAACAAAAGTTTCTTAAGATGTTAGATGAAAAAGGGTTAAAGGATTTGGTTAAAATGGAAGAATTACTTGGAAAAGAGAGTAAAAAATATATTGACTATTTGAATCAGGTTTTAGACCAAAAAGACCTTGAGAAAGTTCTGAAATTTGTCAAGAAAAACGAAAGATTAGAGAATTTAGCTAAAAGATTTAACATGTTATCAAAAGCTAGATCAAATGTTTCAGAGTGGTTTAAAAAAGGGATTCCTTCAAAATTTGCCGCACAAGCAGCAGCACTGAGGAACAGAGTAGGAGGTTGGTTATTGAAGCAAGTTAAGAATGGGCCTGCAAGAAAATTAATTAAGGATTGGGTGGCTAGTGGTGCATTCAATGTATTAGTTATGGGGATTAAAACTTCGATTAAAGCTGCAATAGGAGCTACTACTGGTGGTGTAAGCTTGTTAGTAGATTTTTTGATTGATGCGGTTATTGATGTGGCTATTAAGGTTGGAATGAAGATTGCTAAGCCAATTGTAAAATTATATTTCTCATTGATTATTATTAGTATATTAACAGTTGTTGGACTGTTGGTTTTAGGGCCGTCCTTAATTGCGACTTTCGCAAGTAATCAATACAGACATGTTGCCCCGAATGAGGTTGTTTTGGGACAAACTGACTTTAAAGTACCAGCAGATGGAAGTGGTGGAGGAGGTGGAGCACCATTTAATGGAGAGCCATTGCCTGATGGTGTCTCTTGTTTAATGGGTTCCTCTCAGCAGTATGACTGTACTCAGGGACCTGGAGCTAATTTTAGCCATGCGTCCTTACCAAATGCTATTGATATAGGATATATAGGTTACTTCTATGCCCCTTCTTTCTGTGGAGAAGGAAATTGTCAAATTATAGAAAATGGAGATTATCCTTACTGTAATGGATATGCAGGAGGTCAAGTTGTGTTTGATGCAGAATATGGTGGGCATACATACAGGTTTAAGCTTGTTCACGTACAGATGGATCCTGGTTTATCTGTAGGTGATGAATTAGGGGCAGGGCAAATAGTTGCAAGAGTTATGGATCATTCTGAGACCGGATCTGCTTGTTCAACTGGTACTCACCTTCATGTAGAAATGTGGTACGATGGAGTGGCTATTGATCCTACTTCAATTTTGTCAGAAGATCCGGGTAGTGGGGGCTTTGGATGTAGTTTTGATTCTTGTAGTAATTAGTATGAAAATAAAAACAAATAAGATAATAATTATAGGTATATCTCTAGCAGTAATTGCTCTTTTAGTAATCATATTGCTAACCCAAAATGATAAAAAGGAGTATTTAAGCGAACCAATTCCTCAAACTGCAATTGCTTTTTCTCCTGAAAAGGTTTCAATAAAGGAATTAGCAAAATGGGTCGAAAAAAATGACTTCTATCTTTGGGAGGTAAAAAATGATATTAAGCTACAAAAGGTTGAGCAAATAGCTTATGAAAACAATCTAAAATTAATTAGGAGCGAAGAGGGTGTAGTATATCATTGGACTAAAGATTCTGCCCAATTAATATACAATCTCTCTTCAAATACGCTTACGGTTTTAGGAAAAGACATTATAAAAATTGATAGGCTTTCTAGTGTAACCTCTGCAACATTTACAGATCTATTTAAGAAATATTTTGAATTGGATTTTCTTTTTGAAGTTTTTATGACAGAAAAAAAGGAAAGTGGCGAAACTGTATATTATGCGAAGAGATATCTAGACGAAACAAATTTGATAGAAATAGGTTCTCATAATTACCAAACCGATTATATTGCAGTAAAGAATGGGAAAATATTATATGCTAATTTACTATTAGCAGAGTATCAGAATACGAATAAAATTCTTCCGTTAATCGCACGAGACGAACTAGAAAAATACATTAATCAAGCTAACTATCCAAAGGATTTCTATCCTCAAATGTCTATTCTCAACAATAATCCAGTATTTGAGAAAATTGAATATATTGAATCTGAGTACAAAAAAGTTCTTAGTAGTATAAATAATTGTAAGGCAGACGACATAAGTATAGTCTATATTTACAAAAAAATGTCTCAGAAGTATCTTACCCCTGTATATAAATTACAGGTGCAGTGCGAATTAGAATATGAGGGGGATATGTATTCTATACCTGGCACAATGTTTGTTAATGCTATTCAGCCAGAATTTGTCTCTACTGAGAATTAATGATTCTTAATTCTGAGATATTGTAGTATAGAAATTCTTAAGTAATTGATGGTAGAATGAATTATGAAAATTCTAAAAACACTTATTTTGATAATCTTCTTTTCATCATTCTGGACAACTTCTCTTTTTGCTTTCTCATCATATTCTACAAAAACACAGAAATTTGATCTTTCACTCTCAGATCAAAGTACAACGGTATATACTGTCCCTGAACGTATTTATATTACTCAAATTACTACTCAATCAAAAGAAATCTCAAGAGATCCTTCTCTTTGGGTTAAGACATTGTATTACTACTATATAACTAGATTGTATCTTCCTGATATTCCATACACCTATCTTGTTGATGAGAATGGTGCAATATACGAAGGGAAAACTGGTGGTGTTGGTGCAAATCTGAAGTTTGAAGCATTGGATAATGCAGTATTAATTGGATATCTATCTAACTCCAATTCTTTGACTCCAAGAGCAGAAGCATCTCTTAAGGATTTAATTGAGACAGTATCTAGTGAGTGGGGAATCGATACTGTAAGCGCAGTAAAGTTAAATATTATTCAAGAAGAAAACAAACTTTCCTCAATAGAAGTAGTTGATTCCTCACCAGAATTTTCTAACTCGTTGAGTAGAACTCTTTCTAATCTTAAATTAAGTTCAGAAGAGACTCATGATTATATTGCAAAAATAGAGAGTGTGGATTATCCGAAGGAATCAGTAATAGGGAGTAGAATAAAGGTGAAAGTAAAATTTACTAACAAAAATATTTTCCCATGGTTTACTCAGAATGAACCAATATATATTTCTACAAAGAGTGGACAAGAGAGCAAATTAGCCATTAATAAGGTTTGGTCAAGTTTCAGCAAGCCCCTAGAAATTACAGGCAAAACAATAAAGCCTGAGGAGAGCATAGAAGCAGAATTTGAGGTTGAAGCTAAGGTCTTGGTTGGAGAGGTGAGTGAGACTTTTGTTCTTCAAAAAATTGGTGTTGGGGATTTCACAGGTTCAGAATTTGAGGTTAAATTCAATGTCACCAGAGGGGATAATGTTTTAGTTCAGGTATATTCTCCTCAGTATGGATTTGTAAATATAAGAACTTGTAGATGGGCAAGCTGTGAGATAATTGATAGCCCCAAAGAAGGTACTGTATATATATTGCTGGCGGAGGAAGAAGGATGGTACAAGATTCAGTATGCACCAGGTGTAGAGGGATGGGCAATGGGGAAATATTTCAAAAAGATTTAACCAATAAAAATGAATCCAGATAAAATTCTAGAGGGATTAAACCCTGAGCAAAAAAAGGCTGTAATGTGCACAGAAGGACCCCTCTTAGTCTTTGCGGGGGCTGGTTCAGGTAAAACAAAAGTAATCACGAACAGGATTGCATATTTGATAACCCAAAAAAAGGTTAATTCCGACGAGATACTTGCAGTAACTTTCACTAAAAAAGCAGCTGGTGAGATGCAAGAAAGGGTAACAAAGATACTTCAAGACTTAGGAGTTAAAGGTGAGAGAATTCCTTTAATTGGGACATTCCATTCTATTGGAGCAATAATGTTGAGGCAAAATGCGAAAATTGTTGGATTGGGAAATAATTTCTCCATTTATGATTCTGATGATTCTGAGAATATGATTAAAGATATTCTTCTTGAGAGGGATATTGATATTAAGCAAGTAAAACCATCTGCTATTTCCTATTTTATAAGTTCTGCAAAGAACGATTTGATAGCACCAGAACAATTTTCGTTTCATTATGGTGGCTTTATTGAAGATATTGTCGCAGAAATATACCCTGTTTATCAAAAGCAATTACAGGCACAAAATGCAGTAGATTTCGGAGATCTTCTTTATCTTACAGTAAAAATGCTTGAGGAGAATCAGGACGTTAGAAGAAGATATCAGGAGAAGTTTAAGTATTTGCTTATTGATGAGTACCAAGATACTAATATGGTGCAGTACAAATTCGCAAAAATTCTAGCCGAAAAACATCATAATATCTGTGTCGTAGGTGACGATGATCAAGGTATATATGCATGGAGAGGAGCAAATATTAAGAATATTCAATCATTTGAAAAAGATTTTGAGAATGTAACAGTTGTAAAATTGGAGCAGAATTACAGATCTACAAAAAATGTAATTAAAGCAGCGGTGAATGTAATTCAACAAAACAACAGCAGAGTGGACAAAGTGTTGTGGACTGATAACATTGAGGGAGAAAAGATATCTATCTATCAGGCATTAGATCAAGAAGATGAAGCGGAATATGTTCTTAGTAATGTCAGGCTCCTTCAACAGAAAGGGGTTCAATTAAAAGACATGGCAATTCTCTATAGAACTAATTATCAATCCAGAGCAGTTGAAGAAGCTTTACTTAAGTCTGGAATCCCGTACAAATTAGTAGGAGGTTTTAGGTTTTATGAGAGAAAGGAAATTAAGGATATTATTAGTTTCTTAAGATTTTGTTTTAATCCAAAAGATGAGCTCTCGTTAGATAGAATTTTGAATATTCCTCCAAGGAAAATGGGACCAAAAGCGAAAGTAGAATTGCACTCTTTAGCGAAAGAAAATTCTCTTACTATCGGAGAATTTCTGATTGCTGCATATGTTTGTGAGAACAGAGAGAATCTCAAGGACTCAGGATTTGAAAAAAATCTTATAGATTCTATATCAAGTTCTAAGGATAAATGGGGCAAATATTTGCCAGTTATTTCACTTTTTGGCAATCTGTATTTTTACTCAAAAGCAAAGGAGCTTATTGAAACGATTGATTATCTACTTGAAAGAGTAAGATATATCGAATGGTTTGACGATGGTTCTGAAGAAGCCATTATGAAAAATGATAATATTACTGAATTGAAGAATGTTGCTTCCTCTTATTCAAAGAAATACGGTATTTCAAGTATGGAGGTGTTTCTAAATGAAATCAATATTATTGAACAGGAGCAGATGAAAAATCAGGATGGAACAGGAAATTATCTTAATTTAATGACATTACATTCTTCAAAAGGACTTGAGTTTGATTTTGTTTTTATTATTGGTGTTGAAGAAGGATTGCTTCCTCATTCTAGATCATTTTTAGAAGAAGAAGATTTAGAAGAAGAGAGAAGATTGTGCTATGTGGGGATTACAAGGGCAAAAAGAAAGCTTTTCATAACTTTTGCCGAGCAAAGGTTGACAAGAGAAGGTTTTTCTTCTCAATTGCCTTCTAGATTTTTAGGAGAAATTCCACAGGAAATTTGTGAATATTATAGTTATAGGTAACCACAAGCGGATCTAAAGCTGAGCTCTCCATATGTTTGAACATATTTTTTATAGACTCCAGGCCACATCTTTGCAGGATCAGCACATTGGCGAACTTTTTGTAAAGTCCTGTATATTTGTGCATTTCCATCAAATATGTTGTCATTGGGGTATATTTTATACCATAAGCATGGATCCCATTGGAACAAACCTTTGTAAAATGATTTATTACTTTCGGCATTACAACCTGATTCCCATCTCATGGTAAATCGAAGCCATTGTTTTTCTTCTTCTGTGGCATCAAGAGAATTAACAACACCCTCCCAATAATCACACCTTGGTCCAAGTTGTGTTACTGACTGAGGAGAATCATCTGCACCTGAAAGTAAAAGTATTCTTTGAAGAGGAGCTTTCTCAACAGACTGTGAGATAATTCTCTCTGATATAAATTTATCACCAAGATAGAATAGTTCCACAATCTGTTTCATCTTACCAAGTTCCCCTTCCTGTTCAACAATAGTATGGCTTACTTTAGGACAAAGTGATGAGCCTTTTGTTATTGTTTCAAATGGTATTGTGATTTCTCTCTCAACGAGTTCTGTGTTGTAAGTTTGGAGAAGGATGTATGATTCATTATAGAGCTTGTCTAATGGAGATGTTGAAACAACTCTAATATTATTGCCCAAGCGATAGCCTAAAGAAGCGAGGGCATCAGTAGGAGTCTTCCCTCTTGTTAAGTGTACAAGAGTATTATTATCGTCGGTTACGGTGATAACCTTTATTCTATTGTCAAATATGTCACTTTCATTCTTAAAAACATCTTCAAATGGAGAGGAACTTGTTTCTGAGTAATTATTGATAGGATAGTTAGAATCAAGTTTGTAAGTTATGACAAATGCAATTACTGTAAATACCACCCAAATTATTTTCTTCCCAAACATGGTAGATAATTCTATCATATGTTATGTAATTTGACATGAGTATGGACCTAAACTATATTTTAATATATGAAAGAGAAAATTTTTAAAATTCTTCCTTGGTTTGTATTAGTTATTGCGATAGTTGGTATACTACTTTACTTCTTCTTGGGGAAGAGAGTAACTGAGAATGAGAGAAGTTTATATGATGAGAAAATTAAGCAAGCAGAGTTAAATTTTGATGGTAGGGAGTATTCCGAGGCGATAAATCTTTATTATGAGGCAAGTTCGATTATACCTCAGGAATTAACTGCATACAAAGGAATTATTGATATACTCCTACTAAAAAATCGGGCTGATGAAGCACTCTCAATTGTCAGAGAGTCTACTAGAGCAATCTCCGCAAATGAAAGGTCAAATCTTTACAAATTGATTGGGGATTACTATTATTCTCAAGCAGATTTTGAGAAAGCAAAAGAGATGTATCAGGAAGGCTTAGGATTAGGTGTAGATAATATTGATGCCGAATTTGCTTTGGGGAAAGCATTACTTAATATTGGTAGGGTAGATGAAGGTTTAAAGCAGATAGAAAAAAATAAATATGAAGGAGATGTAGCCGTGGAAGCGAATCTGTTATTGTCCTATCTTTATGCCTTAACGGACATAGAAAAAGCCAAAACTCAGATAGGGAGTATGACTCCTTCAGGGAAGTGGACCTCTTTTTATGATGAGTTTGATAATCTACTTAATTCGTTAGATGATGACAAAAAATATAATGCAGTTAAACTTTCAAGGGTTTATTTAAATAGTGGATATCCATTTCTTTCATTAAATATATTAAAAACAGTTGAGATGGATATTTCTCAGTATTTGGAAGGTGAATATTATATGGGTACTTCCTATCTACGAACTGGGCAATACGACAAAGCTATAGAATATTTTGATAAAGCTTTATCCTTAGGAGGGATGGAAACAGAAATCCTTTGGGGAAAGGCTAGAGCGAGTTATCTAAAAAACGATTTGGAAAGTGCAATCAATTCATATTCAAAAGCTGTAGAATATGGTGGGAAGGATGTTCCAGAGAGTTTAGTTGATGAGTACCTTTCTCTCCTTGTTGAAAACAGTCAAAATCTTAAAGCCGCTGATACAATAAAAACTTTAACAACAATCCAGGAGTCCCCTTACATTTATATATGGGGGATAGAAGTAAATTATTTATTAGGAGAAAGAGCTAAGGTAGATTACTATATGGAGCAACTTGGGAAATTGGAATTATCCGAGAAACAAGAAAAGGAGTATCTGTATTGGAGGGCTAGGTTGGCAGTTGAAGATAGCGATACTTCCAGTGCAAGTGTTCTACTCGATCAGTTACTAGCAAAGGATAGGTACAATCCCAAATATTATCTTGTTCAAGGGATGTTCAAAATCAAGGAAAGTGATATAGAAGGAGCGAAGTCATCTTTTGAAAAGGGAATAGAGTATGATCTTACAAACTCGATTTCTGAAGAGGCTTTGAAACTGTTGTCTAATCTTAAATAGTTTAGTATAATCGCAATCGCGAAGGTAGTTATTCCCCTTCATCACTCGTTAATTTATCTTTTAAATATATGGATAAGAATACATACAATGTTAAGATGCCTTTAGATAAAATCAGGAATATTGGTATTATCGCTCACATCGATGCTGGGAAGACGACTACAACGGAAAGATTGCTCTATTTTACAGGGCAAGTACACAAGATTGGAGAAACTCATGAAGGAGAAGCGACTACTGATTTTATGGCACAAGAGAAAGAAAGAGGAATTACTATTATGTCAGCGGCAGTCACCTGCTTCTGGATTCATGATGGGGAAAAGTACAGAATCAACATTATTGATACACCTGGGCATGTAGATTTTACAGCCGAGGTTGAAAGATCTTTGAGAGTATTGGATGGAGCAGTCGTTATCTTTGATGGAAGAAAAGGGGTTGAGCCACAATCAGAAACAGTATGGAGACAAGCAAACAAATATCATGTTCCAAGAATTTGCTTTATGAACAAAATTAACTTAATTGGAGGGAGTTTTGATCATAGTTTCCAGACAATTAAGGACAGGTTAAGTACAAAAGCTGTTGCTGTTACATATCCTATTGGTAAAGAGCAGGAACTACATGGATATGTAGATTTGGTTAAAATGAAAGCTTATCTGTACGAAGGGACAGATACCCCAGATTTAATTGAATGTCCGATTCCAGATGACATTAAGGATACGGTATCAAGCTTAAGGGAAACTTTAGTTGAGGCTCTTGCAGAGCAGGATGACAAATTAATGGAGAAATATTTTGCCGGAGACGAGTTGTCCGAAACAGAGCTATATGCAGCTTTAAGAAAAGGAACACTCTCTGAGAAAATCTTCCCAGTACTTGGGGGAGACTCAAGAACGGCAATGTCAAAAACATTGTTAGATTACATCACCATATGTTTACCATCTCCTATAGATGTTCCTCCAGTAAAAGGAATAGAGCCTAAAACAAAAGCGGAAATTTTAAGAAAGCCAGAAGAGACCGAGCCATTTTCAGCATTGGTCTTTAAAATTGTAAACGATTCCCATGTTGGGAATCTTTCATATCTTAGGATTTATTCTGGGAAGGTTAACTCAGGATCTTATGTTTTGAATTCTACTAAAAATATTAAAGAGAGGGTAAGTAGACTTATTCTTATGCATGCGGATGAGAGGGAAGAGGTAGAATCTCTTAGAGTAGGAGATATTGGTGCAGTTGTTGGATTAAAGGATTCTATCACTGGAGATACTCTTTGTGACGAAAAAAGTCCGATAATATTGGAACAGATCCAATTTGCAGAGCCTGTTGTTTCTCAAGCTATTGAACCTGCAACTAAATCTGATGAAGAAAAAATGTCTGAAGCATTGGCAAGGTTTGTCAAGGAAGATCCAACATTTAGAGTAAGTACGAACACTGAAACTGGTCAGACTATTATCTCTGGAATGGGAGAGCTTCATTTGGACATTATTGTTGATAGAATGAGAAGAGAATTTAATGTTGCAACAAGTGTTGGTAAGCCACAGGTTGCATACAAGGAAACAATAAAAAGAACTGTTGAACAGGTTGAAGGAAGATATATTAAACAGTCTGGTGGTAAAGGTCAGTACGGTCATTGTTGGTTGAAGCTTGAGCCAAATGAAAAGGGTAAAGGTTTTGAATTTATTAATGCAGTTAAGGGAGGTTCTATACCAAGAGAGTTTATTCCTGCAATTCAAAAAGGAGTAGAAGAGGCAATGAAAGCAGGTGTGACAGCTGGTTATCCAGTAGTTGATATAAAAGTTACTGTTTATGATGGTTCATATCATGAGGTGGACTCCTCTGAAGCTGCATTTAAGATTGCTGGTTCGATGGCCTTTAAAGAAGGAATGAGGAGAGGAGACCCAGTTCTTTTAGAACCTATCATGAAAGTTGATGTCGATACACCTGACACATATATGGGTGATGTTACAGGTTCTTTAAGCAGTAAGAGAGGGCAGATTCAGGGGACGGAGAGTTTGGGAGGTGGTATAAGTAGAATTACGGCATTTGTTCCACTATCTGAATTGTTTGGATATACAAGTGAATTGAGATCTATCACTAGTGGTAGAGGTAGCTCAACTATGGAACCTTCTCATTATGCTGAGGTCCCAAGAAATGTCGCAGAAGAAATATCTGGCAAAAAAGTATAGGTCTTAGTTAAAGAATCTTAGAGGAGTGGGTGGATTACTGTCCCCATTTTCCATATATTGTTTTTTCTTGTTATAATCTTTTACTAAGATAACTAATTTTCAAATGAAGAATAAAAGAAAAGATCTTAAAGACCATGAATTATTTTCTCTGTTACAGGAAGGTAGGGTCCAAGAGTTTTTCGATAGATTGGGAGAATTAATTGAATCTTTTGGTGAAGATGTAAAGAATTTCAATCTTGATGATTGGGCTGTTAAATATTCAAGAGGAAAAGAGCAGAAGGCGATAAACACTGCAATTACTGGTAAGATTGAGGAGGAAGCAAAGAAGTGGATTTGTCCTAGAATTCCAAGTTGGGTTAATTCTGATCATTTAACCGTATTAGGATATATTGGAATCTTAATTACTTCTGTTGGTGTGATTCTAGGTTTTGCTAATAGGTGGTTTCTTCTACTATTTCCTTTAGGTTTAATTACCAACTGGTTTGGAGATTCTTTTGATGGGAGTTTAGCTAGATACAGAAAGAAGGGGAGGCCTAAGTACGGATATTATATAGATAAGATAGTTGATTCTGTAGCAGTAATTACTTTGGCTTTAGCATTTGGGTTGTCTGGGTTTTTTAAAATTGAAATAGCTTTACTTTTTGCATGCCTTTACCTTGCTCTTATGTCCCATGTTGATTTAGTAACCCATGTTCAAGGGGAGAACAGGAATGCTTTTGGACTATTTGGACCTACAGAAATTAGGATAGTTGGTATAATTTTCTCAGCATATATGTTCTTCTCAAGGGTGGTTTACTTTAACTTCTCGAATTATTATTTAACCCAATACGATATTGGTTTGTTAATTATTATCCTCATAATGTCGGTGATTCTGATTGTGTCTATTGTTAGGAAAGGGATTGAATTGAACAAGATTGATACAAAAGATTGGAAATAAAAAATTAGAAGAGGAAATATTCGGAGTTGTCAAAATGTAAATTATAGTATAAAGCACTTGCATTAATGTCCACTTTTTGATAACATTCATCGCAGGTTTGCAAATTGAAACCTGAAAATATCAATTAGGAATTAATATAATTAAATTTTTAACAATATATTCATGGCAGATTTTAATAGAACAAAGCCACACATGAATATCGGGACCCTTGGTCATATCGATCACGGTAAGACAACTTTGGTTCGAGGTATTCTTAATGTTTTCTCTCCTGATAAGGAGGAGGCAACAAAAATGATTGATAAGCTTGATAAAGATCCAGAATCAAGAGCAAAATCAATTACAGTTGCTCCAGCACATGTAGAATTTGAGACTGAAACTAGACACTACGCATTGGTAGATTGTCCGGGTCACAAAGACTACATTAAGAATATGATTACTGGTGCTGCACAGATGGATGGTGCAATTTTGGTTATCTCCTCAAGTGATGGTGCTATGCCACAGACTAAGGAGCATATCCTTTTAGCTAAACAGGTTGGAGTCCCAAAGATGCTTGTATTCATTAATCTATTTGGTGAAGCAGATCCAGAAATTATCGAATTAATCAAAGCTGATGTTCAAGATTTACTTAAAAAGTATGGCTATGATGAGAATTGTCCAATAATTGTCGGAGATGCACTTAAAGCTCAAAAGGGAGAGGAAGAAGGTCTTAATGCAGTTAAGGAACTCATTAAAGCTGTCGATGAATATTTCCCAATACCTGAAAGAGATATAGATAAACCTTTCTTGATGCCTATAGAAGATGTCTTCTCTATTGAGGGAAGAGGTACAGTTGTAACTGGAAGAATTGAAAGAGGAAAGATAAAAGTTGGAGAAGATGTTGAGGTCCTGGGAATGGGTAGAAAGACACAGAAGACTGCTGCTACTGGAGTAGAGATGTTTAACAAAACATTAAAGGAGGGTCAGGCAGGAGACAATGTAGGAATTTTGTTAAGAGGTTTGAAGAGAGAGGATGTTCAGAGAGGTCAGATATTGGCAGCTCCTGGGAGTGTGAATACTCATACCGATTTTAAGGCAGAGGTCTATGTATTGAGTAAAGAAGAGGGTGGTAGACATACCCCATTCATTACAGGTTACAAACCTCAGTTCTACATCAAAACCGCTGATGTTACTGGTGAAGTGATATTAAACGAGGGAACCGAAATGGTTGTTCCAGGTGATAATACTGAGTTTACTGTAAAGTTAGTATCTCCAGTTGCTTTGGAGAAAGGATTCTCCTTTGCAATTAGAGAAGGTGGGCAAACAGTTGGACAAGGAATAGTAACTGAGATTTTGAAGTAAGGAATTAATTGTGGAGAGCACTAAGCTGCTCTCCACAATAATTTAATTTAATTAAGCTCTTTTAAATAGAATGGCAAATCAAACCGCAAGAATTAGAGTCAAATTAAGAGGATATGACTCTATCGTTGTTGATAAGTCCGCAAAAAGTATTATTGAAACTGCTGTAAGTACAGGTGCTAAAGTCGCCGGACCAATCCCTTTGCCTACAAAAAGAAGACAGATAGCGGTAAACAGATCTCCATTTATTTACAAGAGCTCAATCGAACATTTTGAGATTAATACACACAAGAGGGTAATAGATATCATTGATCCTACCCCAAAGACAATAGATGCCCTGCAGCATTTACAAATGCCTGCAGGTGTTGATATTGGAATAGAGTAAAAATGTAAAATAAATATGAAAGCAATATTAGGAATAAAAAAAGGAATGACAAGAGTATTCAAGGATGACAAGGTAGTCCCTGTTACTGTCATTGATACTTCTGGTTGTATTCTTTCATATTTAGAGTCAAAAGGTTTTGAATTGGGTTTGGGAGAAGAGAAGAACCCTATTAAATCAATGAAGGGGAAATATGCGGTGGCAAAGAAAGTTCCTCAAAAAAGAACCTACTTTAAAGGGGAGTTAGATGGTGAATTAAAGATAGGAGATGAAATAAAATCGGACCAATTTGTAGCTGGAGATAAGGTTGTATTAAGTGGAGTTTCAAAAGGAAAGGGATTTGCTGGTGTAGTTAAAAGGTATCGTTTTAAAGGTGGACCTAAAACACACGGTCAATCTGATAGATTGAGAGCACCAGGATCAATTGGAGCAGGAACAGACCCAGGAAGAATTTTGAAAGGTAAGAGAATGGCTGGAAGAATGGGACAAGAGAAGATTACTCTTCTTGGCAGAGAGATTGTGGATATTAAAGACAATTTATTATTAATTAAGGGACCAGTTCCTGGTTCAAATGGAGATTTAATAGCAATATTTACAAAATAAAATGGCTGAAACTAAAAGTAAAACAAAAGTTGAGAAAAAGGAAGCAGATATTAAAAGGAATCCATTAGTTTGGGGTGTACCTTACAATGCTGATCTTGTAGCTCAGGTACTGTATGTCTACAGGAGTAATGAAAGGAAATCTCCTGCTCATGTTAAAGGTAGGGGAGAAGTATCTGGTGGTGGTAAAAAACCTTGGAAGCAGAAAGGTACGGGAAGAGCAAGAGCAGGTTCTACCAGATCTACAATATGGGTAGGTGGAGGTGTTGCATTTGGAAATGTTGGAGATAGAAATTGGAATAGAAAGATTAATAAAAAGATGGCAAAGAAGGCTACATGTGTGATGTTGTCTGAGAATTTAAGAAACAAAACACTAGAGTTTATTAAGCTATCTTCAAGTGATGTTAAAAAATTTAGAGATGAGATGAAAAAAAATCCTTCAATGTCAGCATTGGTAATAACTGATAATGTAGAATTAGGGAGAAAAATAAAAAATATTGAGAAACTTGATGTTGTTTCTTCAGGAAAATTAAATGCAAAAAACATTGCAAAAAGAAAGCATATTTATGTAGATAATGAAGTAGTTGAAATGTTAGAAAAAAGATTAACAAATGAGAAATAAAACAATAGAACTAAAACCTGTGATTTCTGAAAAAAGTTTTGCTATGGCAAATGCTAATAATAAATATACTTTTTTGGTGGAAAGGGGAAATAACAAAATTGAGGTTGTGAAAGCAATAGAGAGTAAGTACAAAGTTAGTGTGGTAAGTGTTAATAGTGTTGTAAAACCAGGCAAAATGAAAAGAGATGTTAAGACATACAAACCAAGAAGGGAAAGAGATTTGGTTAAAGTTATTGTTACCCTTAAAAAGGGAGATAAAATAGATGAATTTTTGAAGATATAATATGGCTATAAGAAAATTTAAACCTACAACTTCTACGAGAAGACATACAGCCTTAGCAGACAGGTCTCATCTAAACAAGGATGGTGGACCTAAGAGTCTTACTATTCCTAAGAAGAAAAAGGCTGGAAGAAATAATCAAGGTAAAATTACTATTAGACATAGAGGTGGTGGTTTTAAGAGAAGAATTAGAATTGTTGATTACAAAAGAGATAAGTTTGGAATTCCTGCAAAGGTTACTGGTTTGTATTATGATCCCAATAGAAGTGCATATTTGGCATTGCTACTTTATGCAGATGGTGAAAAAAGATATATAATTGCACCTAAAGACTTAAAAGTTGGAGATACTGTCATCTCTGGGGAGAGTACTGATGTCCTTTTGGGGAATGCAATGATGGTAAAAAATATTCCTTCGGGAACAATTGTGAATTCCGTAGAAAATGTGCCAGGACATGGAGCGGTATTTGGAAGGTCAGCAGGTCAGTTTGTTGTTGTTCAAGGTATAGACCCTACTGGAAAATATGTTCAATTAAAGATGCCATCTGGGGAAATTAGACTAGTATTTGCTGAGTGTATGGCAACAATTGGACAGGTTAGTAATGAAGAGAATATGAATGTTAAATTGGGGAAAGCAGGGAGGAAGAGGAATTTAGGTTGGAGACCAGAGGTTAGAGGTATGGTAATGCATCCAGCAGAGCATCCACACGGTGGTGGAGAAGGTAAAGGAGTGATTGGTGGACCAGCTAAAGATATTTGGGGAAATCTTGTTGGAACAAGAACAAGGAAAAACAGAAGAACTGAAAAGTTTATTATTAAGACTAGAAGAACTAAGAATAGACCGTTCGCTAAGAAATAATTTATATATAAGATAATATGTCTAGATCGCTTAAAAAAGGACCATACACAGATGAGAAATTGATGAAGAAGGTTACCAAGGCAAAAGAGAGTGGAAGTCTTGCACCAATAAAGACATGGGCTAGAGCTTCTACTATTACGCCAGATATGGTTGGGATGAAATTTTTGGTACATAATGGTAAAAAGCACGAGGAGGTATTGGTTGTTGAGTCAATGATAGGTCATAGGCTAGGAGAGTTTTCCATGACAAGGAAATTTAGAGGTCATGCTAAGAAAGGAAAACTATCCAAAGTCTACGGAAGTAGTGGAAGATTTGAAGAAACTAAATCAGAAAAATAAATATGGAAGAAAAGATAGTAACAGTAAAAGTTAAGAATATTGCACAATCTCCTTTAAAGCTGAGATTAGTTGCTAATCTTGTAAGGGGTAAAAATGCATCAGAGGCAATAGAGATGCTTGCCATACTTAATAAAAAAGGTGCCCCTATTGTTAAAAAAGCAATTATGTCAGGAGTCGCGAATGCAAGAGAGAAGTTTGGAGTCGATAAAGAGAGTTTGGTTATTAGTAAAATTACTGTTGATGAAGCTAGAACATTAAAGAGGACAAGATTTGAGTCAAGAGGTCGAGTATCAAGAATTGATAAAAGAAGATCTCATATTAATTTAGAACTTAAAGTTAAGTAAAATGGGTAGAAAAGTAACACCAAAAGCTATAAGAATGGGAATAAATAGAACTTGGGATTCTGTTTGGTATGCTCCTAAGAAAAATTATTCAAAAGTTTTAGCTCAGGATTTAAAAATTAGAGATAAGGTTACCAAATCAATGAAGGATGCTGGAATCGACAGTATTAAGATAAAGAGGTCTTTGAATAAAATTGAGATTGTTGTATATGTTGCAAGACCAGGAGTAGCTATTGGAAGAGGTGGCGAAGGAATTGATTTGTTACAGAAGGAGTTAAGGAGACTTACAAGAATGGAAGTTGAGTTGAAAGTTCGAGAGGTTAGGAAAGCTGATCTTTCGGCAAGGATTGTTGCAAGATCAATTGCGGATGGTATCGAGAGGCGACAGCCTTCCAAATTAGTTGTAGCAAGTGCAAAGGAAAAGATTATGGCCTCTGGAGCAAAGGGATTGAAAATATGGGTATCAGGAAGAATTAATAATGCTAGCCAGGCTAGGACAGTAAAAACAACTGCAGGCTCTGTTCCTGCACAGACTCTAAAAGCTGATGTGGACTATGCTAGTGAAGTTGCGAAGACAATTGATGCTGGACTAATGGGAGTTAAAGTTTGGATATACAAAGGGGAAAAGAATTATATAGATGAATCTGAAGATTAATATTTTAAAGTAAACATATGTTGCAGCCAAAGAAAAGAAAATTTGCGAAAGAATTTAGAGGTAACATGGGTGGTGTCGCTACTGCAAATAATAGGGTTACTTTTGGAGATTATGGACTTAAAACTTTAGAAAATGGATGGATAAATGCGAGAGAAATAGAATCTGCAAGAAGAGCAGTTTCTGGATTTACTAAGAGAAAGGGAAAAGTTTGGATAAAAATATTTCCTCATAAATCCTACACCAAAAGATCTATCAATAGTAAAATGATGGGAGGAAAAGGCTCAGTAGAGGGATATGTTGCGGTCGTTGTCCCTGGGACAATACTACTCGAAATCGGAGGTGTTGATGAGAAGACAGCAAAAGAAGCAATGAGATTAGCAGGACACAAATTCTCAGTAAAAACGAAATTTGTAGAAAAGAGAGAAATATAGTTGAGAATAACCTAATTTATTGATAAAATACAAGCCGTCACCAAAAATGAAAGAAATGAAAAAAGAGACAATAGAAAAACAAAAGAAAAAAAGAGAAATAGAAGCTGTTGTAATTGGTACTGGCATGGATAAAACTGTGAAAGTAAGAGTAGATACGGTTGAGAGTCATGCAGTATATAAAAAGAGAATAAAGAGGAAAAAGGTATATTTTGCTCATACAGAGGAAGAGTTAAGTATTGGAGATAAGGTGAGAATAAGAGAGAGTAGGCCTTTCTCAAAAAAGATAAGATGGGTTGTTATTAAAAAGATATAAATATGATACAAAGGGAATCGTTAGTCAAAGTTGCAGATAATAGTGGCGCAAGAGTGGCCAAAGTAATAGGAATACCAGGAGCTTCAAAAGTTAGGTATGCCAGAATAGGTGATGTTGTCGTTGTCTCAATTCAAAAGACAACACCAAATACCGGAGTAAAAGATCATGAAGTGCATAAGGCAGTGATAGTTCGCACAACAAAGGAATTAAGAAGAAAAGATGGAACATACATAAGATTCGATGATAATGCAGTGGTCTTAATTGACCCAAAGAATAAGACACCCAAAGGATCAAGGATTTTTGGTCCTGTGGCAAGAGAGTTGAAAGAGGGTGGGTATGATAAAATTTTATCTTTAGCACCAGAGGTACTTTAAATAGAAGCATATGAAGATTAAAAAAGGAGACACAGTAAAAATATTATATGGGAAAGAAGCTGGAAAGCAGGGAACTGTTGTGGCTGTTAGTCCTAAGAAAAACAGTGTAATTGTAGAAGGTTTAAATTTGTACAAAAGACATTTGAAGGGTGATGGAAGAACAAGAACTTCAGAAATCTTGACGATTGAAAAACCTTTTAAGTTGTCAAAAGTCATGCTAGTTTGTCCCTTATGTGGGAAAGCAACAAGGGTAGGAATAAAAAGGGAAGGAGAGAAAACTTCTAGAATTTGTAAAAAATGTGGTAAAGAGATTCAGGAAAAAGAGAAGGCAACTGTTACTCCTAAGAAAGAAGAGCCAAAAAAGAAAGAGGAGCCAAAAAAGAAAGTATCTAAGACTGTAAAGAAAACAAAGAAATAAATATGAATAGATTACAAGAAGAATACAACAAAACAATAAGTAAAGAATTAATGAAGGAGCAGAACTATACTAATGTTATGCAGGTTCCAACATTAAAGAAAATTGTTGTTAATGTAGGTGCTGGAGAGGCAGTTGACAACAAAGCTGCTTTAGATGAGATAGTGGAGATGTTAACAAGAATTACTGGTCAAAAACCAGTTGTAAATAAAGCTAAGAAAGCAGTATCTGCTTTCAAAATAAGACAAGGTATGGAGATAGGTGTTTCGGTCACATTAAGAGGAGAAAGAATGTGGCAGTTTTTTGACAAATTGGTAAATATTGTTTTACCAAGAACAAAAGACTTCAGAGGTTTAAGTCCCGAGTCATTTGATGGTGCTGGAAATTACTCTTTGGGTATAGAGGATCATACCGTGTTTATAGAAATTGATCCTAACAATGTATCAAAGATTCGAAGTCTTGAAGTAACAATTGTTACTTCTGCCAAGAATGATAAAGATGGAAAGGCCCTTTTAGATAAATTTGGATTCCCATTCACAAAGAATGTCAACAGCCGCTAAAGAATACAAAGCAAGAAAGTTAAAGAAAAGCTCTAAGTATAGTAGTAGAGTCTATAACAGGTGTGAGTTATGTGGAAGGTCAAGGGGATATATAAGACATTATGGATTATGTAGAATTTGTTTTAAGAAACTCGCTGGTGAGGGTAAAATCCCTGGAGTAAAAAAATCTATTTGGTAATTTTAAGAGTAAAAAAATGAACGATTTAATAGCAGATATGCTCGCAAGAATACAAAATGCAATAATGAGAAACAAAGACTTTGTTTCTGTTATAAATACAAATATTAATAGGGACATATTAAAAGTCCTTAAGAGGGAAGGAATGATAAAGGATTATAAATTGGATGAAGATGAAAAATTGATTGAAGTCGAACTATTATATGATAACAAAGAGCCTGTTATATCTAAACTTCAGAGAGTAAGTAAACCAGGACAAAGAATTTATGTATCCAAAAAGGAGATTAAACCAATAATGAATGGAAAAGGTATCTCAATTATTAGTACTTCTGAAGGGGTGATGTCTGGTTCTGTGGCCAAGAGCAAAGATCTTGGAGGTGAATTTATATGTAAAGTTTGGTAATTATGTCTAGAATAGGAAAAGAGTTAATAACAATTGAAGAAGGAGTAGAAGTTTCTCTAAATGACTCGATAGTGCTAGTTAAAGGGCCACTTGGAGAAATTAGTATTACACTTCCAGGGCATTTAGAATTGACGATTGAAGGAAAGACCTTACAACTAAATAGGAAGAATGATACAAAACAAGCTAAATCAGATCATGGGACATATAGAATGTTGTTAAATAACGCAGTATATGGTGTTAAAAATGGTTTCTCTAAGAATTTAGAATTGGTTGGTGTTGGATACAGAGCGAGAATGGAAGGTGGAGATTTAGTAATGAGTTTGGGTTGGAATCATCCAATAAGGATAACTCCAATTGAGGGAATTCAAATTGAAGTCCCTGAAGAAACCAAAATTACTGTCAAAGGATACGACAAGCAGAAGGTTGGAGAGGTCGCTGCAAAGATTAGAGAGGTAAGAAAGCCAGAGCCATATAAGGGCAAAGGTATTAGATATGAGAACGAATATGTAAGAAGAAAGAGTTCAAAAGCAAGTGTAACATAAAATATATTTTAAATAGTAATGGCTAATAAAACCAAAAAAGAAAAAAGAATAAGAAGAAAGGCACATATTAGGAAGAAGATTCATGGTACTGCTTTAAAACCAAGAGTTTTTGTTTTTAAGAGTAACCGGTATTTTTATGCTGGAATTGCTGATGACGATAGAAGTGTTGTTGTAAAGTCACTTATGTCAAAAAAGAACGAGAAAGATATTCTAGCTATGACTAAAAAATTTGTAACTTTATGTAAAAAATATGACTCATTGGTTTTCGATAGAAGTGGATACAAATACCATGGATTAATTAAATCCTTTGTAGAAGAACTTAGAAAAGAAGGAGTTAAAATTTAGAAAGAATAAAATGGAAGAAAAGAAATTTAAGAAAAATAGAGAAAAAAAGGTGTTTGAGAAGAAGGCTCTTCCTGTTAGAAGGGTTGCAAAGGTTACTAAAGGAGGAAAAAAGCTGAGATTTAGTACGGTAGTTGTTGTTGGGGACAGAAACGGAACTGTAGGTGTTGCTTTAGGAAGAGGTGCCGATGTTAGAACAGCAGTTGAACAAGGAGAAAGGCTAGCAATTAAGGAGGCAACAAAGATTGAACTTATTGGCGATACAATACCTCATGAAATACTACAGAAGTTTGGTGCTGCAAAAGTTTTACTTAGACCTGCAAGACCAGGTACTGGTGTTATAGCTGGCTCTTCTGTGAGAACAGTCTTAGAATTAGCTGGTGTTGATAATGTCTATGGAAAGATTCTGGGGAGTTCAAATTCAAATGGTAATGCTTACTGTACATTTAAAGCCTTAAAAGCTTTAAGGAGTGAGAGAGTACTCTCAAGAATGCAAAAGATGAGAGATAGAATAGTCTTGAAGGAGGAAACAGAGAAAGAGAGAAGAGCAAAAGAGGAGAAGAGGAGAAAGAAAGAAATGGAGAAGAAAAAAACTCAGAAAAAGAACAGATTTGAGAAGATAGATCGAAGAAAAGCTTCAGCAAAAGCAGAGGGGAAAAAAGAAAATAAAGTTAGTAATAAATAGAAATGAAATTAAACAGTATACCTAAAAGAAAAAACAGAGTAATGCCAGGAAAAAGAATTGGGAGAGGGTATGGATCTGGTGTTGGAGGTCATACAGTTGGAAGAGGGACTAAGGGTCAGAATTCAAGAGCTGGGCATAAGTCAACAAGATTCTTTGAAGGAGGGAATGTGCCTTTCTTTAGAAGAATGCCAAAATACAAAGGATTTAATCAACCTCAAAAAATAGAAGCTCAAGCAGTAAATCTTGAAATTTTAGAGAAGGAGTTTAAAGATGGAGATTTGGTAAATTTAGAAACACTAGTTTCAAAGGGGATTGCAAGAAAGAATTCAAAAGTAGTTAAAATCCTTGGAAAGGGAGACATCACCAAAAAGCTTACGATAGAGAATCTGAAGGTTTCCGAGAGTGCTATTGAGAAAATCAAAAAGGCTGGTGGTTCAATAAAATAACCTTCTTATATCATGAACAAATTGATAGAGAGAATTAAGCATATTTTAAAGACAAAAGAGATTAGGAGTAAAGTACTTTTCTCCTTGTTGATTTTGTTAATTTTCAGATTACTTTCCTCTGTTCCTGTTGCTGGAATCTCTGCTGATGCAATCAAGAGTCTTTTTGAAGGTACTAGTATGGGAGATGTTTTGTCTGCAGTCTCCGGAGGTGTTTTAGAGACAGCTTCTATTGTTGCTATCGGATTAACCCCATATATTAATGCGTCAATTATTTTTCAACTATTGGGTACGGTTATTCCTGCTCTTGATGAAACAAGAAAAGAGGGGCCAGAAGGTAGGAGAAAGATTTCTATGTACACAAGGCTTCTAACAGTTCCCTTAGCAATATTGCAATCATTCGTAATCTATTCTACTTTGTTGGGTTTTGGCCTAATCACTAAATTAGGACCTCTAGAATTGGCAACTATGGTATCGACCTTTACTGCTGGCTCAGTCATTATGATGTGGTTTGGAGAACTAATTTCGGAGAGCGGTCTTGGAGGTGGGACTTCGTATTTAATAATGTTGGGAATTTTAGCTGGAATACCTGGATCAATTCGTTCAAATTTCTTAACAATGGATAGTCTCCAAAAAGCTTTGTTTATTGCTATTTCTCTTTTGATGGTTATATCTGTAGTTGTTGTTACAACTGCAGAAAGGAGAGTGAAAGTACAATACTCAAGAAGGGTTCGAACAGGTGGAGCATTAGAGAGTTATATTCCAATAAAATTGACACAATCAGGAGTTATGCCTGTAATTTTTGCTATGGCATTCCTATCATTCCCACAACTTGTGGGGAAGTTTCTAGTAAGTAAAAATTACAATGAGGGCTTAACAAACGTAGCTCAGAAAGTTATGGATTTGATTAACAACCCATATATCAAGGACAGCTTAACATTCTTGTTGGTTATTGCTTTCTCTTTTGTATATCTTTCAGTTGTATTTAAAACTGACGAATTAGCAGAAAATCTTCAAAAACAGGGAGCCTTTATTCAAGGCATAAGACCAGGAGAAAATACATCAGAATATCTACGAAAAATCAGCCTTAGATTGGCTGTAGTAGGAGCCATTTTCCTTGCCATCTTATCAATTCTTCCTGACTTATTTGTTAGAGTAGGCCTAGTAAATGGTACAGTATTTTCAGGAACTGGACTACTTATTGTTATAGGTGTAATTCTTGATGTAAAAAGACAAATAGAGTCAATGGTCACAACAAGAAGTTACGATAAATATCTTTAATGAGTTCGAGATAAATTCATAAAATTTAAAGATGAACCCTACTCATACGAAACCAAGAACTATACTTTTTCATGGACCTTCTGGATGCGGTAAAGATACACAGGTAGAATTACTTGTTAAGAAATTCAATTTCGAAAATATCGGAACAGGCCAGATGATTAGAAAGCTCTTTGAAGAGAACGATAAAGATGCGATAGTAGCGACGAAGAAGTATACTTCTAAGGGACTTTTTGTTCCTAACTCATTAATTTACAAAGAGATGTTCCCTAAATGGCTGAAAAGGTTTGACAAGGAGAAGAATTGGGCATTTGTCTCAGTGGTAAGAGAGGTCGGTCAGATAAATCTTTTTGATAATCTATTAAAAACTCAAGGTAGGGAATTAGACCTATTTATTCATTTTGTTCTTTCTGATGAAGTTGCCATAGAAAGGATGTCGTTGAGAAAATTTTGTCCTAACTGTGGAGCAACATACCATCCAAAGTATAAAAAAGAGAAAAACGAAGGTAAGTGTGATTTGTGTGGAACTGCTTTAATACAAAGAGATGATGATCAGCCAGAAAAGATAAAAAGTAGGCTTGAGGAGTATAACAGGACAATACGTCCGATACTAAAAGTATATGAGGACAGAGGCATGTTAGTTGAGGTTGATGCAGCACCAAGTATTCAAGAAATTCACAAAGAAATTGTGAAGATTTTGCACTTGTAAAAAAAATCTTTTTTTGCTATTCTTACCTAGTCTCTTTCAAGAACTTGAAACAATCTAGTTTTTGTACTATTTTGTTGATTTACTAGTCTTCTTTTGGTATAATTCCAAAGATTCCACTAGTGTGGATTATTGACTAACTATGAACGAAAGTAAGAAAGTTTTTGAATTTGATGGAGTTGTAAAGGAGTGTTTACCAAATACTCAATTTATTGTTGAGTTAGATGTAAACGGTTCTAAGCATGAAGTTATTGGTTATCTCTCTGGTAAAATGAGGATGCACTACATTCGAATATTAGAGGGAGATAAGGTAAAGATAGAGATGACGCCTTATGATAAAGAAAGGGGCAGAATAACATATAGATATATGAATTAAATGAAAGTAAGAGCTTCTGTAAAAAAAAGATGTCCGGATTGCTATTCTGTTAAAAGAAAAGGAAGGGTGTATGTTTACTGTAGGAAAAATCCAAATCACAAGCAAAGACAGGGTTAATTATTAATTTTTACTTTTTTGAAATGGCAAGAATTGCGGGAATTGAAATACCAAATGATAAGAGACTGTGGGTCTCTTTAATGTCAATATATGGGATTGGAGAAATTACGGCAAAAAAGATTTGTAAAGGGGCTAATGTTAATGAAGTAGAATTTGTAAAGAATCTTTCTGAAGCTGAGTTGGATAGAGTAAGGAAATACATTGAAGAAAATTTGAAAGTGGAAGGAGAGTTAAGACAGGAAAGGTTTAGAGATATTAAAAGGTTGAAAGATATGAGGTCATATAGGGGGATTAGACATAAATTGGGTCTTCCAGTAAGAGGTCAAAGAACTAGACACAATGCCAGAACAAGAAAAGGAAAGAGTAGACCTGTCGGAGGATTAAAGAGAACTTTAGATAAAACATAGTACAGAAAATGGCAAAAGATAAGAAAACCAAAAAAACAACTAAAAGTAATGTTCAGAGTGGGATCGCTACCATTCAGTCAACATTTAACAACACAATTATCACTTTGGCCGATGAGAATGGTGAAGTTTTAGGACAGGGGAGTCCATCTATGGTTGGATTCAAAGGAGCAAAGAGAAGTACTGCATATGCTGCAACTAAGGCAGCTATGGATGTTGCAGAGAGAGTTATTAAGAAGTATGGACTTCGAGATGTTAAAGTTATAATTAAAGGTCCCGGTGCAGGAAGGAATGCTGCTGTTAAGGGCCTTGATTCTGCTGGCTTGAAAGTCACTATGCTTATGGATAAGACACCTATTCCACATAATGGTTGTAGACCGAGAAAGATTCCGAGAAAGTAATTTTTATTTGTATTTTTAAGATTAATGGGTAGATATACAGGACCAAAAGACAAATTGAGTAGAAGAGAGGGAGTTGAATTGCATCTTAAAGGTGCTAGGTCATTCTCCGAAAAATCAGGTCTTAAAAGAAAGCCTTTTGCTCCAGGACAGCATGGAAATCAAAGGAGAGCTAGATTATCAAACTACGGAATTCAATTGAGAGAGAAGCAAAAAGTTAAAAGGACATATGGATTAAGAGAAAAGAATATGGTCGCAGCATACAAAGAATCTGATAGAAGATCAAAAATTAGAAATACAGATAAAGGTTTAGAATTCTTGAGATTATTAGAATTAAGAATGGATAATGTTCTTTATCTCGCAGGTTTGGCTCCTTCAAGAGCTGCTGCAAGACAATATATTACACATGGTCATGTGAAGTTAAATGGGCAGAAAAATTCTATTCCTTCTATAGAAACTAAAGAAGGAGATACTATTGAGCTAAAAAAGGCAAAATTAGCTCCAAGCGAAAAGTTGTTTAAGACTCCTGATTGGATTGAGACAAAAGGATCTTCATGTAAAATCGTAAGATTGCCTATAAGAGATGATATTGATGAAGGAATTAAGGAGAACTTAATAATTGAGTTCTATTCTAGATAATTTTATATTTTTACTAAATGGAAGCGTTTAAAGATATTAAGGTTACAATTAAGGAAGAGGCTGATAACTACGGTCTTTTTGAAATCTCACCATTACCAAGAGGGTATGGGAATACATTAGGAAATGCCTTAAGAAGGATTTTGTATTCAAGTTTAAAAGGGGCTGGAATCACATCTGTTAAAATTAAGGGTGTTGATCATGAGTACTCTACAATCGAAGGTGTTCAGGAGAACATGATTGATGTTATAATGAATTTGAAACAGGTCAAATTTAGCACAAAGTCTTCAGAACCGGCAGTTTGTAAACTTTCTGTAAAAGGTAAAAAAGAGGTAACTGCAAAAGATATTGAAACTTCAGGTGATTATGAAGTTGTCAATAAAGATTTGCATATTGCAACTTTAACAGATTCATCTTCATCTTTGGATATTGAACTTACTGTTGAATCAGGTGTTGGATACAAAATGATTCCTGCTGTTGGAAGAAAAGAGATTGGAGTTATACCTTTGGATTGCGACTTTACCCCTATTGAAAAAGTTAGTTTACTTGTTGAACAGGCTCGAAAAGGACAGGAAACAGATTTGGATTCAGTTCTTATTGGAGTAACAACAGATGGAAGTATTACTCCTAAAGATGCATTGCTTGAGTCTGCTAAAATTTTACAAGAATTTGCAGGTAAAGTTATGATTGCAATGGGGATGGCACAAAAAGAGGTCGAGGCTATCCAAGAAGAAGTAAATACCCCTCAGGTTGAAGAGGTTGGTACTGTTGCACAGGACGATGAAATTGGTGCATGGAAAATCGAGGAGTTACCAATATCAAAAAGATCAAAAACTGGATTGCTTGCTGGTGGATTCAAAACTGTAGCTGATTTGAGAAATACTACAGCTACCAAATTGTTAAATCTCCCAGGTTTTGGCAATAAATCATTGAATGAAATCTTGGAGCTATTAAATGAGTATGGTATTAATATTAACAACTAATTTTGAATGTATAAAAGAGTAAAGAAAGCAAAATTAGGGAGAAAAACTGCACACAGGAAATCTTTGAGGCAGAATCTTTTGATTTCATTGTTGCAAAGAGGTCAAGTTGAGACTACATCGTCAAAAGCAAAAATCTTAAAATCTGACATGTCTTCTCTTTTGGAGGAAGGTAAAACAAAATCAGAGGATTTAAATTTCTTGAAAAAGATATATTCCATACTTGGGAATTCTGAATTAGTAAAGAAATTCTTTGAATATGTTAAAAGTGAAAAAGTAGGTGTAACAATTGTGAAAATTGGTTTTAGAGCAGGAGATAATGCAGAGAAATCTAGGGTGTCTTTGATGGGAATGGAAAAGAAGAAAAAAGCAGGAGAAAAGAAGGCAGAAGAAAAGGAAGAAAAGAAAATTAAGAAAGAAGTTAAGAAAGAGGATACAAAGAAATTACTTGATGTTGATAAAAGAGTAGATAAAACGGCTGTTGTTAAGCATGCAGACAGAGTTAGAACAAGATCAGGACTTTAATTATTAGTAACTATATATGAAATACAAAACAGTATGGACAAAAAAAGAGGATATTGAAAGAAAGTGGTATGTTGTTGATGTTAAAGACCAAGTTCTTGGTAGGGCTGCAACAAAGATTGCTTCATTATTAATAGGTAAAGAGAAACCAGAGATTGTTCCTGATGTAGATTGTGGAGATTATGTTATTGTAATTAATAGTGATAATGTCAAATTGACAAGAGGCAAAGAGTTAAAAAAGATGTATTATAGGCACTCAATGTATCCTGGAGGATTTAAAGAAACTACATGGCAAAGACAGATGGAAAAAGATTCAACAAAAATTATTACAGATGCAGTAAAGAATATGTTACCAAACAATAAATCTAGGGATGCCAGACTTGCAAGATTGTATGTCTATAAAAATTCTGTTCACAAACATGGAGGACAGAATCCAATTGAGATTAAATTTAATTAATTAAACAGAAGTGAAGTATTTTGAAGGAATAGGAAGAAGAAAAAGGTCAACTGCAAGAGTTAGAATTTATGCAGGGGATAAAGCTTCAACTGTAAACAATAAGCCAATTGATGAATTCTTTGGTGGGAAAGAAAATGTTGAGAATATTATAAACAAGCCCCTAATTGTTACTGGTCTTGAGAAGAAATTCTTTTTTACAGCAAAGGTTAGTGGAGGTGGGATAACAGGACAGTTAGAAGCGGTGAGATTGGGTTTGGCAAGAGCAATTTATGAAATGGACCCTGAATTAAAACCCACTTTACGAAAGGAACATCTTGTTACAAGAGATCCAAGAGAAGTTGAGAGAAAGAAATATCATCATGTAAAAGCAAGAAAGAAACCACAGTTCTCAAAGAGGTAGTTTCTTCTTTTCTGTTAATTTCACATTTGAGTTATTGTAATACGTAAACTTATCTTCTATTATGAAGTATCTTAATTTTTCATTTTGATTAATATGGAAAAGAAAAAGTATTACAGAATAATTGGAATTGGTATCCTCTCATTGGTTGGATTAGGGATACTCTTTTTCATTGGTATTTACTTTTTAAGGAGTGTGGCTACAAATGATGGAGATGAAAGTGTACAAGAAGGTTCTTATTCTATGGATGTAGATTCAGTTGGGAAGGCTCCTGGTGTATCCTCTTCAATCCAATCTCCCCAGAAAGGCTTAGTTTTAGATAAGACAGCATCGAATAGTTCTAATGAGAAAAATATAATAAGGAGAGGACAGGTAGGATTTAGTGCTGAGGATATTGATAAGACCAAGGATGAGGTTCAAACCGTCATAGATAAATACAATGCAGAAATATCAAACTCCTCTGATCAAGGAACTGGGAAATCAAGAGAAGTAAGTATTGTAATAAAAGTAGAAGAAGAATCTTTCGATGAGATGTTAAAAGATTTGGAAGGTGTCAAAGCTGAAAAAATCTTCTCTTCTGTTAGTTCAGAAGATGTGACTGAACAGGTAATGGACTTAGAGGCAAGGCTTCACACATATCAAAATACCGAGAAGCAATTACTTGAGATTCAGAAGCAGGCAACAAATGTAAAAGATACAATGGAGGTCTACAAGGAATTAAATGAGATTAGGTACAAGATTGAAGCAACTGAGTCACAACTAAAGTACTATGCTAATCAAACTAATTATTCAACTATAGTTGTATCAATCTCTCAAAGTAGTGTTGGAACTTTTGAGCCAGAGGAAAAATGGAAACCACTTGGAGTTTTGAAAGATGCAATCAGAGCCCTTGGTGAGTTTGGAAAGGTTTTAGTGAATCTTGCCATTTGGTTAGTTGTGTTTGGAATTCCGATTGGATTTGTAGTTTTACTAGTTGTTTACCTTGCAAAAAAGGCTAAGAAATAGTAAAATCCTGTTGTATAAGTACTATTAGATGGTTGCATTTGCTCTTTATGAGTAAATGAGGAAAGTCCGGACTTTATGTCTGTCTCGAACATGTCGAGATAAGTGCCAACGAGAGTTGGGAGGGAGTGATCTTTCGGAGAAAAGGGCAACAGAAAGCAAACCGCCTAGTTTACTAGGTAAGGGTGAAAAGGTAGTGTAAGAGACTACCGGGCAGTGTAGTAATACATTGTTGCATTGTAACCCCCACTTAAAGCAAGGTTGAACCGCATA
>JAXGWV010000005.1:0-32470 GCA_040773125.1 Candidatus Dojkabacteria bacterium
CTTTCCCTTATTGTACCAATTTTTAAATTATGCTAAGTTAATATATATAACATTATCATTAAAAATATGGACGACAAAATTAAAATTGAGAAGCCTAAGGAGGGAGAAGAGGTTGTAGAAGAGAAAAAAAATACATCCTCAGGAAAGGTGAAGCCTCTTTTAATTGTGTTTTGTGTTCTGCTCTTGTTATCCATAATCATAGGATTTGGACTGCATTTCCTCAGGTACAACTTTAGAGGTAATTATCAGAGGTGTAACATTAATAGGCGAGTAGTATGTAACACACCGGTAACTGAAGGAAAAGAGGTTACAGATACTGAAATAGAGAGTGAAAATGTTGTTGTGGAAACTATGAATAAAGGATGGGCGTTAATGAATGTTCCTGATATAAAACTGAGTGTGGAAATTCCTTATCATGAGGTTGTAACACATAATTTTCAAGGTACACAGCTAGAATCAGTATGGACATATCTCTATAGAAAAACGAATGAGTATCCATACAAGTCATTTGGAACTTTCGAGGCATCATTACATTTCTCATTTGATCCCCTTGATGTGAAGGATATCGTATGTGGTGGCTCTGGTTGTGCAAATATGAGTTCTATAACAATTAATGGATATAAGAAATCAGGGAATGAAACTTTAGCGATATTAGTTGAGAATTTTAAGAGAGAAGTTAACCCTAATGGAGATGATGTGACAATTGATGGAGAATATACATCACGTTGGGGATTACCAGTATATGAGTATTCAATGGATGCACCAGGGGGGCGTTCAAATGGATATATCCTTATAAATAGTGAATTTGTTTACCATATTTCCTATTTCATAAATACTCAACCTGCATCAGCAGCTACTACAGCCAACAAGATACTCAATTCTATTAAGTTCTACTAATCTAAAATTAATGGCAAAAAAGAATAAGTCAGTACTAATTCCAATAGGATTAGTCCTCTCCCTTTTAATATTGTTTCTAGTATTTTTTAATAATCGTCCTGTTGAAAAACCTTTAGACGGTAGACCAAGAGCGTGTATGGGATGTAGTAATGAAGACTGTCCTGCTAAAAGAAATCAAACATGCAACTGTGAAAAAGCAAAAACAGGTAGTTGTCCATATAGATCAGGAAAATAACTGGGTTATTCCAAACTAAGAATCTGTCTACCAATCTCTTTCTCTAAATAATAGGAAAGGGAGAGTATAGTCTGTTCTTCAAAATGTCTTCCAATGAACTGAATACCTGTAGGCATATTGTTTGACAAACCATTTGGTATAGAGATACCTGGAAGACCCGCAAGAGAGCTTCCCTCTGCTAACACATCAGCCAATTCTCCAAACAGTGGATTCTCTGCATCCTTGTCTGAAAGTGCTGTAGATGGGGTAGAGGGTCCAATAATGGCATCATATTTACTTAACACATTGTCCAAATCTTCCTTAATAAGCTGGCGAACCTGTTCTGATTTCTTGAAATATTCATCAGCATATCCTGCAGAAAGTGAAAAAGTACCGGTCATAATTCTTCTCTTTGCTTCCTGACCAAAACCCTCTCCTCTTGTAGTATTGTAATTTTCTACAACTGTACTATCATTTCCTCCATTTCTACCATATCTTGTACCATCATACCTTGCTAAATTAGATGAAACCTCACTTCTACATGTCAAAGTATATACAGCTATTCCAAATTTAGGGTCTAAGAGAGAAACTTCATCAATATCTATACCAAGTTTTCTGAGAACATCTACACTTTTTAAGAAATTCTTTCTAACTCCTTCTTCTAATTTTAATTCTAAATACTCCTTAGGAAGAGCAATCTTAATCTCTTTAAGATTAATCTTCTCAAGATTAGATAGATAATTGGGGACCTTTTCGTTTGAGGAAGTAAAATCATTCTTGTCATGTCCTGCAATAATTTCAAGCAAATATGCTGCATCCTTAACATCCTTGGTAATTGGACCTGGGCTATCAAGAGAAGAACCCATTGCCAAAACACCATACCTTGATACTCTTCCATATGTTGGTTTAAGACCAACAACTCCACACCATGAGGCTGGTAAACGTATAGAACCTGCAGTCTCAGTTCCTAGCGATGTTGTACACAAGTCTGCGGCCAAAGATGCAGAAGAACCCCCACTTGATCCTCCAGGAAGTTTAGACACATCCCATGGGTTCCTAGAAGCCCCAAAACAGGATGTAGCAGTACCAGAACCATGACAGAACTCATCTAAATTCGTTTTCCCTAAAATAATTGCATTCTCATTAAGTATCCTCTCAACTACAGTTGCATTATACACAGGGATATATCCTTCCAATATCTTTGAAGCACAAGTAGTTAGTATATCCTTCGTAGAAAAAACATCCTTAACTGCAATTGGAATCCCAGATAGTTTTCTATCTTTCAATTTTTCAAAATTATTATCAAATTCCTTTGCTTTCTTAACTGAATCTTCTCCACAAACTGTAATAAAAGAATTCAACTCAGTATCAAATCTATCTATTCTCTGAAGATAATACTCTACAACTTCAGTTGCTGAAATTTCTTTAGAGAGTAATTTATCTCTAAGTTGTGTTATGGTAAAGTTTTCCACTGGCTTATTCTATCAAAATACCCAATAAATTAGAATGCAAATTACAAAAGGGACTAAGGTACCCGCAATTACTTGTGCGATATTATGTTTCTTTAGGACAATTCTAGACCAACCGATGAAGGGAGAAAACAAGAAAAGTAAGAAAAACAATGGAGAGTACAGATAGGCCAAAGTGCAAAACAAAAGAGTTGAAAATGTCATATGTCCACTAATTTTCCAGAAAAGAGTAATGAAAGAAATTACAGTTGATACTAAAAAAAGTGCTAGTGAAATATCAGATAGTATTGGTAGTTGAAAGTTCTTAAGAAAAAGATAAAAGAGACCATAAAGAATGGAAATTGAAATGAAGTATGGAGGTCTTTCTCTTCTATCAGTAAATTCATAATCAGAGATCCTACCCATTTTTTTAAGGATTAAAAAGGGGAGAGTAGTGGCAAGAAAGTATGCTACTGAAAAACCTACCTTTTGTGAAAGTTTAATAGGTGAAGAGAGAATTCCTAAGATAGGAGTTAGAATCATTGTTAAGAAGCCATTTGAAATCTCTGAGATTATTCTTGCTAATTTATATTTATTCATAATCCTTAATTCTAATATCACACTGAAAATAATGCAAAGAAAAAGTTCCTATTCTTTCCCCAATATTTGCAATCTCAAATCTTTCTCATCTTCCTGTGTTAATGTTTTAATTCCATTTAATTTTAAGTTCTTTGAGTTTTCAAAAACTTCTAGAATTGCTTCTGGCTCATCATCAGCAGCAATACGATTAACTCTCAATTTCTTACATTTACTGCATTGGTGAAGAACCATAACCTCACCTTGGACGTATTTATCGTATTTATCAACTTTTCCTTTCTTGAAAGTTAATGCAATCGGTTTCATATCTCCACCACAGGAAGAGTCTCTATCTCCAGGAATATTTAAATCAAGATGTTTAGAGTGAAGGCAGAAAGGACAGTGATTACGATTTTTTGTTCCAATATTTCCATCTTCTAAAACTTCTCTTTTACAATTTTCACAGATAAACATTAGTTTGTGAATTTCTCAGAAAATTTATCATTACTATTCGTAATTATACATAACCTGTGAAGAGCTCTAGTTATGCCTACATAGAGGAGTTTAAATGAAAGCTCATCATCTGAATAATGATTGGAGTTTACATCTGCAATAATTATTGAATCAAATTCCAAACCTTTTGCTAGATCAATTGGTAGGACAAGTAAACCAGTATTATAGTTATTATCAGAGAAATCTATTATTTGTCTATCTATTTCTTTTTCAAAAGGTTTTAAATGGGTATAAATCTTTTTAGCATGTTCCTTATCTCTTGCTAATATTGCACAGGTTACAGAGCCTTTTTCAAAGTAATCTTTTATTGTATCAATTACCTTTCTCATATCTGAATTAGGTAGATTTATGAGATCTTGGTTGAATTTATAAATAGAAACATCCTCTCCGTGACGAAGCACAGCTTGGGGAAGTTGATATGACTTAGGAAAATGTCCTTTGAAAATTTTATTTCCGAAATTAACTATTTCAGCTGTAGTTCTGTAACATTTTTGTAATTGATGGTATGTATGTTTGTTTTTTGATGTTGAATCAAGCATTTTGAATACTTCATTCCAAGATTCTAAATAGAAAGGAGGAATTATTGCTTGAGCTAGATCCCCTGCAATTGTTATATTCCCATTTTTTGCAATCTGAGAAAGAGTTGATAGTTGTACTAAACTCATATCTTGAGCTTCATCTACCATAATATACTGTCTCTCTGAAAGTTTTGTTCCATAGACTTTAAAATGCAAATAAACCATAGGAGCAAGGTCCTCAATTCTAAAAGTATGTATTCTTCCATCGTGTTTTATACCTCGTAAAGAGTATTTTGAAATTTCATCACTAACTAATTTTGTTTTAAAAAGATTTTTATAGAGTTGGTAAATATCAGTTTCCTTTCTAACATAGGCAAGAACTTTAGCTTTTTTCTTCTCTATATCTTCTGAAAGAATTTTGATTTCTCCTTGTTTGTATTTTGAAAATCTATTTTGTGCATATGCATATTCAATTGCCAAAGAAATTCTTTCAGCCATATCTATGTCCTTAAATTCATCTTTTAGTTGATAGTACCTAGAAGAGATTTTGTCACCAAGAGATGTGGGAAGATTATTTAATATGTTCTTTTCAAATTCTTCGTAATATGTATCTAAAATATCCATGAAGTTTTTTGAGCCCTTAAACTTCTTTATTGGTAAGTTTTCTTCATCTTGTGACAAAATGTAGTAATCATCCCATCCAAGAACTTTTTTAGCCCAGAATAGGTAGGTTATTATTTCGCCTTTTCTTACTCCAAGATTGGGGAGAACATCTGATACATAATCGATAAACATTTTATTGGAAGCAATTATCAAAGAATTACTTTCATTTATTAATTTGGGATATGTGTAGAAGAGATAAGCCAATCTATGTAAGAGAATAGTGGTTTTTCCACTTCCTGCGACACCTTGAATAACGACTGGGTGATTTATCTCTTCTCTTATAATTTCATTTTGTTGAGTTTGAATTGTAGATACTATGTCTTGAAGTTTTTTACCTATTCTGTGTTCAAGTTGCGAAAGTAGGAATTCATCTGCAGCAACATTACCAGATTTTGCATCATATATGCCTTGAATTCTTGCTCTTGAGATTTGAAACTGTCTTTTTTGTTTTAAGTCTCCTTTTCTAATACCAATTGGAGCATGAAATGAGACATCTTTTGTAGGCCCTGTATTCTGGTAATAGATATTAGCAATAGGAGATCGCCAATCAGTAATTAGTGGAACCTGAGTTTCTTTGTCTATTAGTGCAAATTTTCCAATATATATTTTTATATCCCTTTTAGTGTCATAGGGAGTAAAAAGAATTTTACCAAAGAATGGAGAATCTAAAGTAACAAGTTCATCATTTATTCTCCCAACAGTAATCTCAATTTCTGTTAATATTTTGTTATATACAGCTCTTGCAGCCTTCTTTTCATCTGAGTCAGTTTCAGCATCTATTTCTTCAAGTTGTCTTTCTAACTGTTCCTCTAATCTTGTAAGGGTATTTAACAATATTTTAAGTTTACCCTTTGTTATATTAGTAATCTTTATGAGGTTTGGATACTCCTCTTTGTAGAGCTCGTTTTTAAATTCTACATCGCTAAAGTTAGAGATTTTCTCTATGTCCTTATATATTGGGTTGAGGTATTTCTCAAAATGTTGCATTGTTTTGAAAGCAAAATTACCTTGCCATTTTATACTATTTAAGGGATTAGGTCTATACTTTTTATCTTTTTGGTAATGTTATGTTATTATAAGAACATGAGCAGACAATTAAAATTACTTTTATTTCTTTTAGGGTTAGTTGTACTTTTTCTATTCCTACAGGAGCGATTTGGGGAAGACATGTTTTATATTAAAGAAAAGGATGAAACTCAGGAACAACCGGAAGAGTCTATTGATACCACAGAGAACACTCAAGAGACCAGAGAGATTCCAGAAGATACTACTGAATACCTTGAGATAAACACTCCTTCTGGAGGTAACATCCATGTTAATGTAGAAGTTGCCGATGATGACCTAGAAATTATGGATGGTCTTTCTAATAGGGAACTGTTAGGAGATTATGATGGGATGTGGTTTGTTTTTAAAGAAGATGTAAAGAATCCATTTTGGATGCCAAATATGAAATTTCCATTAGATATTATTTTTGTAGATTCTCAAGGTTATATTGTTGATATTATTAAACAAGCTCAACCCTGTGTAACAGTTGACAATTGTCCTAACCTTTTCCCTGATTCAGAATATCGATATGTACTTGAAGTAAATGGCAATTTTTGTGAACTTAATGGAATTGTAGAAGGTTCTAGTATAGTCCAGCATATTAATTAAAAGTAGATATTATGATTACCTCAATTATTGATTGGTTAGTTAATTTGATTTCCTCTGTTGGATATTGGGGTGTAGGATTGGCAATGTTTATTGAGAGTTTTTTTGCACCAATCCCTAGTGAAATTATTTTGCCTTTTTCTGGATTTGTTGCATCAGATGGTCGACTAAAAATCTATTTTGTAATCATAGTGGCGACTGTGGCTGCATATTTAGGGTCTCTTCCTTTTTATGTTATTGGAAGGTTAGGAGAGAATTCTGTGTTAAATTTTTTAAAAAAGTATGGTAAGTTTCTTTTTATTTCAGAGAATGATCTTGAGAAAGGTGTTAAATCTTTTGAAAAGTACGGAAGCAGTATTGTATTCTTTGGAAGGTTGATTCCAATTGTAAGAACAGTTATTTCTTTTCCTGCGGGAGTATCAAAAATGAAATTTGGAATCTTTTCTCTTTATACAATTGCAGGTACAGCTATTTGGTCTACTGTTCTTTCCCTTGCAGGTTTCTTTTTGGGTTCACAGTGGGAGATTGTGTCAGTTTATGTTTCTAGGTATGAGAATGTAATTATTGTGATAATTATTGTTCTGGTTATTACTTTTTTGGGAAACAGGATATTAAAAAGTAAAAGAATTAAACAGTAGGGAGAAGACCTTTCCCAGTCATTTCACTGGGTTTACTGATTCCCATAACTTGAAGGATTGTTGGTGCTATATCACGAAGTGCTCCGTAGGGAAGTAGTTGCTCCTTAAATTGTGTTCCCACTATCATTAAGGGAACAGGATTTATGGAATGTTCTGTATCCATCTCTCCGCTGTCTAAATTCAACATTTCTTCAACATTACCATGATCTGCAGTTATGAACACAGCTCCTCCTAGAGCAGTAAAACTGTTAACAAGCTCTTTTACGCAGAAGTCAACAACTTTAACAGATTTAACAGCAGCTTCTAAATTTCCAGTATGTCCCACCATATCAGTATTTGCAAAATTGACAACAAGAAGGTCATAAATTCCTCTTGATATTCTATCCAATAGAATGGTAGTTATTTCTACGGCACTCATCTCTGGTTTCTGGTCATAGGTAGTTACTTTGGGTGAAGGGATAATTATTCTGTCCTCTTTGTCATATATTATTGGAGAGCCACCATTGAAGAAATATGTTACATGGGGGAATTTTTCTGTTTCAGCTATTCTTAATTGTGATTTATTCTCTGAGTCTACGACATTTCCTAATGAGAGATGTATATACTGTTTTGGGAATAGAATGTTTGGAGTTAAATTTTTTCTATATTCAACCATTGTTGCTACGAATAGGTTAGGTATCTTTTTACGAATAAAGCCATCAAAATTATCAGAGATAAGGGCTTCTGCAAGTTGTAGCATTCTATCAGGTCTGAAATTCATTAAAATAACAGAATCATTCTCTTTTATATTGCTACTATTTATTACTGAAGGCTCAATGAATTCATCAGTAATTTTTTGTTTGTAATTATTTTCAATTGCAACATGATAATTAGGATATTTTTCTCCAAGATTCTTTTCAAGTAAATAGTATGCTCTTTCTGTTCTATCCCATTTGTTGTTTCTATCCATTCCGTAATACCTTCCAATAAGGGTCCCTATCTGTCCAATTCCCCTTTCCATGCAGTATTTATCTATATCTGATAAGTATGTGGATGAAGCATCTACAGGAGTATCTCTACCATCTGTGAAAGCATGTATAAAGACTTTGTTAGGAAAGTTCTGTTTTGAGAAGAAATCAATTATGGCCTTAAAATGATCAATATGAGAATGTACTGATCCATCGCTAAGCAAACCAACTAAGTGTACATTTCCACCAAATTTCGATGCATGATTGAAAGCTTTTATTAGTGTGTTGTTTTGAAAGAGGAGACCTTTTTCGATTGCATTATTGATTCTTGGAAGACTTTGACTTACTGTTCTACCTGCTCCAATGTTTAAATGTCCTACTTCACTGTTTCCTTTAACATTTTTTGGCAAACCTACCTGATCTCCAGATGCAATTAAATATGTGTGAGGGCAAGAGCTCCAAAGAGAGGACAGAGTAGTGGGATTTGCCTTTACAACGGCATTTCCGGGACTTGCTGGGGCTGCTCCTAGACCATCTAGAATTATTAGTAGTACCTTTTGTTTATTAATCATAGGCAGTTTTCAAATTATATTGTGGCATATTTCGAGATTTTATTCTATAATCATTCGAAGAATTTCAAATTATATTTATTATTACAGATTATGGATAACAACATATTGAATACAATAGAACAAGATTCCTACAAAAAAAGACCTGATGTTAAGGTAGGGGATACTGTTAAACTTCATTTAAAAATTAAAGAAGGAAATAAAGAAAGAATTCAGGTATTTCAGGGTGTAGTTATTTCAATAAAAGGAACAGGATTAAGCAGAAACCTTATCGTAAGAAAAATTTCTCATGGAGTAGGAGTTGAGAAAATAGTACCTCTACATTCTCCAGTTCTTTCAAAGATTGAGATAATTAAAAGAGGTTCTGTGAAGAAAGCAAAACTTTTTTATCTTAGAAAGAGAGTTGGAAGAAAAGCACTTAAGGTTGGTAACCTTAAAGATGTATATATGACAGACCAAGAGGATATTCCTGAAGAAGCAGAAGTAGTAAGTGAAGAAGTTGTAGAGTCTGTAGATACAAAGGAGGAATAGGACTACTGCGGGGGTAGTTCAATGGTTAGAATGTCTGTTTTCCAAACAGAGGGTTGCGGGTTCGAGTCCCGTCCCCCGCTTTTTCATATCTTTGTGTTAATAATCCCTAATTTGTAATATAATCAAGCATGAAGAATGTGGATATTCCCTTATGGGACAAAGGAGATAGTACAGACAATTATTCCAAAGGGGGGAGTAAATCAACATTGAAATTTGATCAAATGGTAAAACAAGATCAAGAGATAATTGATATATTTGAGCTTGTCCTTGGAAGAAAACCAACAACTAGAGAGTCAGCCTATTATCGAATAAGTAGATTACCAAGAGAAGAGATTATTGAGAAGTTGATTCAAAGTCCAGAGCATAAGGAATTAGTTATTATGGCTTCAAAGTATCCAGCCCTTTCCAAAGAGAATAAGCAACTAGAATCTACTGTTTTGAAATTGAAGAGTAATATTGATGATAGTGTAAAAGAATATGAAGAGCTTAATAAACTACTTCAAGAGAAGAATGCACTGATAGATCAACTTAGGAATGTAAAAGGTAAACCATATTTAACAAATAAGAAGTTAGTTGAAGAATCCAGTAGCTATTATTCTAAATTTCAGGAGAGGGAAATAGCTAAAAAGGAAAGTAACTTATACAATAATGAGTCCATATGGGATAAGATTTTAGATTTATTTTTTAAGAAGTAAAATGACAAGCAAAGTACTTGGAAAAAGAATTAAAGAGGGAAGAGAAAAGATGAATTTAACCCAGAGAGAATTAGCCTTAAAGGTTGGATTATCAGACAAATCAATTAGTCTTTATGAGAAAGGAAGGGCATATCCTCCTATAAGGAATTTAATCTCAATTTGTAAAGAATTAGGAATTACAATCTCCGAGATTTTAGCAGATTAAACTGGTGGTGTTAGCCATTTTTTTGCCTTCTGTGTTCCCCTTTTTACTACTTTTATAATGATAAATGTTAAAATTCCACCCAGTAAAAGGAATCCTAGATACATAATTAAAACTGATGTTTTGTATTCAGAGGTTTGTGGCACAACTTCGAGATTTTTATTGAATGTTAAAGTTTTTGTTGCACTGTTAGTATAGTTTGTATCATGTTGCCAGGAAATTACGGATGCTGTTATATTATTTGTTCCTGCTGTTTTAGGTTTAATTACAATTTTTTGAGACAAGGTTTCCCCTTCCCTTATTGAGAAAAAATTCTTAGCTTTTAAGTTAGCATTAAGAGTGTTTGGTATGTCCCAAACTATCTGTGTTTTAGGGCTATCTAGCAAGGCTGTAATAGTAGCTGTAAGTGTAACGGATTTATTAAAAGGATTTTGAGTACTCTCAACAATCTGGATATCAAAATATCTTGTACTTTTAATATTTGTCTCATTTAGTTCTTGTTGGTTATCCTGAGCAAAAACAGGAAAGGATAAAAAGAGTGAAAGGATTACTGTTAAGATGATATTTAATCTTTTCATTTTAATATCTTTCTTATACTAAATTTATAGATGTTGTAAAGTTTTAAGGCTTCATCAGATTTAACTTCATAATCATTATGTACTATATCATTTCTTACCTTGTGTGCATACCAAATATCATCCAATTCTTTTTTCTTAAACAGTCTATTAGATTTTTTAAGATTGAAGCCACAACTCTCAGAATTGTTGAAATAGTATTGAAGAGATTTGGTTAACAAATTATCAAGTTTAATTATAGCATCCCTTCTTGATGAAGCTTCAAGACTTTGTATGGGTATTTCAAGTTCTAGTAATTTCTTTTTGATTGATTCCTTTTTAGATAAATCAACTTTCTTATTTGCTAAAGATACTGCTCCAAACAGTACCAAAATTAAGAGAATAATTACAATGGTTAAAATCAAACTCATTTGGTCCATATTTTTTTCTTTATAGATTTAAATATAAAAATTCCAATAATTAGAAGGATAACAAAAAATAAGATAGATAATACTTTCGTTATTATGTTAAGATAAAAAGGAGTATCCTCTGGGACTTCTTTTTCTACATAGAATTCTGAAACAATCCCGGAAGTGTTTTTGACTGTACCAGATATAAAGATTTTTGGTGAATATATCTTCTCTATTGGAATGTTAAGCTGAAAGCTTATATTTTGTTTTGGAAGAATTAAGAAGGAATTAACATTTGTAGTGCTATCAAGGTACTTTGATATCTCAGAGATGTTGGATTTTTTTAGATCAATTTGGCTAATGGAAACATTCCCAGTATTTGAGATGTTTATAAATGTTTTAACAAAATTTTTTGTAATATCATAATTCTCAAAAGAAAGGCTAGAGTCTAAATTTAGTTTTTTTTCAATCTTAGCATCACTTTCGAGAGATATTTGAAAGTCAGATGGTGTATAGAAGGATAGAGTTGGACTCATTGGGCTTTTACCTCTTTTAAGGATTTCTATATGGTCTGGGAAAGAATTTTCAAAGAGACTCTTCTTTGTATATTTTTCCATAAATGGATCACTAGTAACCCATTTATTTTGTACATAGTCAAAATACTCTACCCAGTAATGGTAGTACCCGTCAGTTGTTTTATTTGATATGTCAGATATATAACCTAGTACCAATCTACTAGGGACAGAGAAATATCTTAAAAGAGCAATATAATAATCTGCAAAATCAATTGGTGTTGCGTTATTACTGACTTTAATTACTCCAGAGGCTCCCAATCTTTCTGTGTTAATATTTCCTAATTTAGTATCTGAATTGTAATTAAGTCTGTAAATTACATATTGATACAGATATTTATAGAACAAAGATTTTTCTTTGTCCCCAAGAAGATTTATATCAGTAGCACTCTCATTAATATCAAGCCCTTTATCTGATATAAAGGACAGTAGTCTTTTAATTTCGATTTTCTCTGTAATTTCCCAATATCCTACTGGCTTAATTAAAAAAGGTTTAAGGTCGGATACTTCTGGGGGTTTACTGTTGTCTTGAATGTATCCTAGAATATTGCAATTAATAGTTTCTTTAGGTTTTACGATATAACTGAAAATATAGTTTCCATCCTCATCAGTAGAGGACCAAGTAGGTAGGGGTGATATATTTTCCCATAAGACTGTTTGTGTCTCAGAGTCCATTGGCAAAATAAGTTCGAATGTTTGATTCTCTTCAGTGGAATTAGTAAAGACTCTATTTACAGAAAATTTGAATTGAATTCCTTCTGAAAAATAAAGGGTGATTTCTGTACTTAAAGGATTTTTTACAGTAATAACAATGTCTTTTCCTTCTTGGTTTTTAGAGGATACTAATTCAGAAGACCAAGAATAATCTCCCTTTTCTTTAGGATACTTAATTATTACTTCTTTCAGAGTACTATCCAGAATATTTGATTTAAAGCTGTATGAGACTGGGCTATTTACTTTTGTTTTGTAAAAAAATGAAATTTCAAACGGCTCATTTGCTGGAATAACACGGTTTTTTAAATCTATTTGGATATCAGTTAAGCTTCCTCTACTGTAACTTTTACATTCGATCTCCTCTGTCTTGTTTATGTAGCAAGTTGGTTTTATATTTTGAGCATCTATGGTAGTAGTATATATGGATAGAACCCTGGTAATATTTGCTGTTAATTGAACTGTGGCAGTAGTTTCAATTTCAGTTTCTTTTAAATTGTGAGAAAAAAATGAATTAATTTGAAAAAGAGGTTCTTGAGCAGAGGTAGGTGAAGAAAAGATGAAAAAAGCAAACAAAAATACACTAGTAGATAACAGAGTTTTCTTTAAATAGCCAATTAAACTTTTCATATTTTCTTATCAGTTGTTTAATAACAGTAGTCTTTGGTGTAATCCCATATGCTTTAATAATTTTATCCATATCTACTTTTTCTACCTCGTTCACAATCTTGTAGTTAGGATTCCTTACAACCTCTTGCTTTGCATTCTTCCTAATAACATAATAAGCCATTCCACTGTTGTCATCAAGGACTACTCGAGTGAGAGCATTTATATAGAGAATTTCAGCGAATATTAAAGGAACATTTTGTCTGGTATTAATTGCTACAAAGTCATAATTTGCAGGAATAATAATCTTGTGTCCTTTTTTAGCTAGGAATTTAATAATCCTATTTTCTTTAGGAGATTTGTACTGCTGTAGAAGAATAACAGCTGTTCCATTGAGTATTTCTATTAATCTTGGATACTTTTTACATCTGGTAACTTTTGTTTTAACAAATTCAATTCCAGCGAGATTTGGGCTTACCGTATAAAGGTGTAATTTGATTTTTTTCGATGAGAAAAGGGAATCGGTATCAACATTGTAGTATTTTTTGTAAAAGATTTCGGGGCAATCGAGCTCTTTATTTAGTAACTGCTCTCTGACGTCATCAATTGTAAATTCTTTCTTTTTAATGAAAGAGGCATTTTTAAAAACTAATGTGTCATTTTCATAAACAATTGATAGACCCGTTGCAGATTTTAAATCAATTTTTGACATGAGGTATTATACCATATAGTTGTGAAATCTTGATAAATGAAGATAAAGGAGGATTAATCGATATTTCTGTATGATTTTAACAATTCAGAGCAGATGATACCTGCAATTATGTAAAAAATGAGAGAAACAATAAATACCGAAGGGATTTCAAACTTCCATATGACTATTGAGCTATCAACAATGCCTTGGAATGGAGTAATTAACAAGTCGCTCATATTGTTAATCCACTTTACTAGTTGGTTCTCCTGATTAGCATTGATAAAAAAAAGTATTATTCTTACTCCGATTATTCCTTCAATAATCACACATAAGAAATATGCTATTCTGATTAATAGTTTTATCATTATTATAGTTTATCTAAATTATCCAAGTAATACTGTAATTCTAGCATATATTTTGAAACTCCATTTGCCCATGCGTGCTCTGGACTTGCCCCACATGGAGGGCAATAAATAGGCTCAATTTCGAAAGGAGTCATTGTTGTTCCATAACCTCGGGAGAATCTTTCTGTTATATGAATAATTGCATCATCCCATGTTGGAAACATACTCCACCCGTCTTCATTTCCATTAATACCTCTCCATCCCCAAGCATTATTTGATCCTTTTGGAGTAATATTCCCAAACGCTGATTCAACACCAGAGATTGAGGCTATAAGTCTCCAGTCTAAGCCATGTTTGTCTGCTTCGACTATAAATGTTTCAGCACTTGTTGCCATTGGAGAGTGGTACGAAAGAAGGAATTTGTTCATAGCAAGGACTCTTGGATCGACGGTAAAGAATTTAGTATTAGAGATATTCTTTGATTTCAAATTTTCGTCATATATTGCGAAATTATACTCTTTCGAATTTGCATAAATATCGTATACAGGGGAGAGTACATTTAAAGTTTGTCTTTGACCTGATCGTAAAACTAGAGTAACCTGTTTTAAGAGAAAAGACTCTACAAAAGGAGAAAGAAAAAGATAGTAAAGGATAAAAAGAACAACAACTATTCCAACTCTAAAAATATTAGAGCTAGGGTTTATCAATGTAGAAGTGAATTTCCCTTGTTCTCCTGATTCATTTGTCATAATATCTAGTATATCAAATTGGGGCAATTTATGTTATGTTCACTCATTTACACTTACATACAGAGTATTCCTTGCTAGATGCCACCATCCGTATTTCTGAGTTAATTAAGAAATTAAAGGAGAGTGGAATGAATGCATGTGCCATAACTGACCATGGAAATATGTATGGAGTATTCAAATTTCAAAATGCAATGAAGGCAGAAGGTTTAAAGCCAATTATTGGATGTGAAATTTATGTTGCTCCTAGGTCAATGGCAGACAAAGAGCATGGTATTGATAACAATTATTATCATTTAGTTCTCCTCGCGAAAAACTTAAAAGGGTATAAAAACTTAATAAAAATTGTTTCAATTGCTCATATGGAAGGTTTCTACTATAAGCCCAGAATTGATTTTGAGACTCTAGCAAAGTACTCTGACAACTTAATTGCAACTTCTGCTTGTCTTGCCGGTCCAATATCACAGCCTTTACTTGCTAATGATTACTCAAAAGCATTGGAAATGGCAAAAAAGTATTCAGGTATTTTTAAGGATAATTTCTATATAGAGATTCAAAGAAATGGAATGGAGGAGCAAAATATTGTTAATGAAGGATTGATAAAAATATCAAAAGAGTTAAATCTTCCACTTGTTGCAACATGTGATTCTCATTATTTGAATAGGGAAGATGCTGAGATTCAAGAAATTCTTTGGTGTATTTCAGATGGACTAACAATGGATGATCCAAATAGGAGGAGGATGCCAACTAATGAGTTTTATGTTAAAACTCCAAAGGAGATGGAAGAATTGTTTAGTGATATACCAGAGGCTTTGGAGAATACTCAAAAGATTACTGAAGAAATTGAAGAATATGACATTTCATTTAAGAGAGTTGAAATGAAATATTTGGATTTACCCAAAGGTGAAACTGCAAAATCATATCTTCGCAAACTTGCTTTTGAAGGTGCCGAAAAAAAATATGGAAATCTTACCGAAGAATTAAAAAACAGGTTGGAGTATGAGCTCTCTATCATTCATGACAAAGGGTATGATGACTATTTCTTGATAGTTAGGGATTTTGTTCAATTCTGTCATGAGAAAGATATAGTTGTAGGTATGAGGGGCTCTGGCTGTGGTTCTGTAGTGGCATATGCTACCGATATTACTAGTATTGAACCACTTTCATGGGAATTGTATTTTGAAAGATTTCTTAATCCAGAGAGACCCAGTCCTCCAGATTTTGATATAGATATAGCTGATAAGAGAAGAGATGAGGTAATTCAATATACCATTGATAAATATGGGGAAGAGAATGTTAAGCAAATAGGAACTTTTAGTAAGCTTCAAACTAGGCAAGCTATAAGGGATGTAGCCAGGGTAATAGGGATTGACCTAAATACAGCTGATAAACTTTCAAAAATGGTAGAGATTGTTTTTGGGAAATCTAAAGGAATTGACTATATGATAGAGAAAAATTCAGAATTTGCTGAGATTATTAATTCTAGTGAAGAAACAAAACATTTAGCGGAAATTGTAAGAAAAATTTCAGGTCTTTGTAGAGGAGTGTCAACTCATGCATGTGGGATTATTATCACTCCTAAGCCTGTTGTTGAATATTGTCCAATACAAAGAGATGCTCATAACGAAGGAATAGGGATGACACAATACGAGATGTTTGATATCGAACCATTAGGGTTAATGAAATATGATTTTTTGGGTCTTAGAAATCTTCACATAATAGGAGCAGCTCTTCAGAAGATTCAAAGGACTACGGGTGAAAAGATTGACCTTGGGAAGATTAATTATAATGACAAGGAGGTATTTGATCTTATTAAATCCGGTAACACAGTAGGTCTTTTTCAATTAGAAAGCGAAGGAATGAAGAGAACTATTAAAACTCTTAAACCAGAGAATTTGGAAGACATTTGTTACATACTGGCTGCTTATAGACCTGGACCTATGCAATATATTACTGAATATCAGGCTGTAAAAGATGGAAAACAGAAACCTGATTATATCTTTGAAGAATTGGAACCAGTTCTCTCTGTTACGAGAGGAGTTATTACATACCAAGAGCAGGTTATGAAAATTGCTGAAGTTGTTGCAGGTTACTCTTTAGGAAAAGCTGATGTGTTAAGAAGAGCTATGGGTAAAAAGAAACCTGAAGTAATGGAAAAAGAAAAGCCTGCTTTTATTGAAGGTGCAATAAAAAATGGATTTGATGTGAAGAAAGTTGAGAGACTTTGGGACAAATTATTACAATTTGCAAACTATGGATTTAACAAAGCACACAGTGCATCCTATGCTACCATATCGTATTGGACGGCATACCTAAAACAACATTACCCGCTCCAATATATGGCGGCTCTTCTTGAGGGAGATTTAGAGAAGTTTGATAGAGTTATTCTTGACTTAAAGGAATGTAAAAGGATGGGAATTAATGTGCTTCCTCCTAGTATTAACAAGAGTGGTTATTATTTTACAGTAGATGACAAGAACAGTATTTGGTTTGGTTTGGGTGGAATAAAAAATATCGGTGATGATCTTGTTAAATCAATAATTTCCGAGCGAGAAAAAAATGGAGTCTTTCAGAATTTAGATGATTTTGTTCACCGAGTATATGAGACTGTAAATAGGAAAGCGATTGAGTACTTAATAATGGCTGGAGCAATGGATGAATTTGGAAATAGATTAGATCTCCTCAAAACACTTCCTGTAATTTATGATAGGGAAAAAGGTAATCAAAAATCTTCAAAGATTGGTCAATTTGACTTTTTCTCATTTAATGGAGGTGATGATAAACAAAAGTCAATCAAAGCTACACCCTTAATTCATGATAGCGAAACTGATCCTAATATTATACTTCAATGGGAGAAGGAATTATTGGGATTATATTTTTCAAGCCATCCTCTTGATTCTTTACAAGAATTATTTATTTCTAAAAATGTAATTAGTATTGAAGATGCTTTTATAAATAAAAAGAACAACCAGTTGCTAATACTTGGAGTAATGATATCCAAAATAAGGAAAATTACAACTAAAAAGGGTGAGAATATGGCCTTCTTAAGTATTGAGGACCAAACAGGTAAAACAGAAGCTATCGTTTTTCCAAGAGTATATGAAGAGGTTAAAGCAAGCTTAAGAGTGAATGTCCCAGCACTTGTTGTAGGAAAAATGAATGTAAGGAATGGAGAAAAAAGTATTGTGGTTGAAAAGATTAAAATCATTGATCCAACAAAACATAAAACAACTTTTGATGGAATTACTTTTAAAATTACTCCTGAACATTCTGTAAACCAAGTTACACAACTCAAAAAATACATTGCTTCATCAAAAGGGGATTCCTTTGTTAGGATAATCGTAAATGATGGGACTAGAAACTCAGTTGTTCAATTAAAAAAGACGATAAGTAATGACAATGACACCAAAAGATGGATGAGCATTTTTCCTGCATAATAATGTCAATTATCCAATTGAAAAATTGGTATAATTAATAATGAAAATATCAAAATTAGAATATCTTCCTCAAAAGACAGGTGTTTACAAATTTTATGATAAGAATGGCAATATAATATATATTGGGAAAGCATTAAATCTTAAAAATAGAGTCCTGTCGTATTTCAATTCTTCTTTAAATGATAGACCATATGTAAAAAAGATGATTCCTCTCATCTCAGAGGTAAAAGTTGTTGAAACGAACAATGAAATAGAATCGTTAGTGCTTGAATCTACATTAATAAAAAAATATAAACCGAAGTTTAACAGTGAATTAAAAGACGATAAATCATATGCTTGGATATATATTTCTACAAAAGACACTTTCCCAACCGTTAAAATAGTAAGGAATATTAATTCAGAAGATATAAAGAGAGGAAAGCTTTTTGGTCCCTATCCTAACATCTCTTCAGCTAAAAGAGTTTTTACATACTTACGCAAGTTATATCCTTTTTGCACCTGCTCTCAAAGTAAAGTAAAGAAAGGGAAACAATGCCTATACTTACATTTAGGCTTATGTCCAGGGCCTTATCAAGGATTAATCTCTAAAGAGGATTATAGAAAAAATATCAATGAAATTATTAACTTTCTAAAAGGAAAGAAAAGAGGTCACATTCTTCAACTTGAAAAACAGATGAAAGAATATTCCTTGAATGAAGAGTTTGAAAAAGCTGCACAATTAAGAGACAAAATTAATGATTTAAATTATCTCGGAGAAAGTATAGATTTTGGTATTAATGATACAGAAGAAAGCTATACACAACGTAGAAAGCAGCTTTTAATAAACAAATTTTCCCATCTTGGAGAAGAGCTTGGTATTGTCAATTTGTATAGAATCGAGTGCTATGACATATCAAATATTCAGGGGAAAGAAGCTTACGGGTCTCTTGTTGTGGCAGAGAACGGAGAGATTCTGAGGAACAAATATCGAATTTTTAGAATAGAATCAATTAACACTCCTGATGATATGCATATGCTTAAAGAGGTAATATCTAGAAGGTTTGATAATAAGAATAAGGCAAAATATGATAAAAGCCCTGAGATTGTTTTAATTGATGGAGGTATTGCACAACTTTCTGTTTTAGAAGAATTTGTTCCAAAGGAGATTACTCTTTTAGGTATTACAAAGGGAAGAAAATATAAAAGAAAGGGAGGAAGATTATTAGATGAATTTTGGAAGATAGATAGAGAGACAAAAAAAGTAAATAAAATTAAAATTACCAATAAAGAGATATTGATAGATTTGAGAGATGAAGCTCATAGGTTTGCAATAATGCATCATAGAAAGGCACGAATAAGAAATGGTATGCAATCTGAAATTTTACAAATTGATGGGGTCGGGCCCAAGAGAAAGAAAATGTTGCTTAAAGAATTTAAATCAGTAGAGAATTTAAGTAAATCCAGTTTTGAGGAAATTAATAGAGTTTTAAATAATAAAAAAATCAGTCTTGTGGTATTTAAACATTTCAACAATAAATAATTAGGTTCTTTTATTGTCTAATGGTCGGATATCTGTGAATACTGTTTCAAAATAGGTCCCCGAAGCTGGGACTCCATCAAGAATGTAAACTACACCTCTGTATGGGTCAACTATTACGGCAATTTGATGAGTACCTTCTGAACATGACATAGTTCCTCTTAGAGCTTTAGCATATTCTGTATAAGCAAGTTCTGTTCGGGCTATCCCGCACATATTACTACTAGACTGTTTGTTTATTAATTCAATATATAAATCTAGGAAATAATCTAGTCCTTTGTCAGAGTAATTAGCAATTGGAGTCAAGGAGATTCTTTCTTCTCCTCCTATTTCCTTTAAGTCCATTTTTCTTAGGTTGTTAAATTCGGAAACCGAATAAGAGATAATATATTCCTTTGGAACTTGTAATACCCAAGGGAAATCAGGCAGTAAATCTTGAACTCCTTCAGTTGCTAGGAGTAAATCACGCTCCACTTCCTCCTTTACTCTTTCTGCTAAACCCTCTTGTGCTTCTTTGGTTGTGATACTTTCATACCATATGTCATTATATTTTGAATATATTCTTAGACCTTTTTCATCTTTTATCCAATAATACCCACTTTTCATTGTTTCGGATCCTTCAGGAACAGAGTTTACAAGATTCCATCCAAATTCTGGTAATTTAGTTTTATAATATTCAAATACCTCTGAAAGATTACTATTTGGTGGTAATCTGTATGCGGAATTACCCTTACTTAAAAATTCACGTACTGTTTCATCATCAATATTCTCTTCAAAAACAAAACTGGAATTTGGGAAAATTGGGACATCTTTCATTCCAACAACCTCTCCAGTTTCTATATCAAGTAAAGAAGTATTTTTTCTTAGATTAGTTACAAAAAGAATAGAAAGATATATAACACCAATAATTGAGCCTACAGTCAATATTAGTAAAAGTAATTTACTTAGGAATTTTGAAGGTTTTTTGCCTCTTTTACCATTTTTTACATAGTTCACGATTTTACTCTTAGTACGTTTTTTTCTAAGATCTTTTGTGTTAAAGGACTTTTTCTTTGGTAAATATATTTTTTTTGGAGAGCTTTGTTTCATTAAATAATTATCTTTGTGCATAAGAATAATAATAGCATATGATACAATTATAATTATAGATAATGTATAATATTCAGTCGTCTGCGGGATCATCTAATGGTAGGATACCGGCCTTTGAAGCCGAGAATCATGGTTCGAATCCATGTCCCGCAACCAAGTTCTAACTCCCAAAATATATCTTTGTAAATGAAAATATATGATTAGATGTTTGAACTTCTAAGCTGTCTTAAAAGATTTCCAACCTTTTCCATTGCGAAAAACAAAGTTTTGTTTGAAGAATCTACAGGCATTATTTCATCTAGTAGCTGCTCTAGATCTTCCTCACTTACTTCAATGTTATTTATTGCCTGGTACTCTTTATTTATGTACGAAAGTTTCGAACCAAGAGGAGTATCAGCGAAAGATTTGGAATTAATTGCCTTTTCAATTTCTAAAACTTCTTCTGTTGTTAATTGAATTATTCCTCTTAGCATAGTATAAATATATACTATAAATTATAGAAAATAAATGGAATGTCGGACAAACCATTGTTCTGTCCAAAATCACTTAGAGAACTTGAAGATGAATATGGAGATTCAGATACTGCTTTAAGAATTGCAGCAACAGAGATGGATGGTGCAAATGAAGTAGGTGGAAATATTGATTCTACACAAACATATTGTCAGAAATTGAATTATGATGAAAATTTACCTGCTTCTTTAGGAGAACAAGAAGGAAGGAAAAAATGTAATAATGATTTAAAAGATTTCCTAGAAAGAACAGGGTATTCTTCTGTTCAAGATTGGATAGATGCTCAAACTGCAAAGTAAATTACTTCCTTAATCTGTGCCCAATTTCAATCCTTTTTCTTAAAAAATCTTTTTTATCAAGAAAACCAATCTCTATTTTTGAACCTTTTTTTAGTATTAACTCATCTTCTTCATTTAAAATTCCACCCTCAACATTTGTAAGCAAAATATTACTACCATCACTCCTGATAGATATTTCCTCAAAGGGTATAATGTCGTTAATATATCTATTGGTAACAATTCCAGTAACAGAAAGAAAATCTGAATTTAAAGGTAATATTCTACCATTATTATTATAATTAAAAGCTGTAGAGCCTATTGGTGAACTTATACAAAGACCTGAACCTTTGAATCTAAAGTCTGAGAATTCACCTGATTTTGTAGAAATAGAGAATGAATGATAATCCATTATTCTATTTCCAAGAATTACATCATTTACAGACTCACCGATTTTTTTACCGTTTAAATATGCAACAATTGCATTTGATTTGAATGTCTCAAAAGGAATCTCATCATTTATTAATTTATTTAAAAATTCTTCGTCATTCTCAATTTTATTCATTAGAAAATTGAAAGTACCCATTGCTTTTCCTAAATAAGGGATTTTTTGGTCAATAGTCTCCTGTATTGCATGTAGCATAGCGCCGTCTCCTCCAGCTACGAGGAATAGTTCAGGTTTATCCTCATCAATTAATTGAGGGAATTTTTTAATGATTAAATTCCTAAATGATTCAACTCTCTTATCATCTTTATTTGAAAGAAATTTTACTTTCATTTAATCAATACTCATTTTAATCTCTTTTATTTGATCTCTTAAATTTGCAGCTTTTTCAAAGTCAAGTTTGTCAGCAAGGATAAGCATTTCTTTTTGTAATTCTTTTATTAATATTTTTTTCTGTTTGATATCCATTTTTTCGATGTCAATTTCGACATCCTCCCTTGATTCTTCTGTATCAACTAATTTACCTCGGATTTCTTTGCTAATACTTCTTGGTGTTATATTGAATTTTTCATTGTATTTCTTTTGGTATTCTCTTCTTCTATTTGTCTCTTCAATGGCATATTTCATACTTTCTGTAATATTATCGGCATACATAATTACTCTTCCTTCTACATGCCTTGCAGCTCTCCCAATCGTTTGAATTAAGCTCGTTTTAGATCTTAGAAAACCCTCTTTATCAGCATCAAGAATAATCACCAATGAGACTTCAGGTAAATCGATACCTTCTCTTAGAAGATTAATACCTACAACTACATCATATTCTCCTAATCTTAAATCCCTTAAAATATCAACTCTTTCAATTGTATCAATATCTGAATGAAGGTATTGTACTTTAATATCAATATCTTTTAGATAGTCAGTCAAATCTTCAGCAAATCTCTTTGTTAAAGTAGTAATCAGTACCCTTTGTCCTTTCTGTGTATTCTTTCTAACTTCGTTAATTACATCATCTATCTGATTTTTTGTAGGTCTTACTTCAACAGATGGGTCTAGGAGTCCTGTTGGACGAGTTAGAAGTTCAGTTACACATTTGTTACTATCTTCAATTTCCCATTCAGATGGAGTAGCTGAGATATATAGTGTAGTTCCTTGTTTTTTTCTAAACTCTTGGAAGTTAAGTGGACGGTTATCACGAGCTGTTGGAAGTCTAAAACCGTATTCTATTAAATTATCCTTTCTAGCTTTATCCCCATTATACATCCCACCAATCTGAGGAATTGTGATATGTGATTCATCTATAAAGAGTAAATAGTCTTTAGGAAAGTAGTCAAGAAGAGTGTAGGGTGGTTGTCCAGGTTTCCTTCCATCAAAATAGATACTGTAATTTTCCATACTTTTACAGTAACCAACCTCAGTGAGCATTTCCAAATCATAATTAGTTTTCTGTTCAAGCCTTCTTGCCTCAAGTTCTTTCCCAATATTTTTTAGAAAGGATACTCTTTGTTCCAAATCTCTTTTAATATTTTGAACAGCATTTAATATTGTTTCTTTTGAATATACCAATGATGTTGCAGGAAATATGAGTATTTCATTGAGGTTTTTAATCTTTCTTTTAGATATTGGCTCAACCATGCTTATTCCCTCAACAATATTTCCGAATAGCTCAATTCTAATAGATGCTTCTTCATAAGGAGGATAAATTTCAAGGATATCACCGTTTATTCTAAATACCCCATTTGTAAAATCAAAGGAATCTCGCTCATACCTCATGCTAACCAATTCAAGAGAGATGTCTGAGAGGTTTACTTTTTCACCAACATAAAAAGATATGGCTTTATTTTGGTAGTTTTGAGGCTGTCCAATATTGTAAATACATGATACAGAAGCAACCACAATTGTATCTCTTCTTGTTAGAGCTGAATTCATTGCACCAAATCTAAGATTCTCAATTTCCTTGTTTACTTCTGATTCTTTTTCAATGTACAGATCTCTTGCAGGAATATATGCTTCTGGTTGATAGTAATCATAGTAAGAGACAAAGTACTTAACAGAATTCTCTGGGAAAAATTCTTTAAACTCCTCATACAATTGTGCTGCTAGTGTCTTGTTGTGAGAGATTATCAAAGCAGGTCTATTTAATCTTTCGATAAGATTTGCCATGACAAAAGTCTTTCCTGAGCCTGTAACCCCAAGTAATGTCTGTTTTTCATTGGAAGGCATATTTCTAATAATACTTTTTACTGCCTCCTCTTGATCTGGAGAGTTTTGATATTTTGAAACTAGTTTAAAATTTCCCATCTTCATATTCTAGCAGATATGATAATGTGTTAGAATGTCTTAATGAACAGAGTTAAACTAAACAGATTGTCAGAAGATGTAGTTCGTCAAATTGCTGCTGGTGAAGTAGTTGAAAGACCTGCATCTGTAGTTAAGGAATTGGTGGAGAATTCAATTGATGCAAAAGCTACTAAAATTACCTTAAGAATTGATAATGGAGGAATAGATTTAATTGAAGTTTCTGATAATGGAATTGGAATACCGAAGGAGAATTTAAAGGAGATCTTTGAGGCTCATACGACTTCAAAATTAAAGAGTATTGAGGATTTGAATAATCTTCTGAGTATGGGATTTAGAGGGGAAGCTCTTTCTACTATATCATCAATATCTATTATTTCTGGGGAATCAAAATATGAGGAAGATGAGATTGGTAGTAAAGTATATTTTGACGAAGATGGATTTATTCAAACTTCTTCATTTCCCAAAGAAGTAGGGACAACTATTCGAGTAAAGAACATTTTCTACAATGTTCCTGCAAGAAGAAAGTTCCTTAAAACAGCAAATACAGAATACAGGAAAATATATGAACTTTTAACGAGATTTTTTTTGATATATCCAAACATCTCATTTGAAGTTGTTAAAGATGGGAAAAAGGTTGTTAATCTCCAAGCTATACCTAACACAAAAGCTGGAGAAATAGTTGAAGAAAGAATATATGAAGTTTTAGGGAATGATGTTAAGGATTCAATGCTAGAAATTAAATATGACGGGAACGGTATTTCTATTTCTGGCTTTATCTCTCATCCAAATAAGCACACAAAAGCAACAAAGAGCCAATATATTTTTGTTAATAATAGGGGAGTATCTGATAGGGGAATAATTAGGGCTGTAATGGAAGGGTTCTCAAGATATATTCCATTTAATCAAAAAATTGATTTCATACTTAACATTAAGATAAAGCCTGAGCTAGTAGATGTAAATGTACATCCCAGAAAAGAAGAAGTGAGATTTGAGAATCCATACCGTGTTTACTCTGCTATTGAGGAATCTGTAAAACATACTTTAGAGAAGAACTTGTCTTATCGAAATTCTGATTCTCCTAACTCAGAACAAATGGATCAAATTGATTTTAAAGCTGCAAGAGAGAAATACAATCAACAGAATTCTCCTGCTAGTATACCTTCCTATGAAAATAATTCTTACCATGTTAAGAGTGGTTATTTAACTAACAAAACTTCTGCTGTAAGAGATAGTCTGATTTTTTCAAAAGAATTATTCTCAGAAATACCTTCAATGACAGAGGATAATACTAGCGAATTCACATCAACAAATGATATTCGTAATATTTTCCAAATTTTTGATAAATATATTGTTATTGAATACACTAACGATATTTTGTGGATTGTAGACCAGCATGCCGCAGCTGAGAGAATAAATTTTGAGAAGCTAAAAAACAGAGAATCTAACAAAGAGAATCTCCAAAATTTACTTATGCCAGAAGAATTGAATTTCACTCCTTCTCAAGTTCTTCTATTAAAGGAGCATAAAGATTTTTTCAAGGAGCTTGGATTTAGTTATTCTGTAAAGAATGATGGAATTACATTGGAAACGATTCCGGCAGAATATTCAGAAGCAAATTTCAAAGAGATTTTTATGGAGATATTTCAACTTGAAGAAGATATTAATAGCTTGAAAAAGAATTTTGAAAAAAAGAAAGAAGATATATTAGCAACAATTTCTTGCCATGGAAGTGTGAGATCCGGTCAGAAGCTTCATTATGAAGAAATGATTGAGATAGTTAAGGAATTAAAACAATGTAAAAACCCATATAGTTGTCCTCACGGTAGACCAATTGTATGGGAGCTTAAGTTATCAGAGATTGATTCTCATTTTGAAAGGACATACTAATGAGTGCTTTTATAGGTTCTATACCAAACAATAGCGAAGAAGATTTCCTACTTGCTAAAAGAATTTTAAAAGAAGCAAATATTTCAAAAGGTAAAAGAAAAGAATTAGAGAAGTTGTTTCAAAAAAAGTTTTCCGAACATGAGATTTTTCTATATAACAAAGGAAGGGAAGGACTTTTCTCAATATTAAAGTCTATCGGTATAGAGAGTGGAGATGAAATCATAGTTCAGGGATTTACTTGTGTAGCTGTTGTCGCACCAATTCTTTGGGCAAAGGCAAAGCCAGTATATGTTGATATTAAGTTAGAGACATACAATATGGATTTAAACAAATTAGAGGAAGCGATTACAGAGAATACAAGAGCAGTTATTCTACAACACACATTTGGAAATCTCGTAGATGTTTTGAAGGCAAGAGAAATTGTAAACAATGTCAATCTGAAGAGGAGGAAGGAGAGGGAAATAGTAATAATTGAGGATTGTGCTCACCTGTTTCCAACAGACATTAAGGTGGGTGATTATTCTGATTTTCTTTTATTTAGTTTTGCTCAAGATAAAGCTCTAAGCTGCACTCAGGGAGCAATGATTGCAGTTAACAAAGATTCAAAATACCTATCAGCCTTCAAATCTCAATTTAAAGAAGCAAAGGAATTAACAAATACTCAAGCTAAATACAATGCTAGATATATTTATCTGTGGTCAATTATTAAGAAGTATTACTATACTCTGACAATCCCCATATTGCACTTTAGTTTTGGAAAACTTCTCTTAATGTTGTTTAGGACGTTAGGTCTTCTTAAAAAGCAAGCTTCCTTAGATTCCCTTAATTACTATGGTGTATATAAAATGTCTGATATACAAGCAAACCTATTACTTGCTCAAATTGAAAAAATAGATATGTTTAACAGTCACAGAAAAATTTTAACGGAAAAATATTTAAATGGACTAAGAGAAGAGTTTCGTTTTAAAACTAACAATCTCTCCCTTTTAAGATATCCCTTACTGACTAGTAATAGAGACGAGGTTATAAATGAGATGAAAAAAGATAAGGTTATTATTGGTAGATGGTATACGACCCCCGTATTCCCTTTATTACCTAATCAACTTCCATCGGTCTCCTATGTAAAGGGCTCTTGTCCTGTTGCAGAATATTGTTGTAAGAATATAATTAATCTGCCTACCAATATAGAGGTTGGAGATGACTTAGCTCGAAGAATAATTTGGTCAATTAATACTAAAGCTAATAAGATATAAATTTTTTACCTTTTTTAATGGAATTATCGTTTAAAGAAATTAAAGATGATCAGACATGGGATAATTATGTTTTCCAGTTACCTGAATATTCTTTTTTAAATAGTAGTGCAAGATATGAGTACAACATAAAGATTGGAGTAGAGGCATTTAGATATGCTATTTTTGAAGGAGATAAGTTTAAGGGCATAATTACTGGGAATATTGGAATTTCCAAAATATTTGGAAGATTTTTGGAATTTAAGCATTCTCCACTTTTCGTAAATTTTGAAGAAGAGGAATGGACACAGGTAATTAATTTTGCAACTAAATATGCAATTGATAAAAAGTGCTTTATGTTTAGGTTCTCACCATTAGTAACTGAAGATCCCGAACTAGAGAGAATTTTGATGAAGCATCATTTTATTAAAGCACCAATTCATAATGTTGATGCACTAATCTCACAGCAGATAGATTTAACAAAAAATCTAGGAGAATTAAGAAAAGACATGGATAAATCAAGGAGAAATTATCTCAACAGATTGTTAGAGAACAAGGATGTTACTGTAAAAATTAATAAAGATAGAAGTGCTTTTGAGCCTTTTGAAAAATTTCATAATGAGACCGTTAAATATAAAGGATATGTTGACAAGCCCACTAAGCTTCTTATGCAAGAGTTGGAAATACAACAAGAGAAGGGGATGTGTTATATGGTTACTGCTTATTATAAAGGAGAGCCCTTCTCTATATGGCAGAATACCGTTTATGGTAAGAATATGCATCTTTATCAAGCTGGGGCCTCTACAGATTTTAGGTTGAAAAATCTAATAGCTACCCCATTACTTTATTGGAGAAGTTTAGAGCTAGGGCAGAATCTAGGGCTAGAGAAATATGATTTATTTGGAGGGGTTGTTCCTGATAGTTATGAGAACAAAAAGCATCCTTGGAGAGGAGTAAGTGAATTTAAGAGAAGCCTAGGTGGTAAGAAAATAACCTATATGCATAGTAGAGACTATCCTATTAACAAAGTTAAATACGTTGTCTATTATATTTACTCTACAATCAGGACTCGTCTTAAGGGTCACACCATAAATTGGTAAGTTATTTAATCTGCGTTCTTCTTATTGAGATTACTTTCTCAATATCTAGTGTGGGCCTTGATTTCTGTCCGTCAATACTTGTTACATCTCCTTCATTTATTAATGGACCATTGTAAATAAGCTTTGCTGGTGGCATAGGTGTTAAACGCATGATTGGCTGAACTCTAAGGGATACAGTATCTCCAATACGAATTTTGTCAAAAGAGGTCAATTTTTTAAACATTCTCATTGATCTTCTATTTCCCCTCTTATCTTCAACTGTTATAGTTTGATAAGCCTCTCCATCTACTTTTTTTCCTCTTGATTTGCCTACAACTTTGAGCTCTTCAAACTCTAAAAGAAGTTTAGGAAAATCCGTACCATATGGATTTGTTTGTTGAGTGATATGAGTTGAAATAACATCTGCAACTGCAAAGGGATCTAGAAAATCAAAGGATTTCATAAGTCCAGGAGCAGATTTTTTTAATTCGCTCTTTAATTCTTTTATTGTACTTTCAATTTTAATTACTCCTGCATCTGGGTTAATTGGCTCATACTTCTCAAATAAAGGATCCAAAACATTATGAAGTTGCTCAATACCGCCTTGAACTTCCCATGTACCTCCAGAAGCTAGAGGGTGTCCTCCATGTGCGATTACTTTAATACCTGGTTGTGGATTTTTTTCAAGGTATAATTGGATCATATCTGTAGAGATATTTCCTCTTGCAGGAAGTCTAAACGAAACACTATATCTTTTTGTATCTGTATTTTTGTCTTGTCCTTCTTCAACAATAACCATAGTTGGCTTTTCATATCTCTCAGAGATGTTACCTGCGATTAATCCTCTTTGTCCTTGGAGTGCATCAATATACTCAAGCCCTTTCTGTTCGACGATTATCAAAGGTCTCACTCTTTCCTTCTCATGAGTGTCTAAATATTTGTAGTGTTCTTCAAGGAGTTCTTCTCTACGTTGTATTGCCTTGTCCTGTGCATATGGAAGGGTATGTCGATGTCTTCTGATTTTATCTGTTTCAGATTTCTTTATGAACACATCACTAATTTCTGACAATACACTATCTGCTCTTTGAGCCTCTTCTGGCTTTGCTCTTCTGTAAATTGCATTAGTTGAAGCAGCCATAATATGTGAGAAAAAACGAGAATTATAGTAGTTCACCGCATTGAAACTAGTCTCTCTTAAAGCAATTCGGACGAAGCGAAGACTTTCAGGGAGTATTCTTTTAAGCTGATTTTTCCTCCATGTGTTTGATGGCTCTTTGAGATATTGTTTTGAGAGTGCTGTTAGTTCATTCATCGCATCTTTCACAATATACCTGTTTTCCATACCAATCCCTACTCCTAGAGAGCCTCCATCTCCAATTGTTGCTGTAGCTTCTAAAAGCTTTAACTGTTGAAGTCCGAATGGACCATGTTTTAAGTAGGATTTCAATGCAAAACTTTCATTTAGAGATAATATATTTTCATCTTCCAATGATGAATAGCATAAATCCCAAATTTCATTTCCAATATTTCTGGCTTTTTCTCTCCTTTTGTTTCGAGCCTTCTTTGAAGTAGGATTGAATTCTTCCTCATTAAACAATGGAGGTTGAGAAGCTACTTCGTTCTGTTCTATAGGAGATGATAAACTGGCATCGATAATATTAAAAAGTTCCTTCTTAACATCCCTAACATGTTTTCCAAGTGATATCCATGTTTTAATAGTATTAGAAAGTGGTGTTTCTCCTTTTTCTACTAATTTGGATGAAACCAATCCCTCGTCAAGATATTTTGCTAATATAATTATCTTTTCTCTTGCCCATTCCTCTTTTGAATTTGTATCCATTTCAAAAAATGATTTTGGCATATTTCCACTTTGTTCAAGAACAAATCTTTGTTCTTCTAAACTTAAAGAATCAAAATCTTTTGAGAGGTATTTCTTAAGTAATTTTTCTCTTTTTTCTTTTGGTTGAAGAAGATATTCTCCACTTCTAGCCTTAACTATTGGTTCATCGCAGAAAAGATTCATTACTCTTCTAATGACCTTGCCAGTTGTTACAGTCCCTACTAAGTCAGATTCTGGGTAGCATCTGTATTTTCTCTGAGTTTTATCAATTTTCTCATGATCTACCACGCCATTTTCATCAGGAGTTAAAGCTTCTTGCATTTCGTTAATAAAGTCGATTTCTTTAGACCATTTCATTACCCATTCAGGATTGACCATTATGTCATCAGTATTTTCTAAAAAGTATTCAATAGATTTAATTGAAGGAGTGTGATGGTCACAAATGATTAATCTAACATCATCTTTGAAACCATTCACAAACTTCTTAAGAGGTTCATAGGAACCTAAATAGAATTTATTTTCGAAATTGCTTACAGGGTCAATATGGGTAAATCTTCGTGTGAGCAAGTGTTCTCTATTAAAAGTTTCTTTATCAACATTATTTGTTATAAAGAGTTGTAGGTTCCTTTTAATTGATTTCTTTTGCTCTTCTGGAAATTTCGCGAATCCATTTATTCTCTCAATGTTATCTAAGAAATATTGTAAATCTGAGATTTTATTTGTACCAGAATGAAAGGTTTCGAATGCTTTGCAATCTTCGTCACTAGAACCAGTATCACATATGATAATTAATTTGTTTCCAGCTATACCAAGGTTAATGAGATCTGTGAGTTGTACCGAATGGCCTTCAATTCTTGAATTAAACTTCTGATCAACCTTTTTAACACCGATTCTTTCAAGTGCCCATCTCATATTGTTTGTTGCATTAAAGCCATCTTGGTCACAGTCAGCAATAGTTGCAATTTTTGATTCCTTTATAATTGCACCATAAATCACATTTGCTGCCTCTTCGACATTTTGAAGAGCACTAGGAGGTTGAAGATTCTTTTCACTAGGATACATTAGTTCATAGATTTGTTCTTTTGAAGAAACCCCCAGAGAATTGAAATATTTTTCTAGAACTGCATTTGCAGCGTATCCTTCAATTACATTTAAATCTCTAGTTGGTCCGTAAATTTCATAAGATAGTTTTAAATTGGGATCCTTGAGCTCCTCGATATTTAGTACCTCTCTTTTGGGAACCTGTGGCCTTTCCAAAATACCATTAAAACAAGGAGTCTCAAGGACATCTGCTAATTTCCTTATTTCTGTACCATTCTCATTGTAAGGACTAATAGATACATCTTTTAAGGTGTCAAGATCTAATCTATACTTCCACTCTGGTCTTACACAACCAAGTTTACGTGGGGTAACAATATTAATTAATATCGACTCATCTAGTTGTTTTTGTAGGGATAACAAAGCGTTGTACTCATCTTCTGTTAGGTCATCTAAATAGAGTGGGCTAGTGTCATTTTCAAGCTTAGAGATTAAACCCTTAATGTCCTCAACATATGTAATATCAGTTCCCTTTTTATTGGTCTTTTGTAAAATAGAGAGATAATTTTTGAGTTTATCAATTGAAGAATCTCTTTCTATTAAATCCGCTACAAATGATAGATTGCTTATAGATTGTTTTTCTTCTGTTGTTAGTTCTTCTTCCTTGGAGATTCCTCCCATTCCCGACACAATTCTTTCTGATACCTTTTTAATATTTAATAAATCATCATCAGACAGAAGAGAAACCCATGTATTATCAATAGCATTTGCCTTCTCAAGAATAGATAGAGTATTTTTCGATATCTCTCTGCGATATTCTAAAATATATTTATCTGAGAGACTAGAATAGAGAGCTGGCGCATGCCTTATCAATTCAGCAGAGGGTGTATTTGCTTGATAGGAAAAATATGCAAGTCTAATTAATTCTGTTAATTCATCTTCAGTATCAAAGTCATCATTTTCATCAAGGTTCTCGGAAGCTTTTTTTTCTTTTTCATCTATTAATATTCGAAGAACATCTGCGGCATCAACAGCTACCTGTGTATGCTCAAACCAGTGGCTCGCTATGGAAATGGGTACTTGAGATAATCCTCCTTGAGAAGCAGGAATCATATGTTGATCATTTTCATTA
>JAXGWV010000006.1:0-24239 GCA_040773125.1 Candidatus Dojkabacteria bacterium
GGATTACTTAAAGCAATTGATTTACTTGACGAAGTAATATCCACAATTAGAAATTCAAAAACACAAGATACAGCTAAAACAAACTTGATGGACAAGTTCGATTTTACAGAGGTACAAGCACAAGCAATCCTTGATATGCAACTTAGGAGGCTAGCTGCGTTGGAGAGGATGAAACTAGAAAATGAACATAAGGATATTAAAGCAAAAATTGAAGATTTAAATATCAAACTCGATGATCCTGCAAAGGTATTAGAAGTTGTAAATGCAGACCTTCAACAGATCAAAGAGAAATATGGTGACGAAAGAAGAACTAAAATTGTTAAAGGAAAGATAGACGAAATTTCAGAGGAAGATATGATTGCTTCAGAAGATGCTCTTGTTACAATCACGCATTCTGGATATATTAAGAGACTAAACCCAAATACTTACAAAGCTCAGAATAGAGGAGGGAAAGGTGTTTCCGGAGGAGATACAAAAGAAGGAGATTTCATAGAGCATGCATTCCTGTGTAATACTCATGATGAGTTGATACTCTTCACAAACAAGGGAAAAGCATTCACTTTACGAATATTCGAAATCCCTGACTTAGGAAGAACAGCCAAAGGATTACCACTTGTAAATCTTGTGCAGTTACAACCAAATGAACTTGTCACTTCTGTACTCACAAGAGATCCCAAAGGAAAGATTGCCGAAGGTAAGAGTACTGAAGAGGCCAAAAAGAAGGAAACAGCCAGAGAGTATAAATATCTTCTGATGGTAACCCAGAATGGAGTCATAAAGAAGACTGAATTATCTGAATTCTCGAAAATTCGAGCAAATGGACTTACATCAATTAAACTGGATGAAGGGGATGAATTAATCTCAGTTAAAGCTACAACTGGGAAGAATGAAGCTATTATTCTCACAAAAGAAGGAAAGTCTGTAAGATTTAAAGAAACTGATGTAAGACCCATGGGAAGAAGCACACGGGGTGTTACTGGTATTAAGTTTAGAACTGCTGAAGACAGAGTAATAGGAATGGGAATTATCGAGAGTGATGACCAACAACTTCTCACCCTATCAGAGTATGGATTTGGTAAGATGACTCAACTTAAGGAATATACCACTCAGAAGAGGGGAGGAACTGGAATCTTTACTTTTAGAGTTACTCCTAAAACAGGGAATATTGCATGTGCAAGAATATTAAGGGAAGAGGATAGTGAAATTGTGGTGATATCTGAGAAATCAAAAGTTATTAGAGCAGAACTTAAAGATGTTCCTAAATTAAAAAGGCAAACATCTGGAGTAAAGATGATGAATATAAATAGTGGAGACAAAGTTGCTGCTGTTGCTATTTTGTAATATTAACAATACAAATTTCTTAAGAACTAATTGGAGTACCTCAACCATTGATGTATATCCTTTTATATATATTTCATATTGCAAACAATAGCAACCTATAGCATAATATACATATGTACTTAATGGTACATACTGCTCATTAAAAATTTCCAAATTAGTACATTACGATTTATATCTTGTATTACTTTGGATCAAATAGCATGTGATGGAGTTAGAAAGTGTTACTATCTTGTGAGATGCATATCATGGCTAATACCACAGATTATTAGACAGAATATGCATCTCATAAAGAGGTGAATAAAAAATAGAAATGGAGAAGGAGAGATGAAAAAGTTAATTGTAGTAACTATTTCCGTTTCTAGCATATTCTTTGATACATGTAGCAGTCAATCTAACCAAATAGAACCAACGGAGGTATCATATGGTTATTAAGCCAACGATTATCAAGTCAACGACTATTAAGTCAACGATTATTAAGCCAACGACTATTAAGCCAACAATTGTTAAGTCAACGACTATTAAGTCAACGATTATTAAGTAAACGATTGTTGAGCCTACAGGGGGGATATATATTTGTCATAGAGCAGATGTTAAAAACTTTCATGTTGATTTCATAAACTAACCGTATCCAAACTCTAGCTAAGTTTTGAATTGAAATATATCTTTAATATTTTTAATAAATATTAAAACAAAAATTTCATTTAACACAACTTCATCACATGCTAGAGCTCCTTATAGATATTTATATTAGAATACATACTTGTATTTTGTAATAAGTACCTATCATTGGACTCTAGTAATATTAAAATCTCTGTAATATTCATCCCCAGATAAAGCAATAATGTTTCTTGATAATTCATCATAACTCATCCAACTGTCATCAATTTTTCTGTCCTTTAAGCTTCTTTTAAGAATATTCTCAAATTTGCTTAATTTCTGATCTAATCCACTTATCTCAGTATTGATAATCTTTGAAATCATTACATAATCATCATTTGATAATTTCATATAATTTTCCTAATTAATTTATTAATTTATTTTAACCCACCTAAAAATATACTTCCTTACCTAGAGAAAAATATATGAACCTTGTATAAAAGTGCTATTTTCCTTCAACTATATGTTGTAAAATAGGCATATGTCAGAATTCTTAGTAAAAATAATTTCTTTTCTCATGAGTGTGACTATCTCTGCTTCAACATATAGTCCTATGGGGAGATTAGTGAATCCCAACGAGAAAGAAGCTTTTTTCAGAAGAGAAGTTGTAGAAAAATTAATAAGTGAGAATCCTGGAGTCAAAACATTAACTACACCTAATGTTAAGACTACCAAAACAGTCATAGGTACTGAATGGTGGAGGTATCCAGAAGAAATAAAACTCACAAAAAGGTATGGAGATGATTTACTTGTATTAGTAAATAAAGAGTATCGTTTACCAGAGACCTTCGTACCAAGCGATTTAGTGAAGGCAAGTCAGGCGGGAATTAGAAGAGGTGAAAATTACTACATACGAAGTATTTTAATCAATGACTTAAGGGATTTGGTAAATCAATCTAAAGCTGATGGAGTAGATTTGAGTATTCGCTCAGGATATAGATCTTTCGCCGATCAACTTTATACTTATAACTTTTGGTTGAGAGCTAATGATAATATTGAAGACGAAGCAGATAAGGTATCTGCTAGGGCAGGGCATAGCCAACATCAATTGGGAACAGCCATTGATTTTAGTAGTGCTGAAATTCAAGATGGATTGGGAGGACAATTTTCTGGAACTAATGCTGCAAAATGGCTTGAAGATAATGCATGGAAATACGGCTTTATTTCGTCTTTTCCAAAAGGTTATGAAAGTACAACAGGATTTAACTATGAAAGTTGGCATTACAGATACATTGGAGTTACTAACGCTTCAAAGGTTATTAATAGTGGGAAAATATTAGAAGTTTACTTAAGAGAAATTAATTAACGTATAATAAAAAAAATGAAAAAGAATGGACCCGAAAAGATACAAAATATATATGCCATAATAGGGTTCTTTTTTCTTTTTATTTCTTTAATAGTAATTGCTATCCCTATTTGGCCATATGTATGGTATCGAATTAACCCAAATGAAACAGATAAAGATGTTGAGAAAATTGTTAAGGAAATAACAACAGAAAAGATTGAGCAGAAGACTAAAGAAATATCACAAATTCCCCCTCTTGACCCATCACTACCAGAAACACCATTTGTAATTATTCCCAAAATCAATGTTGAATCACCTATTTCAACAAACAAAGATTTCAATACTGGACTTGCAAAAGGTTCATGGATTGTTTCAGATTACGGGACTCCTGAGAAACCCGAATTACCAATTATCCTTGCAGCTCATAGGTTTGGATATTCAAGTTGGAGTGTAGAGAAAAGAAACAAAATCTCTTACTATAATCTCCCAGATACTAAAGAAGGTGACGAGATATATATTTATTGGAACCAAAGAAAATATAAGTATAAAATTTATAAAGCAGAAGAGAGTACCTACATTAGTGATTATAGTGCCGACCTCATACTATATACATGCAAATTCTTTAACTCTCCAATTCGTATTTTTAGGTACGCAGAGCGTATATACTAAATTCCCTAACGAAGGGAAGTAACCCATAGTGTTGCGTCTTAGGGTATTTCATGATATAATTATCCTGTATTTAAATTAACTAGCCCTTTATATATGAGGAAGTTATTATCAGCTCTTTTAGCTGCTACTATGATTTCCACAGTCTATAGTGCTCCTGTTCTAGCTAGTGGTAATCCATATGGGCCATATAATCCATATGAGCCTCATGTTCCATTACCAACAGGTTTTGGTGATACAAACACTTTTTACCTAATAGCACTCGTAGCATTTACTGTTGGAATGATTATTTTAGCAATAGCTAAAGACCTTAAGGGCAAGCAGTCTGCTGCATAAAGTTGACTGCTCCCTTGGGGAGCCATTTTTATTTATCAAGAATTTTTACTTAGTTATTTTTTAATTATTACAAAATGAAACTATCTTTGGTTATACCAACATACAAAAAACAAAGAGAGGTATTGGATCAATTAGAAAGGGTATACGGATACTTATCTAGAAAGAATCCAAATTTTGAACTCATCTTCGTAATTGATGGGTATGTTGACAATACTAAGGATATTTTGAAACAGTATGTTAAAGAGAACAGGATGAAAAAAGTTTCAATAGTTGGGTATAGAGAGAATAGAGGAAAGGGGTTTGCAATTAGATATGGAATGAGAAGGGCTTCTGGCGATGTTATCGGCTTCATAGATGCTGATACGGACATTCAAATTAGAACTCTTAACAAAGCTCTCAAGGTGATTAAGGATGATTCAGTAATGGCTGTAGTACCATCTAAATTTCATAAGGATTCAAATGTTGAAATGAGATTAGGAAGAAAGATATTGTCTTACGGATTGGTATATGTAAATAAGTTTTTTCTAAAATTACCTAAGAATGTTGACGATGTTGGCTGTGGATTTAAAATTTTTAGAAGAGAATTAGTACAAAGAATTCTTCCATATTTGAAAATTGATAGATTCGCAATTGACTCAGAAATATTAAACACCATTGGGAAAGTAGGATATTCTGTTGAGGTTATACCTTTCTACTTGAATAAGAATAGGAGTGAAAGTACTTCTGCAAATTTTAAGCAGGGTATACTAATGGTTAAGGATATATTTTCAATTGCAATGGATAATAAACTTTCATTCTTCAGAAAAGATATTTCTAAAACTTACAATATTGACAGTCTCGGCGACCTATAGTATAATGTATATGTTGTTTTGTATTGCTCTTTAACGTTTTCTTAAGAATTGATATTTAGATTTTTCTAACATGAGTTCTTAAGAACTCGAAGATCATTAAAAATTTCTAGGTATATACTATGATTTCATTCTGTATGTATTTAGATTAAATAGTGTGTGATGAAAGAGAGTAGAGTAATCATTTTACCTCCTATTATCCTTTTGGGATGCATAGTGTATCTAATATATATTGGATATAGTATGCATTCCATTTGGATGCAAAAGCAGAGAGAATCTCAAAATTCAATGGCTTAAAGGAGGCCTAAAATGAAAGACAAAAAAGATGAAAAGCAAGGGAAGAAGGAAATTAACTGGTGGCTAATTGCTACCGTTGGCGTGGGCGTTTTGCTCGCGCTTTCAATTGTTTGGGGGGCAAAAGCCAACCAAACAGCCCAAGTAACACCGACGGTTTCAACGAACGTAGACCAAACAACAGTCTTCGCGGCTGTAGCAACTCCCAATTGCCAAGAATTTGGTGCCACATTTGGCAGAAGCGGAAGCTTCCATGCCGAATGGGATTCGAATTTCGGCACCTGCGTCCTTGGGATGTGGGAAGGTTCCAGAATCTCAGAGGGTATTACTTTGAGCGAGTTGAAGGAGCAGGGAGACGATTTTACGTTTCTCATGCCATTCGATGGCTATATCAACCAATCAGCCAACACAATTTTCGTGAACGACATTAAGTGCACCCCAGGAAACCCAGTTTCCTGTGATGGAATAACATTATTCGAGAAGAATACCCCAGTACATATTGTTTCCGAACAGGGAAACGATTCTTCAGGCGTAATGCTTATTCAAAAACCATAAACAACTCTCTGCTCCGGGTGGGGGATAATCATTTTTTTGCTTAATCGCATTAAAAATCCCCCACCCAACCAAACATCACACACTATCAATCTTCTAAGGCTATACTGTCTTACTGATGAGTCCATATATTTTTACAAAAATATTGAGGACGAAAAGATTTCCAAACTTTTTCATTATTGAATATTCCATAATTATGGGATATAATTAGTTACTAACTTTATATATCCTTTCTATGGAAAATAAAGATATACTACCTGCAGCATTAGCTATTACAATGGCTGTTACAAGCTGTAAGGTTCTGCCAAACAAATCTCCCGAGACAATAAACAATCAAGCCACCCCAAATACTGCAAGTGTTAATACCTTGCAAGAGATTCCTTCCGATGAAGATTCTTCCGTGTCATCCATAAACTATGTTGAAAAAGAAGAACAAGATGAAATAACACCTGAAGAGTTAATAGTTGAAACAGATGAACTTGGTTCATTCAGAACTCTTTGGAACAACGACCTACAAATGTATACACTTGCGTTTGATTTGTCTCATCAGGTCGAACCCGGAGAAAAAACTCTAGAAGATTTAAAAAGAGAAGGAGGGAGTATAGCACTTGTAACCCCATTCGAAGCAGTTGTGAATTGTAGTGGTGGAGCAAATGACAAATTCTATGTTGATGGAGTGGAATGGAATCTTGGAAATCCAGCAGAGGATGAAGATGGTGAGTTTGTTGTAAAAGCTGGACAAGAAATCAAGGGTATATGGGAGGCAGGGAATGACTCTGCAGGTTTGGAGATTCACTTCCCACAAACTGGAGTATTTCTTGAAGAGTACCCAAGAGTGGTACCTTTAGATATTCAAACAGAACAGGAGCAAAAAGAATTTACTCCTCAAGATTTCTTAGTAAATTTACAAGAACTAGGAACATACAAATTTGCGTTTGATACAAACTTAAATACATATGTACTACAAATTGCTCAAAAACATATGGTAGCTGAAGGAAGTATGGATCTAGAAGATGTTAAAAGAGAGGGTGGTGAATTTGTATTCTCCCTACCATGGGACATTACCTTAAACAGTATTGCAGGAAGAATAAGTGCAAATGGAAAGGAGTTAATTAATGGAAATCCAGTTGTTCTAAAGGATGGAACAATACAAGTTGGAGAGAAAGGTGTATACCATATTCCAGCAAATGAGCTTATTAAGGTTACTTATGATGCTTACAATCCTAACAACGGATTCCAAATAAACATTGAATGGCCACAGGAGTAAAAGCTTAGCTTAGAATTTTTCTTGAGAGTTCAAATACTTTCATAAAAAGGGTAGGGGGGAGAATACTTAATATTCGAACCCCTATTTTTTGTAAACCCCAAATTAGACTTTCTCTAAATGTTGGCCTAATATTTAAATTCTTTATGGCCCAATTTCTTACCTCATTTGTCTTTTTAAAATGGTCTACCATTTTTGCTTGGCTTTCCGTCTTAAAAGTCATCCGATACTTTAGGACTGTATCTGGAAGATTAGCAAAATCTCCTTTGGTACTTAATGTCAGGAAAAGTTTTACATCTTCTGTTTTCCACATATTCTCTGGATACAAGCCTACCTCTTCTAATGTGCTCCTTCTTAGCATCACTGCAGGATGAGCAAAAGGTTGAAAAAGAAATCTGTTTCTCTTTAAATGAGCATCATCTTGCGCGTACACTCTATGACCGATATTGTCCGAATTCTCGTTGATAATGTCAATTTGCCCGCCCACTGCAACACAATTTGGATTCTTCTCCATATATTCTACCTGTTTTTTAATCCTACCAGGACACATAATGTCATCAGCATCCATTCGTGCAATATATTTCCCCGTTGAGTTCCTTATACCAATATTAATAACATTCCCTAATCCATTTTGTTTTTCTGAGGGAATTACTTTTAGAATACTATTATTTTTTTTGTATTCGTTTAGAATCTCTAATGTTCTATCTTCACTTTTATCATCTACTACAATTATCTCCATTGGAGAATAATCTTGACTCAAGCAGCTATCAATTGCTTCCTTTAAATATTTTTCTCCATTATGTACGGGGATTATAACGGAAACTAATGGATTAGATGACATATCTATTTGATTTAATTAGTTTAATTAAAAGAAAGACAAAGACTATGAATATTAATATATACCCTAGGTATGATAAAAGATTCGGCCAATATATTACAAAAAGAGATGAGAAAACTGTTCCGTTAGTATCCCAACCCTGTTTCCACCCATTTAGAGAAACAGAATCATTTGATGAGAGAAGTTTAATCTTTCCTTCTTCTATACCAAATCCTATCCAATATTTTGATTTTGCTTGAGGAATTGTAACCAATGTACTTCTACCAAGTAAATCATCCTCTGCCAATTTGTACATAGATGAGTGTTTACCTACTGGAGATAATTCTACCTCAGTGTAATGTACTGGAAGTGCAGGCGAGAATGTGTTGTACTTCCAGGCCTCTGGAATTTCCATCAGAATAAAATTCTTAAGGATGTTTTCACTTTCATTTGAGAAACTAATACTATTGTACGATGCATCTAATTTCTGCCCAAAGATACCACTTGAGGTAAATATTTGAGCTTCTGCAACATCTTTATTGGCAAAAAAGGTATTATCTACCCAACATCTATCACTTCCTTGATAAGTTAAACAAATGTTAGAAGGAATATTTTTAAGATTTTCTCCTTGCCAATACCACAAATATTCTTTATTGGGGATAGTAGCTAAAACCGAATCAAACTGATTAATCATCTGATTCTGAACATTTTGCTTCATACCAAAATCGTATGTAGCATTAAATATCAAATCACTATCTTCAGCTGCAGAGATTCTCCAGAGAGAATCTTTTGCAAATCTTTCAGAATAGACATAACTAGAATCACCATACAGGATTGGGATCTCTAACTTTATTTTCTGTCCTTTCTCATTTAAATTGATTACCTTTATCTCCTTATCCTCATATCCATTTGTTACCCAAGCATTCTCGAAATATGGTGCGTATTCTATTCTTACATCTCTAACAGTTATTTTAACCTTCTTACCAAGTGGATTTTGAGCATAGAGAGTCAGAGCTATCTTGTCTCCTGCTTCAATTAATTTTGGTATAGTAATGGTTTTTTGACCAAACCCACCCATTGTTGCAAAATATTTCTCTTCGTTAATACACTCCCCATATTTTTCAGAATTCAAACAGTAGCCAAATACTGAGTTTGAATCACTTTCCCAGTTAAATGATACAGTTCCTACATATGAAAGTCGCTTATCTAATCTTAGATTTGTATATACACAAGGGAGCTCGGAAAAGCTCTCGATAGTAAATCCAGAAGAGATTACTTCCTTTTCAATCTCTGGCACAATTTCATATCCCCCTCCAGAACAATCTCCTGATAGTGACTCTGCCAAGGTTTCCGTTAAATTCTCTTTTATTAACCCACTGTTGTCCACTACACCAACAGCATTAATCTCCTCATATGGGAGATTCAGATTAATACCGTCCTCAAGCGTCTTTCTGTTAACTACATAGGTCCCAAAGACAAAGAATTCAACATCATCATTTACTTGTATTTCTTTGTATGATTCATTTTTTATTCCATCTAAAGAGGGTAGTGCAGGTGAAATCTTAATTACCTTTCCTTCCTTTTTAACAAAAATAGGAGCTTTTGATATTTCAAAATCGGTGCTTGTAAGATAAAGGGTTGTTGGATTCCCAGAGTAAGAAATATCTTTTGTTAAAGAATTTCCATTGATTTTTAAGTCAGAGAGATTAAAATTCAAAAGAGAAAGAATCGGTTCCTTTTGGACTTCTCGTACGAATGAGCCATTTCGAACAGAATCACTTTCTCCAAGTGTTTCAACATATTTTGTTTCATTGGATTTAACTCTATACAATTCAAGAAAGTTCTTTTCCCAAACTAAATCCAAATTTTTTGTATATTCTTCGAGAACCTTCCAATCAATCTCATGACCATACCTTCCCTTAACTAAACTTCTATCTACCAAAATGTATTCAACACCATATTTTGATAGTAACTCTGTAAATTGAACAGCATTCCCAGAATCAAAAGTGTTTCGAAGCTCAAGCATCGCTTTTTCTCCCACAGAAGAACCAATTGCAAGAGACAAATCCATAACTGGATTAGGTAGAACATATGAGATAAATTGAGAGCCAACAAATCCCCAATCATATTCTCTGAAATATCCATTGTTTGATGGAGGAGCATAATAGATTCTGGAATAAGGATCATCTTTTAATTCCTCTGCTAATTCAAAATATTCATTTGGGAAGTCAATAGTTGCTCTTTTAGTAAATAAGTCACCTTTAAAAAGATATTCAGAATACAAAAGTAGTGGAAATGTTATTAATGCCAGTGAGAACAGAACGAAGATATACTTTGGAATCTTTTTGAAGAAGGATGAGAGAAAATTTAACAAAAGTAAAAAACCGATAGAAGACGTAATTGTTAAGAATATTAAATATTGCTGTCCTAGTTTTGACGAAACCCATCTAAAGGTTTGTTTGAAAATATTGAAATTCTCCTGTAACCATATATATATTCCACCAAAAGGAGGATTCTGATTCTTTAATAAAAAAAGAAAACCAAACAATACTATCCAAATTGGAATTAGCTTGTACTCTTTTTTAGAAATAACAAAGATTAATCCAATAACAGAAAAGAAGATTGGAAGTAAACCTACAATCTTGTAAAAATCATATTCCATATACTCTTCGGACAAAGGAAAGATATACTGCTTTGGTTCGGGAGTATCGACTGTTCCAAGCAATCTTGTATACAATCTTGCAGAATTAGGCAGGTCCATCATTTGCTTCTCTAAATCAATTGTACTTGCAGTAATAGACCTATTTGTATACGAATTAATAACATCTTGACTAGTTGATTTTGTATAAAATATAAATGGAAGTAACCAGAACAACTGAATTACTAAAAACAAACCAATAGATTTGAGAATACCTTTAAATCTAACTCTGTGAAGGAAACCAAAATAGAAAAAAGCAGCTAAAAGGATAACAATATTCACAAAAAAGAGAGTTCCTATTACCGAAACAGACACAAATAGAACTGATGAAATAAAAAGAAGAAGCAATCGTGAATAACGAAAATCCCTCATTAGTAAATAAATAGAAAGCAAAAGGAGAGGAAGGAAACCATACTGAGCTATGTATGGCATCATATTAAAGTTAAACACCCAAGCAGTCCAAAGAGATGACAGATAAAATAATCCTGAGATGAAAAAGACATAACCTGATTTTTTTGTGTTAACAAAATCCCTTACAAAAAGGGAAGATAGAGTGGCAATAGAGAGTGTTCCTACCACCAGACATAATAGGGAGTAAAACTGAGCCAAGAACCATTTCGGAATAAAAAGTTGAAAGATCTGAAATAAAAAGCTTCGGAAAACATCTGCTTGTTCACTATCTGAAGGTATTCCTAATACTCGATATCCTCTCCATGCGGGGGATTCTAAATATCTTGACACTGACATACTAGGATTTAATTCTGGTGAATAATTATCATTGGAAAGTAAATACTGTCCCCATCTAATTGAAAGAAAACAAATTACGATAAGTAATAATGATAATAGTATTGGCCCATACTTTTGTCTTACAAAATACCATATCTTTTTTAATACATTTGACATAATTAAATATATCAAATTAAAGATTTAATCGAAATAGTTGACATAATTCTTAACAAATTGTAATTTATATGTAGGAACCTGCCTCTTTTTATAAATGTTTTTGGTAGGAAATAAATAAAATGTTTTTTTTCAAATATGGGAGATAATGAAAGTTCAACAAATGAGAAAACAGTAACAACTGAAGGTCCAGTGGCAGAAGCTACTGTTGTAGTTGATAGTCATTTTGAAGAAGTAAATAGTCAAGGGACTGCTAAGGAATATGAAGATGGTGCAATGGCAGCCGCCCTCAGAGAGGCTGGACTTATTCCCCCAGATGACGAGGAAAAACCACAAAATACAACCACCTCTGAGACACCAACTCCTGAAGTAACAGAAAAGAAACAAGTAAATGAAACTCCCCAAACGGTTCCAACTGCTCCTAGTACTATATCAACTGCAGAATTTATTAACAAAGCACAAGAAGATTCAAAAAAGAAGATGGAGGAATTGAATGAAAACCTTAAGAAGTTGGATGGGAGGAATGAAGAAAAGAAAAAAATTGAACAAGGTATAAACGATATCCATACTCCAGCGGGACAAGGTAAGGAGCAAAAGCCTGAGTCTAAACAACCTGAAATCAGTAAGGAGGATTTAGCATATGTTTTAAATAATCCCAAAATACAAGAATTGATGAGAGAAGTGTTGAAGGAAAAAAGAGAAGAAGATGGAAAGAACCAGTATGAAGATGAAAACGGAAATCTTGTAAAAATCCCAACACCAATAAAAGAAGAAATGGACAAAACATTTGATAAAGAGATGAGAGTTGCAAATGTCGAAGATGCAGCAAGGTATGCGAACCAAGAGAATGAACTATATAACCAAAGAATAGCTGAAAGGAGAAAAGAACTTAAGGAAAACGGTTATACAGATTCCCAAATTGATAGCTATATGGAAATAGCAAAACATGATATTAAACTTGAAATTCAGCAGTATGTTAAAGGTACTGTTACCAGAGATTTCCGAAACAGAGTTATAGATAGAGTAAAAGGTAATCCGGATAAATACAAAGAATATATTGATCCTAAGACTGGCGAAGTCATTGACTCTATTAAAGACGAAAATCTTATAGGCAAGATATTAGCACAAAAGGTATATCCAAAATGGCAACAAGGAGAAATAGATGCTTTGAAAAGAACAAAAGAAAAAGAAAAGGAGATAGTACCACCAGAGAAAAAGAAATTTAAGAGATGGGGGTTAGTGGGTGGTGCTCTTGGCTTCACTGCTGCGATAGCAGGTGGGGCTTCGGTAGGTCTGCCCGTAGCAATTGGAGCAGGAATATTAAGTGCTGGTGCCTCAATTGCTGAGAAATATGCTCCAAAGAAAATTGCAACCCTTACTGAGAGATTAGCTAACGCTAAAACTCCTGAGGAGAAAGCAAGTCTAGAAAAACGAATTAAAGTCTGGAACTTTGTAAATAAACATGCACATAATACGGTTAAATTCTTTAGAGGGATGGCCTTAGGTGCAGGTGTTGGTACAGCAATAAGTAACTTTTTCATGGGTGGTAAAGGATTGGTAGAGATAGTTGGAGACAAATCAGGACAAGCAACATTAGGTCATGGAATAAATGGAACAGAAACAGGAGCACAATCTCAAGCAGGAAGTGGCACAGAGACTGGAGCTTCATCTTCACAAGCGCCAAGTAATTTAGATTCTGGTGCTACTTCGGGAACAAATGCTGAGAATTTGGCTAATACTAATAACAGTATTTCAGCAGAGACCAATATCGGAATTAATACAAACGATGGAGTCCTTCTAAAAAATGGAAGAGTTGAATTACCTGGCTCTGCATGGGACGGAAATCTTGCTACCGAACCATTAGGAAACCTTCCTAATGGGGCATTAAATAGTTCTAATTTCGCAGGAGGAGCTACTAATATGGGAGCCTTTAACCTAGAATCTGCACTCCAAAGTAGTGGAGTAACAGAATCTCTTCTAAGAAATAATCTCCAAACTTCAGAAATTCATAGATTGCTTAATATTTTCACCTCAAACCCTTCTACAGATTTATCAACCGCCCTACAAAGTTTGAATTCTGAAGGTGCAAGAACAATTCTAGAAGCTATTTCTGGATAAATTTAAATTAAACAATTTTAAGAATGGACTATACACAACAAATTGAGGCTGCAAAACAAGAGTTACTATCTCTTGGGTTCACAGAAGAAAAATACAATAAACTTCTTGAATTAGCTCTCGAAGAGCTAGTAGACAATGCTCTGAATGAATTACAAGAAAAAGATATAGATGCATTACAAGCTCTCGAATCAAAACTAATTCCAGATGTAACTTCTTTAGATGAGGCGAACAAAAATCTTGAACTTATTCTTTCTGTTGCATATGGGGAGAAAGCTGTTGAAACTAAACAGAAGATGCTCCTAGATTATCTAAATATGACAATTGAAGAAACCAAATCAGTAAAGGATTTACTTCAGAGATATCAGGCAGGAGATCCTACAGCTGTAGCAGCTATTGAAGCTCAAAAAGACAATCCTGAACTTGAAGAACTTGTAAAATACTTAACGGAAGAGGGAGTTACTCCTTCAGTGGATGGTGTTGTCTCACAGTCTCCTCAGCAAACTTCTCTGTAGCATGAACATATTTAGTAGTCGTATTTAGGCTTGAATGCCCAAGTAAAACTTGTAAGGCAACTGGACTAGCGCCATTTTCTGCAAGATATGTAGCAAATCCATGCCTAAGACTATGTGCTGATGTGGGTATTTGAATACCCAGTTTTTTCCTATACTCAGCAATTTTTTCTTGAAAATAGTTTGTAGAAATTCTATTTGCATGTTTACCATTTCTTCCACCAGAAAAGGGAATGAAGAGAGCAGGGGAATCAAATTTTTTCAAGTAACCACTTTCTCTATACTTCTCAACTAATTTAATATATTTATACTCTCCATCAAACATTTCTAAGGCTAAATCAGAAAGCTCTTTCTCCCCTTCGCTAAGTGTTTCACGCCCGTTTGTGAAACTCCCGTCTGCCTCTCTTTCCTTTTTTTCCAATTCGGACAAAGAGTATCTCAATCTAACTTTTAGGTAGTTATTAAGCCAAAAAAGACTTCTTGGAGTCATATATACAGTCCTTTCCTTTTTACCTTTTCCTAAAATGTAGAGTTTCCCTTCGACATTAAGCTGCTCTAAATCAATTCCGATAAGTTCTGAAATACGCATCCCAGTTGCAAAAAGCATTTCTAACATACATCTATTCCTTAAAGCAACATTTTCTTGTTTCTCAAATTGCATTGGACATTCAATTAATTTTACTAACTCTTCCTTTGAAGCAACTTTCTTTATTCTCTTTTTTGCTTTCATCATTCCAATTGCATCTGGAGGAACTGGTATTTCTAAATCCCATTCGATTCTAAATTTCAGAAATGACCTCAAAGCAGACAACATTCTATTTATACTTGTTGGGTCCAAACCGTCAGAACCCTTTGAACCATGAGTGGGCATGCCAAGACTCCCATATACCTTTCTGTAGATGTCTGAAAGAAAACCACTCTCAAAAACAGGTGTGCTTACACCCCCTAAATCGTTCTGAGGCCTTGACGGGGATTCCAGGGCCTCGGCCTTATTTATCCTTGTTATATCAACATTCTTGCCATATTCCTCTCGTATTTTTTGTAAATCTTTTATATGATTACCCGAAATTAGGTATCCTTTGTAAGCACTGATGTCCTTTTTTGATACTTTAAGAAAAGGTACATTTCTAAAGTGTAAAAATACTGCAAAAATTGAAAGGTCTCGTGCATAGTTAATGATTGTCTGAGGACTGTAATTGTTATTCTGTAAATCAATCAAGAAATCATCTTGATCATTTAATTTTGGTATTTCCATATTTAATATTACATTATATTAAAAAGTAAGAAAATCGGAGTAGGGTGCCATTTTTTTAAAAAACCACATGAGAGAAAAAAGAAGACAGAAAGGGAGTATAAAAGAAAAGGAACAGGAAAAAGATAATTAAAAATATGATTTGGAAAGATTAAGTTTATATGCATTAAGAGTACTTCTGTAAATTTTATCAACCACAACCGCATATAAGGGTGATTATACTCGGTTATGGTATGTAAAATTGTAACACATTTTTGACAAGAGTAGAACCCCTCTCTCATAAACATACAAAAAGTGAAAAATATATTTCAGATATTATACAATTCTATTCTATTAGTTTCTATATAAACATTCATATTAGCAATTACTTATCCACATTGATTACTATAGGATGTGAAACACTATGGGACTCTAAGTAAACCCCCTACTCCCCTACGCACTTATCCCCATATATTTAATACAAAAACGGAAACCAATGTAATTAACAACAGTAATAAATATATATTTATTACTGAATCCTTTAACGAAGAGATCCTTTCGTGAGTAACCATATTTACTGAAATAAAGTACCCTACTACCGGAACGATTGATATTATCTCCTGAGAATTACCTGAGAAGACTACTGTAAGAAGTAAAACATACATTATTAATGTAGTAATTAAAGTCTTTCTTACAAGCTCCCTACCTTCAATTTCTATATTATAATAATGCATTCCAACTATTATTAGGTAAAAAAGAAGTATAGATGGGAATATTACATAAATTGGCAAACCACTAATAAGAAAGGTGAATGTTAATGAATAAACCATAAATATGGAAGAGATATACGAAATTGTTCTACCAACCTGAGCTAAAGGAATAGGTTTAAACAAATTAACATTCAGAGTATTTACCATTAAAAAAACGAAATAGCAGGCAAAAAATACTGCCACAATTAGTATTAGCAATATGAAAGCTTCATAGATTCTATTAAACTTCTGAAAAAAGAAGAAATCTACAAAAAGAACCTGTGAAGCAACAAACAATGCAGCTTGAAAGAGATATATAAAAGATTGCTTTTTTACTTGGAAATTAAATGCCCAAAGAAGTCCAATAACAACTCCAACAAAATATATACTTGCATCAAGAAATATTCTCCACACGGCTACTTGCTCTGAAAGAATTATTCTAGAGAGAAACATTGACAAGGCAATTACTGCAGACAGAAGAAGCAATTTGCCCCTCTTCTCATTGTCTACATTTGTATCATCTCTTCTCATCTTCAATAGATTCTAAGTATTTTAATCCTTTTTGAGTAAGTACCCTACCTCTACTTGTCCTTTTGATAAAGCCACATTTCATCAGATACGGCTCATAGACATCAGCAACGGTACTTTCGTCCTCTGAGATTGATGCAGCCAATGTTGATAATCCAATAGGTCCTCCAGCAAAGTTGTTTAAAAGAGTAAAGAGTATTTGTCTATCAATTCTCTCCAACCCTACCTCATCTATACCAAGTAATTTCATTGTCTTTTTAACCGTATTTAAAGAAATAGTTTCCTCTTTCTTACTCTCTGCATAATCTCTACACCTTCTCAAAAGTCTCAACCCTACTCTGGCAGTACCCCTTGAAATAGTTGATAGTGTTTTTAGGGCTTCCTCCTCTATTGTAAGATTCCATAGCCTGCAAGCTCTTTTTAGTATCTCTACTAAATCATCTTCTGAAAAAAAATCTAATCTCTGGATTAAACCAAATCGATCTCTCATAGGTGAGCTAATCTTTCCAATTTGAGTTGTTGCTCCTATTAAAGTAAATGGCTCAAGGCTTAATCTTATCGTTTTTGCAGTTGGACCCTTACCCATTACAATATCCAACATTCCATCCTCCATTGCTGGATACAATATCTCCTCTACCACTTTTGGAAGTCTGTGAATCTCATCGATAAAAAGAACATCATTTTTCTTCAACCCAGTAAGAATCGCTGCCAAATCTCCCTGTCTTTCGACTGCTGGCCCAGAGGTTATCTTAATTGATGCACCAACCTCATTGGCAATAGCTACTGCGAATGTCGTTTTACCCAACCCTGGGGGACCGTAAAAAAGAATATGATCAATAACTTCCCCCCTTCTTTTAGCAGAATTTATCATAATTCGAAGTGTTTCTTTCTCTAATTGTCTTCCTATTATTTCATCTAATTTGCTTGGCCTAATCTTTTCCTCATACTGCATAATAGTTTTATTAGAGCTAAGTGCTCTTGTAGCTGTTTTCTCTTTGTTCTGAGATTTCTCTTTACTTGACTCAATCATTAGTTTCTTATTACCTCTTTAATTAATTGCTCTGCAGTAATTTCCGGACTCTCTTTTAAAAGCTTTTCTGCTAGAGCTACTTTCTCTTTAACCGAACCTGAATCAAACCCAAGTGTTTTAAGAGCCTCCTTCACATCTTTTAACAATGATGTCTCCTCAACTGGAGATTTGGTTAAATCAATTATTCCTCTCAATTCAATTATTATCTTCTGTGCCCTTTTCATTCCAAGCCCTGGTACTTTACTTAAAGCTCTTGCATCACCCTCTTCTATTAATTTCTCTATTTCACCTCTTGAGAATGCAGATAAAATTGATATCCCTATTTTAGGCCCAACACCTGAAACTTGTATTAATTGTTCAAAAAAATCCCTCTCATTTTCATCAGTAAAACCATAGAGTGCCTGCGTGTCCTCTCTTACATGAAAATGAGTAAAAAGTGAGTACTCCTGCCCTATTTGTGGCAAAATATATGAACTTGGAATAAATATCCTATATCCTATTCCTCCACTAGTTAAAATATCAACATACGAATCTTTCGATATCTCAAACTTTTGTATAGAACCTTTTATAAATGAGATCATTCCCTATTATACTAAATTATTCAATATTCCTCGATACCAACACTTCCGTAGCTATAGCCACAGCAATAGCATCTGCTGCATCATCAGGTTTTGGAATCTCTTCCATATTACAAAGCATTTTGACAGCTTCTTGAACCTGTTTCTTTTTTGCTTTTCCATACCCCGTAACTGAACTTTTTACCTGTAGTGGAGTCATTTCTTTGAGTGGTAATGAGTATTTCTCTAATGCTAAAAGAACAACTCCCCTCGCCTCTCCTACAGCAATTGCAGTTTTTTGATTGTTGTAAAAAAGCAGAGTCTCCATTCCCGCAAATTCTGGCTTATATTTTTCAACCAATTCTAATATGTCTAAATATATCTCATTTAATCTGGAGGAAATAGAAAGACCTTTTTTGGTAGTAATACAACCGTAATCTATTACAGATGGAATTGAATCATTATCAAATTCAACAACTGACCATCCTGTTATCGCCAATCCTGGATCAATACCAATTATTCTAATCATATATATATTTTATGTCAGAAATAGGTATTTGTACAATTTTATTGCTGTGTTTAATGAAAAAAGAAAAAGGGAGCTCTTTGTAAAAAATATATTAGCCAAAGCTAAATATGACAAAGTGACTCCCCAGTCAAAAGAACAAAGGTTATTTTTTCCGAAACTTTTCTAAGTATGTATTGTTAAAAAACACGTAAAGAGAATCACAAAATTCGTGAGAGATTTTCTCTGTATCAAGAAAAGAGAGATCTATCCTCAGATCAGTAATGAACCCAGGAAAATCGTAGGTAAAGAATCTTTCTAACTCTTGAAAAAGAGTGTTTATCAATTTATCTGCTTGCTTCAAAGTAATTAAATTTTCTGTTTTTTGTAAATATATCTCTTCCATTCTCCCCTCGAGATATTTTTGAAATTCCGACACCTTATTCATTAAGAAATCGAAATTCTCCTCACCAATATACTTCATTAACAATTCTTCTCTATGCTTTTCCATCTTTTCTCCTAATATTGTAATGTGCTTAATACCATTCTTAAGGTTTAAGAAAAATATTTAGCACACTACAAAGGGAAGATAGTATGAAGAAAGCAGTAAAGTAACCTTTGCTTTTAAAGAACAACGGTACCAATATACAAAGATATGGATACAAAATGCATTATACCACACTATGGGGTTTGGTTCAATTATTCTAAATTACTCCATACATTCTGAACATCATCACTCTCTTCTATCTTTTCTATTGCTCTATTTACTTTCTCTAATTCATCCTCATTCAAACTCTTTAACACTTTAGCCTCTTTTATCAATTCTGCTTCTCTAACAACATACCCTAATTTGCTCACACTATCTCTGACTGCTCCAAAATCTTCAAATTTTGTATACAGAGCCAAGCCTTTCTTCTCTTCATCATCAAACTCATGTATATCCGATATCCCTGGTAAATCCATTACTGCAAGCTCAACTTCCTCAGGGTTCTCTGCTACATACAAATCTGGTTCTCCGTATTTCGGTGATTTTTCCATATGTCCACACAAAATCTCAATATATCCTTTTGTTTCAAAATTCCAAGAAACTGAACCTGGATCACCCATTTTCCCACCAATTTCATCAAAAAGCTGTCTAATCTCTGCCACTGTTCTATTCTTATTGTCTGTGAGCACATCCACAATCAACTGAACATCATACGGACCGAATCCTTCGTAAGTAATTTCATCAATTATTACCCCTTCACTTCCCTCTCCTGTACCCTTTTTAATGGCTTTTTCAATATTTTCATTCGAGAAACCAACCGCTTTCGCCTTATCAATATACAACCTCAAGGTTGGATTCATATTTGGATCCCCACCACCCTGTCTTGCTGCATGTGTTATCTGCACAGAAACTTTGGAGAAACTCTTTCCTTTCTTTGCATCATTTATTGCTTTTTTGTGTTTAATTGTATCCCATTTTGAATGACCAGACATATACCAGAAACTTTAATTTACTAACCTTATTCTAACATATTCAGGAAAGCAGGAACAGAGGAAAAAGAAGGTTAAATTTTAACTGAGTAAACTTCTTCCTTAGGCTTTTCCGTCGGTGCCAAAGAGGAATCCTTCTCTAGCTTTTTATCTTCTGAATTAACAAAAGGTTTTTTTGCCCCAATAGACATTTCTTTGGGCTGTGGCATATTACTCCTGTTTCCTCTCTCACTATATGTTTGATTACTCCATTTAGATATTTTCTCTTCTATTTCAATCTTTGGCATTCCATATTTCTCTCTCGACTTAAGAACAATCTCATCTCTCAAATTATACTTCTCAAATCTTATTGGCAAAGATTTCGCACTAAAAGGAACTGATGTCATTCCATCAATACAAAGTTTAATATACATTGCATAGGCATCCAATGAGACCAAATCATCTGAAGAGACAACTGGGGCGAATTCTTTTTCTAATATGCTAGCATCAGCTTGGCTTACAACAAAAGACGCTAATGTCCCAACATTCCCAAATATTGCCTGCCTTACTGTGATAGGTAACTGGTCTATATACTGATTTGTCATAGTTAGATTCAATTTGTATTTTCTTGCCTCTGAGAGTATTTTTGCAAAAGATTCCGTTGCAAAATTCTGGAACTCATCAACATAGAGGTAAAAATCAGTTCTTTCATCTTCCGGAATATTTACCCTTTCCATTGCTGTCGCTTGAAGTCGAGTAATAATCATACCCCCTAAAAGTGAAGCAGTCTCTTCCCCGAGTCTACCTTGAGCAAGGTTAACTAAAAGAATTTTTTTGTTATCCATAATCTCCCTTAAATCTATTGTGGACTTGACTTGGCCAACTATATTTCTTGTAACAGCAGACGAAATGAATCTACCAACTTTATTTTGGATAGGAGAAACAGCTTCAGACAACAATCTATTGTTCTCCGACATTTGAGCAAATTCTTCTTCCCAAAATTTGTAAAGAATCGGATCACTTACCTGCTTTAGAATAAATTTCCTATAATTTCTATCCGTAAGCATCCTTGGAACTGCCAACAGAGTAGTACCCTGTGCTTCCATTACTGTAGCTACCGTGTTCGTAAGAATGTATTGCAATCTTGGACCCCATGAATCCCCAAACTGTTTCTTAAAAACCTCCACTACTCCATCTGCAATCAAATCTCTCTGACTCTTGTCTTTGAGCTCCAACAAATTAAATCCAACTGGATGTTCTGTGTCTGTAGGATTAAAGTAAACAACATCCTGAACTCTGTTAGGAGGAATATATGACAAAAGCTCCTCCACTGTGTCACCATGTGGGTCAACAAAGCAAGCACCTTCTCCTGCTAAAACATCTGATATGAACATATTTTTAAAAAGAGTAGACTTCCCAGTACCAGTTTTCCCTAACAAATACAAATGTCTCATTCTATCTCTTTTTTTAATGCCAAACAGAACTTTTAAATCTCGATAGTCTGTTTGTCCTAAAACTGTAACCCCTTCTTCATATTCTCGAGGCAAATTCATAGGTGGCTCAAGTTTTCTTGACCTACTCCAAGCGATATTTGGGGTCTCAACAGAAATATTAGGAAGATGGTACAAAGAAGCTAACTCCTCTATATTAAGGATGTCTCCATCATCACCAATATTTCTCTTAAGAAAGTTCTCATACATTTCCAAACCTGTTTGAGTTGAATCTGCATATACCAAATTGTTTAGATGAGCAGTTGTAAATTGTTTAAAACTTGCCACAACATCTCTTAGAAGTTGCTCTGAACGTAACTTACTCTCGGATTTAGTGACAACTCGAATCTTGAATTCAAATCCAACTTTAAGCATTTTTGTCTCTATTTCACTTAATTCCTCCTCTTGCCCTGGGAGAAGTTTTACTATCTCCTTTGCCGCAGGTTTTGCATTTGGGTCTGTATTTAATGCATCTCCAACTCCCTTCGCGAGTTTGGAAACAAGTTCGGCGAAAGTAGCACCTCCCAAGCTCTTTCCTTCCTTGATAGCGGTAATATATTCCTTGGATTTCTCTTGCCAGATATTTGAAATTGGTCTTACAATTATTTGTAACCAAACCTTTTCATGATTATTTAATTCTGACATAGCACCTGTAATTGCGGCCAAAGGATCAACATCAAAATTTCTAAAAGTTTTAATTGGAAATATAGAATCTTTCTCCATTTCAATTTCACCAGAAGTCACAAAAATCTCTTTCTCATCCTCCGCTTCATTTGAAGAGGTGTAATCCTTAACATATTCTATATCAGCATTCGGATATTGTGCGTATATTTGTCCCTCAATGAAGCGTGCTAGATGTTGGGGGGCAACTACAAAAAATCTAATTCCTTCCTTCTCGGTTGAGATAATTTCAAAACTAATTACATCCTCCCCTCTTCTGTTTGATCCAAGGATACCATGTATTGAAGCAAACATCTGCTCCGCAGCAAGGGAAGCCTTCTCATTCTCCCTTGGAACCAATATCTGCATAATTAGAGGATTTCTCACCTCATTGTATATTTCTTCTTTTTCTGAAGTACTCCTAAAGAAAAAGAAAAGGATAGCTAGAAATATTAAAGCACAAATTATTACTAAGAGGATTGCATATTCCATATAAGTATGATTGTAGAGTAAAAATTGGGATTAAGCAATCAGAAATTAGAATATATACATATCTTTAATATCATTCCCTAAAATAATTACAATATCCCCAGTTGTCATAAAGTCAGGTCTTCCCTCAATTAATTCGTACTTGTAGGAGAACACCTCTGAAACAGCTTTATAGGAATTCGGATATTTCTCTAAATCTGATATATATATCTTTGTCTTATCCGAAAGGTCTGGAGCATTTCCATATCTAACCACATCACAACAAGTATTTACTATCTTACGACCCAAACTAGCAGCCACTCCAGTAAGCTCACTCCCATTATATACCTCAACTCTTACTCTCTCATTTTCAAGCTCTCTGTCAGTAATATTCTCTAAGAAACTCCTAAATTTCTGATCAAATGCAGTAGTGTTCAAAACATTTATCTCCTCTCCTGTTACCAAACTACCTTTGTTGTGGAAGAAAGAATCCCCCAAATTTAGTTCTTCTCTAGAATATTTATCTTGAGTCTTAACGGTATTTTGTAATCTTAACTTAATATCTGCAAATCCAAGGTTTGAATAAATAGTGCCATCTAATTTTGAGATTTCTTTTGTGTTTTTTATCAACTCAATAAATCCAAGCTTTTTATTCAAGCTATTAATATTCTCTCTACTTGAAGAAGAGAAGTCTAACCCCAAACCTTCCAATGCTTCACCAGAGAAATAAATGTACTCTTCACTCTTAAACCCAAGAAGCTGATTTATTTGCCAAATTGCATACTCAATTCCTCTACCATTCTCTAGAAAATCTCCTGCATATCTGAAAGAAGATACTGGAATTTCATTTCCAAATTTCTCTTCCAATCCTGCATAGTAAAGAGAAGATGGAATATATATCAACAACTCGGTTCTTTTATCAGAATTAGAAAGATACACATATACATCAGTTATTTTTCTATCTCCTCCCTTCCCTTTCTCTAAAATGATTAATGTCTTATCCAGTTTGTTCATTTCTGAAGACAGAATATGATTATAGCTGTTTGATTCCCCAATAATATCCTTTGTTTCAATAGAGAAAATAGTAATTAAAAAGTAGGAAAGATAAAGAATTACAAAAGAGAGAAGTAATAAAAGAATTATCTTACCTAATCTTCCCTCTCTTTTCTTCACATTTTTTTTGTTTTCTTTAATTTTTCTTCTTTTCATTTCTATATAGATTGTATGTTACTCTCTGACCATCTTGTTCTAAAAAGGAAATTAAAACTGATTTTAATTCAA
>JAXGWV010000007.1:0-21750 GCA_040773125.1 Candidatus Dojkabacteria bacterium
AATTGCATCATCACTTGGGAATCTCTCCCTTTTAACAAATCTAGAACCGCTAATCTTACCAGAAGCATAAAACTTCTCGATATATTCAACAGAAAGAGGAAAATAATCACTATCTCCCTCAGATTTTTTTGTATTTACATTTACTGTAATTACGGTATCTCCCATCCTTGCAAGAATCGAAGACTGAGATTTCAAAGCAAGTTTTCCTGTTTCAAAGGAACATTTTCTTCCATCAATCTCAAATTCATGTTTAATTTCTTTAAACAACATTATTTTATTTATTTAATTTATGTAAAAATATCTAGCCAAAAAAAGGCTAATGTATTTTAATGGGAAAGTTTTAACAAAGGAAGAGGGATAAAAAGAACTACAATTTAAGCTTTTTCGCTAAGGCATTATATCTTTCCTCTTCATTATCTTTAAGATACTGAAGCAATCTCCTTCTTTTTCCGACCATTTGAAGTAAACCTCTTCGTGAATGATTGTCTTTTTTATGTACTTTTAGGTGCTCACTCAAAGCCTCAATTTGCTCGCTTAACAATGCAATTTGAACTTCAGGAGAACCAGTATCCCCTTCGTGGAGTGCAAACTTTTTTACAATTTGTGCTTTCTTCTCGGTATTTAGTGCCATATATTAACAGGTTATCATTATATAAAAATAATTACAAGGGATTATACTGTCCGTGTATATTAAATATTTTACTATATCTATAGGCTATCTGTCAACAAGCTAAGTCCTATTTATTAATCTTCTTTAGTAAAATTTATCTATTTCTTTCCATAAAATTCAATTGCTACTCTTAACTCTTCTTTATCCTTCGCATACTCTTCTATAGGGATCTTCTTTTCCCAAGCTTCATAGGCTTGCAGAACAGCTTTTGCACCAGCCTTTGTTCCCATTGGATGAGAGTGAACCCCACCTCCCATAGTGGTAATAAAATCAACAGTCCCTGCAATATCTAAGAATTTCCCTAATAATGTTGGATTCAAACCACCAGAAATAATTGGAGTAGTTTTCTTCATAATTCTCCAATACCCTATATCAGAATAATCATAACCCTGCTCTTCTTTTTTAATCGCCTCAGCTAAATCTGAATCATTTTGGGGTACCTCTGACCATATTTGACTAAAATAGTCACCCTTTGAGAAGAGTTTTAGAGCATGATTTATAGCCATTACATCCTCTTTTGAGGAACCAGCCATTTTACCAACCCCAGCTGTCCCAGTATGAATACCTGAAGCACCAGCTAAACGAGCAAATTTTGTCATTACTGAAACTGTAAAGCCAAAAGGACTTTCCTCTCTAGTAAATGCTCCGTGTCCAGCTCTGTGGAAATGTAAAAATACATCCGGATAATGTCGCCTTATTGTCTGAACAGCTGTCCACCCTGAAGTAATACCATCAACCAAGAACGCAAAACTCCCTGGCTTCATTACAGATTTGATATAGTCAGCCCTTTTAATCATGGTATCAAAATCAGCTGAGGATATATTAAAAGAGTGAACCTTGGTTTTACCAGTTTCCTGTTCAACCCTATCCATTGCATGTCTAACATCAACAACCATTTTTTCAAAGGGACAGAAATCCTGATCTGCTTGAGGCTCATCATTTTTAACAAAATCACCACCTCCAGACCAGAAATCATAACAAAGCTCAGCGTACTCTGATGATGTTAAACCAATTTTTGGTTTAATTATTGTACCTAATACTGGCCTCTTACCAATATTCAAATATTTTCTCATGTCATCAATGGTGTAATTAGGACCGTCATACCTCACAAGCATCTGCGGTGGGAAATACACATCAAGAAGTTTACAAATCTTCACCTCACTCATTCCCAAAACATTACCTACTAAAAAGGTAAGAATGTTTTGGATATTGCCTCCAGAATCAAAAATTCTCCAAGGGTATGCAATCCAAGCAAGTCCTCGAGTCTCATCAACTCTGTACACAACTGCGTTCATACTCTCTGAAAATGGTGTGGAAGTTGCAATTTTTAAGTTTGAACCAGTAGAAGATTCTGCTGCGACTTCACTTGCCACATCCTCTATGGTTACTCCTTCTTGCCCTTTTAATCTAAATACTGCTAGAAGGTATTGACCATTGAAGACATTGGTATTTCCAATTTGGATATATTGTTTTTGCATTTTTGGGACAGTTTAATATTATCTGCTAAAGGATATCGTATATTGGAAATCATGTCTATATTATCCTTACTAGAAGGTATGAGAATTAAGTTTTTTAAACTTTTTTGTAGCAATAAATTTCGTCTCCCTCTTTTGCTTCAACTTGATCTGTCAGTTGAATTCCACATTCAAAACCACTTCGGACTTCATTCGTTTGGTCTTTATTTATCCTAATACTTTTAATTTTACTCTCTCCCAATATTTCGTCGCTTCTTACAACATATACTTTACAATCTCTTTTTAGCAAACCCTTCTTAACCTTACATCCTAAGACTGTAGAACCATCAGAAAGCCCAAAAATTGCTTTTACTACAGCACTACCAATCTCTTCTTCTGATTCAGAAGGCAAAGACAATGCGATTAGAGCTTCCTTAATCTCCTCAAAAATTTTGTAAATAATATTATATGTCTTTATTAATACCCTATTTTTCTTTGCATAATCAGATACTCCTGCTTCTATTTGGACTTCAAAACCAATTACAATAGCCTTAGAAAGCATTGCAAATTCAACATCTTGAAGAGTAATACTTCCAACGCCAGAATCAATAATTTTTACAGAATACCCATCTTCAACAATTTTGCTCAAAGTGTTTTTTATCGCCTCAAGAGATCCCTCAGATGAACTTTTAACAATCACATTTAGAAAGCCACTCTCTTCATCTTTTTTTTCAACACTTGAGAAAAAATCCTCTATACTTAATTCTTCAATTTCTTCATTCTTCTCCTCTTTTTTATATACTGATTCCAACAACTTCTTCTCTCCTTTCTCAAGGACATACCCCTCTGTACCTAATTCAAGAAGATTGGAAAGTCCTATTATTTTTGCACCACAACCGCATTCAAGAAGACAAAGATTCTCTCCCTCCTCCGTAACCAAACCTTTAATTTTTTCGACATACAATTTTCCATTCAATTTGTAACCGAACCAATTACCTTGACATAATGAACCTTGAACAAGAACTGTAGAAGACATATTTCCTTTGAATTTATCCTTGACGGACTCAAGAATGAATACCTTTCCTAAAATCCCTTTGGGTAATTCTACATTTTCCTTTAGACCATCTACTTCGTCGACCAATAGAATTAGATCCAAGAGTTCGTCTATACCAGCACCTGTCTTTCCAGACACTTCAACAACTGGGATATTCCCTCCAAAACCTTCAAGTTGCATTCCATTATTCACTATGTCTCTTTTTACTTTTTCTAAATCTATGTTGGGTAAGTCTGTTTTGTTAATTACAACTATTGGTTTAGCTGTTGATTTTTTAATTATTTCAATAGATTCCTTTGTCTGAGGTTGTACTCCATCATTTGCTGCAACAATTAAAAGTACGATATCCGCTATACTTCCTCCCCTTGACCTCATAAGATCAAATGCCTCATGCCCAGGAGTATCAATAAAGGTAATCTCACGATTTTTCCCAGGAATTTGGACAGTAAATACAGAAACTTTTTGAGTTATTCCACCAACCTCAGAGCTCTGAACATTGGCTTCTCTAATTCTATCTAGAATTGTAGTCTTCCCATGATCAACATGACCAAGAATAGTGACAATAGGCGTCCTAGCTTTATTTCCCTTAATTGTACTTGCTGTACTTTTGGCCATTTGTTTAAATTTTTCTTAAAATTACTCTTCTTTTTCACCTTTCTTCTCTTCAATCTCTTTATTCTCTTCTTTTTGTTCATCTAAAGGCTTTTCTTCTATTCTCTTTTTGTCTGATTTCTCAATAGCTTCGGGGTCTGCAGGAACAATATCTATTTTGTAACCAGTCAATTTCCATGCTAATCTTACATTCTGTCCTTCTCTTCCGATAGCAAGTGAAAGCTGGTCGTTAGGAACTATTACGGTTGCGGTATCATCAACGATTTTAACATCTTCGATTTTCGCAGGACTTAGGGAATTTGCAATAAACTTCTCTGGATCATCATCCCATTCTATAATATCAATCTTTTCCTCTCCTAATTCATTCATTACATTTGCAATTCTTACACCTCTTTGCCCTACACATGAGCCAATTGGGTCAACCCCATCTTGATGTGAGACAACAGCCATCTTACTTCGTGAACCAGCTTCTCTTGCAATAGCCTTAACTTCAAGAACTCCAGATTCAATCTCTGGAACTTCAAGTTTAAACAATCCAATCAAGAAATTGGGGTCTGCTCTTGAAACAACCATTTGAGAATCTACAATATCTTTAAGTAATACCTTATACCTATCACCCAATCTATAAAATTCATTTGGAATCTGCTCCTCTTGTGGCATATATGCGGTTGCCTTCCCAACTTCAAATATCACTTGTCCTCTTTGCATCCTTTGCATCAAGGCAGTATATATTTCTCCAACTTTATCGCTATATTCACTAATAACTGCTTCTTTCTCTGACTCTCTGATCTTTTGAAGAATAACTTGTTTTGCTGTTTGAGCCGCGATTCTACCAAAATCTTCAGAAGGCATCTCTATCTGTATAGAATCTCCAACTTCTACACTTGGAGAAATCATCTCTGCCTCCGAAAGCGAAATTTCTTTCTCTGGATTTTTAACCTTTTTAACTACCTCTTTAGAAGCTATCAACTTGAATTCTCCACTTTCCCTATTTAATTCAACAGACCAATTTGAGAGTTCATCTTCTTCAGGGACTTCTAGTCCATATCTTTCTTTTTTGTAAGCAACTAATATTGCCTCCTCAAGAGCAACAAAAATCTCTTCTTTATCTATTCCCCTTTCAGCCGCAATCTGATTAATCGCTGCTATAAATTCTGACGTCATTGACATATTCTGAATAATTACAAATATTATCTAACAGTGTATTTTACAGCTTAAATGCTTAAAATACCATTTAAAACTAAGAAAATAATATCTTAATAAGTAATTTAGTAAAAAAAAGGTGAGTTACTAACCTCACCCTTTCCTTTGTATTACTTTCCGCTCTCATTATAGCATATGGGCAGGAAAATACAAATACAATAAATACCTCAGAAGTTTTCCTACTCCAGCTCTCCCAATTCTTCCCACATTTCTTTCTCTCTCTTTGATAATTTAGTAGGAATATCAATATTTATTCTCACATAGTGGTCCCCTCTACTCTTCTCTGAATTTAGAACGGGTGCTCCTTTTGACCTAAGGCGGAAAATTGTCCCAGGTTGCGTACCTTTTGGAATCTTTAACTTGACATCTTCAAAGATGGTTTTTACGAGGATAGTACCACCCAACACAGCTTTATACACTGGGATTGATACTTCTGAATAAATATCATTTCCTCTTCTTTCAAAGATTGCAGAGCTCTCTACCTCTACCTCTATATACAAATCTCCGACAGAACCTCCATTTCTTCCAGAATTTCCACCTCCTCGGAATCTTAAAGTCATTCCATCATATGCACCGGCAGGCACTTTAACTGTAATATCTTCTTCAATACTAATAACACCTGTCCCTCCACATTTAGGACAAGGCTCCTCCACTACTTCTCCTGTTCCTCCACAATTTTGACAAATGCTCATTACAGCCATTTGACCAAAAATTGTGTTTCTAACTTGTTGCTGTTGACCACTACCTTTACATACAGGACATTGTTTTCTTTTACCAGATTTACTACCCGTACCATTACACTTATCGCATCTTCCCTCTCTTCTTACATTAATCTTGTACTCTCCTCCCCTCATCGCTTCCTCAAAGGATAATCTAATTCTATATCTAATATCTGAACCAATATTCTGTTTAGGACCACGCTGGTCACCAAAGCCAAATCCAAAATCACTCCCCATACCACCAAAAAAACTGTTAAAGATATCTCCCATATCAAAGGGGGCTCCTCCAAAATCTGAATATCCATTTGAGGATCCTGGGTTAAAACCTGCTGTTCCCGCATGCCCATATTGGTCATATGCAGACCTCTTTGACTCATCAGAAAGCACTTCATATGCCTCCTGTACCTCTTTAAACTTCTCTTCTGCATCTGAATCCTTGTTTACATCTGGATGATACTTTTTAACTAGAGTTCTGTAGGCTTTTTTTATCTCTGATGTGGTAGCCTTTTTATCTACACCTAAAATTTCATAGTAATCTCGTTTTTCCATAACCCAGTATTTTAGCAAACCACACTATTAATTGCTAGGGGTGTTCCCGTCTCCACTCAAATTTGCTAATATGTACCTATGCAAAACAGTTGGAATATTGATACTGAAAACACAAACAAAGTAAAAAAAACAAGAGCTATTATTTCTGTAGTGCTTGCTTTTACAGGCCTAGCAGTAATAGCAAGCCAAGTTTTCCCACTACTAGGCTCATACATTGATGGTGTCATCACTCAAAAAAGAGAAGAGATAAGAGTTGAACCAGTTCCAGAATCTTACAAGAAATATATTGAAGATGAATTTGCTTACTACGACCCTGGTGTGAGTTACTTTGCGAATCTAACAGAACAAATTGGGGTGTTAGGTGTCTCAACATCGTATGATTCTGCTTCCAAAACACAAAAGTCTATAAATATTGACACGGGATATAACAAGGTAATGTATATAACGATCCAAAGCATTGGTATTAATAGAATTAAAGTTTTCCCAAATGTTGAAAGTTCTGATGAGAAGATATACAACCAATTCCTAAAAAATGGAGTAGCTCACTTTAAAGGAACTCCAATTCCAGGAGATGGGGGGAATTCCTTTATTTATGGACATAGTGCAGTTGAGGCTTTTTTTAGAAGACATCAAGATTACCCTGAGACAATTTTTTCAAGATTGGAAGGTATTGATATTGGGCAAAATATTGAGATTGAAAAAGAAGGAGAAATATTTAAATATATAGTAAGAAGTAAAAAAATCGTCGATCCAGATGATTTTACTGTTTTACAAACTAATAGAGATAAAGAAAACATAACCTTAATGACTTGTTGGCCTCTAGGAATAGGAACAAAGAGACTAATTGTCACAGCTGAAAGAAAAATTTAATTTTTTAATAGCCATTAATGAATATTCAAGATTTACTAAAAGATAAAAAGAAATTACCTCTCCTTATAGCTGGAGCATCACTACTATTAATCATATTACTGGTAATAATCCTCTTGCTAACAAGTAAAAAGGAAGATTCCCCCAATAATATAGAAGAGGAAGGGAATGGGAATACTACGGAGACAAGGGAGCTTGTATATTGGGGCTTATGGGAATCGGAAGAGGTAATGGAGGATATAATTGATGAATTTGAAACAAACCATCCAGGAGTTACAGTAAAATACTCCATGCAAACTTTTAAGGACTACGAATCAAGGCTTTATTCCAGGCTACAACAAACAGCAACAACATCAGAACCAGCACCAGATATATTTCGAATTCATAACACTTGGCTCCCCAAGTTTGAATCTCTTTTATCGAAGCTACCAGATGGCATCATGACTAGAGATGTATATTCTGAAAAATTTTATCCAACAGCCCTCGCTGATTTCACAGGCAAGGATGGTACTTCCCTGTATGCAATACCATTAGAGATAGACGGACTAATGGTTTTTTACAACAAGCAACTTTTAGCTCAACAAGATGTTGAGAAACCTCCAACTGATTGGGATTCGTTCCTTTCTCTGGCAAGAAAATTAACAAAAAAAGATTCAAGTGGAAGGATAACACAGTCCGGACTCGCACTAGGAACATCTAAGAACATCCAACACTCGTCGGAAATCCTCCTCTTTTTACTTCTTCAGGAGCAAGCCGATTTAATTGATAGTACAAGAACAAAGTTTTCCCTCAACAACTCTAAGGCAATTTCCGTATTTACAACCTATACAAACTTTGCAACTGGAAATAATGCCATTTGGTCCTCTTCACTAAAAAACGATTTAAATATGTTCTACTCGGGAGATCTTGCAATGATGATAGCTCCAAGTTGGAGAGCTTTTGACATCATACAATCAGCTTCAGCAATTGAATTTGGAACGGCACCACTACCACAGCTTGTAGCCAATCCAGAAAGAATTTATTACTCAACTTACTGGGGAGAAGCAGTAAACAAAAAATCCCCAAATACTCAGCTTGCATGGGAGTTTGTAGAATTCCTCTCAGAAAGGGAGCAACAATTAAAAATGTACTCTAATGCTTCAACAATCGGACAGAGAGCATTTGGAGAGCCCTATTCTCTCAAGGAACTGAATTCTGAAATGAAAGGAAAAGCATACGTAGATGCAATTGCGACTATGGCTCCTTACATGAAATCAGTTCAACTTGGAGAAGAAGGATATGTTAGAGCTGCTCTTGAGCAGGCAGTTACACAAATACTTGAAAATAATCTGAGCATTGAGGATGCACTAAGAGAGGCCGAGAAAACTATTAATACAAAACTTGCACAATCAAACAAATAAACAGTATTATATATTTAATGCCAAGGAAGTATAAATCTAAAAAAGAGAAAAAGACACTTTTTTTAATTGTAACCATATTCTTTTTTCTTTCATTGCCTGTAATGGCATACTCTTTACTTGAGAAGAATCTTGATACAAGAAGTAAAGCATTTGATAGACTTGAGCTGAGCGATAAGAATCCTTGCATTATTTCTCTCCCGAATGTAAATCCATACTCATTAGAGGTTGGAAAAAGTGTCAGGATTCAAGTCGATGCAAAATATACCAATGCAGGAATTCTAAAGCTACTGATTATGGATTCTTCTGGCGAAGAGATATATTCTGAAGATTTTCCTGATGCACCACTCCAGATTGGGACAAGTTTTACCTTTACTCCCATGAAATCTGGAACTATTGATTTACTTGGTTCTATAGAAAAAACAGGTGGAGGAAGTGCCGCCTGCAAGATTAGTAGTCCTTATGATATTAAAGGAATAAGGGCAATAGAAAATAATGCCTCCCCCGAATTTACAACACAACCATCATCTTCTAAACCAGGACAGGATATTAAAACAGGAGTTCAATACGAGTACAACTTAGTTGCTGAAGATTCAGATAAAGATAGAATTAACTACTTCTATTCATTTACACCAAGAGCAGATTGGCTCAAGGCCGTGGTTGTAGAGGATGGTTCCAATGGAAAACTTTCGTTAACTTTCAGAGGAACATCTGACAAGCCTGCAAGTTACCTTGCACATGTGGTAATTCATGACGGGTATAGTATGCATGTTAGAACCCAATCCTGGGTTATCAGTGTAAGTCCTGCTGAAAATGACATCCCAATACTCAGAATTATTGACCCGCTATCAGCTACAAGAATAGATGCTGGAGAAAAAATTTCTACCTCTTGGAGTGTTTCTGATCTTAACCATGTATCTAAATTCCAAATATATATGGCAAAAAATCCTGCAGATGAATCTTCATGGATAAAAATTGGAGATGATCTTGCGTATAACATAAGCAAGGCAGAAGTAGATACTGATGGATTAGCATCGGGTACATACAAGTTCATTGTTAAGGCAACAGATAATCAAAATCCTCCAAAATCTGGAATCGGCGTATCCCCTGAAATAATAATTTCCAAGCTTTCCGATAAAGACGATATTACAGATGATGAGACCATTCTCCCAGAAGCACAGGTAATTAATATGTCACCAAATTCCGAAGATTTAATCTCTAATAGTCGTGTAACTATTAAAGGGACGATAATTGCAAGTGAGAATGCTTCAATAAATGAGAGCTCTATCAAATTCAAATTAGATGATAATGATGTAACAAAAGATGTTAAAATAAACAAAATCTCTTCTAAAGAATACACATTGATTTATCAACCCTCTGAAGATTTAGAGGACGGAACACATAAGGCTGAGATTTCTTTTTCCGATACAAAAGACAAAAAGGGAAATAAGTCTTGGGAGTTTACAATAAATTCCAATGTAGATGATAACTCTGAGGTATATATTATCTTTGGAAAAGAAATTAGTAAGAGAACAATGCTAATAATCGGATTGGGATTACTTCTAATAATATTTGCAATTTGTATTCCACTCCTTATTTCTTTGATTTGGGGAACAAACAAGAAAGAGAATATTCAGACTGTATATACTTCAAGAAATGTCCCAAGCTCAAGCGAATTTGCTAGCCAAACCTATATCCCACCCAGTGCTGATGTAGATATTAAAGAGAAAGTTGATGATGTTAACACAGAAGAGCTCACTCCAAATGACTCTATACTCTATTCTGTTGGGAGATATGATGAGGAGGAAAAAGAACAAAGTCCTGATATAATAAATAAGGAGGAAGAAGTCCTTAAACCCGAACCTCATATCAAAGCTACAGAATCAGAAGAACCTCTCCTCCATCCAATCCTAAACGAAGAAGAAGTTATAACACCTACTAATGAGGAGACGATTAAGCCTGAGCCATTGGTTGAAACTCAAGTTGCTGAAGAACCCGTTGTTGAACCAGTCGGATACAAAGAAGAGATAGTTACACCACAAGACGAACCAGTTGAAGAACAAATTCCAACTGCACCTCTTGATGAACCAGAGGCTCCAGATCCATCAATCTTTGAACAAATAGCAAATCAAATTGAGGAGCAGACAAGCGAAGAGGAAAATACTACTGATAGTGAAACAAATCAGTAGTTAGTATATAATACATCCATTATGAAATACCTATCGTACAAAGAAATATGTCAACAATATCTCGATTTTTTTCAATCCAATGGACATGCAATAATCCCAAGTGCCCCTTTAATCCCTGAAAATGACCCCTCTGTTCTTTTCGTAAATGCCGGGATGTTTCCTTTAACACCTTTTCTTAAAGGAGAAGTTCATCCAAAAGGTAAAAAACTCACAAATATTCAAAGATGCGTAAGAACTGGAGATATTGACTCTGTGGGAGATTGCTTTCACTGCACTGCTTTCTCAATGCTTGGGAATTGGTCATTAAATGATTACTTCAAAAAAGAGGCAATCAATTTAACAGTTACTTTCTTCATAGAAAGACTAGGATTGGATATCAACAGAATTTATGCTTCCGTGTTTGCAGGAGACAAGAATATCCCAGAGGATACAGAGTCCATTAAAATCTGGAAGGAAATCTATTCAAAATATGGAATTGATGCAAAAGTAGGAAAGGGAGAAAGAATTCAACCTAATGGAAAAAGTGAAAACTGGTGGGGATTGGAATCTGGAGGCCCATGTGGACCTGACTCAGAAATTTTTTATGATACAGGAAAAGAAAAATGCAGCGAAAGTTGCGATGTAACATGTGGATGTGGAAAGTTTGTAGAGATTGGGAACAATGTCTTTATGGAGTATCAAAAGAGTGGAGATAATATTCTCCCTCTTGGTATGCACAATGTTGACTTCGGAGGAGGATCTGAAAGATTGGCCACCATTTTACAAAATGTAGACAGTATTTATGAAACAGATGTATACAAGCCAATATTAAAAAAGGTTGAAGAGATTTCAAAGATCCAGGATAAAAGATCTCAAAGAATTATTGTCGATCACATTAAAGCTGCCACATGGATAATTATGGATGGAGTCACACCTTCAAGGACAGAACAAGGATATATTCTTAGAAGATTAATTCGTAGAGCTGTAAGACATGGTAAAAAGATTGGAATAGAAAAGCAATTCTGTGAGGATATTGCACAAATTGCAATCAATCAGTTCAAAGATGTTTGGAATGGTCTTGATGAGAAACAAGAGATAATTCTCTCTACAATAAAGGCTGAGGAAGAAAAATTCCTCAAAACTCTCGAAAAAGGACTTAGAGAACTAGACAAGATGATAGAAAAGAAAAATATCCTAGATGGAGCAGATGCTTTCTTACTCTACGAGACATATGGTCTACCTCTGGAAGTTACTGAAGAAATCTTAAACGAAAAAGAAACTCCTATTATCCATAGAGAGCTCTTTGAACAATCAGAAAAAAATCATCAAAAAAAATCAAGAACCGCATCAAAAGGTCTATTCAAAGGTGGATTGGCTGATACATCTGAAATGTCTACAAAATACCACACAACTTCACATTTACTCCTTAAAGCTCTTAGAGAAGTGTTGGGTGAACATGTTTATCAAAAAGGTAGTAATATTACACCAGAAAGGTTAAGGTTAGATTTCCCAAATGAAACAAAATTATCACCAGAACAAATAAAAGAGGTAGAAGATATTGTGAATGAACAAATTAAAAAAGAATTGGATGTATCCTTTGTAGAGATGAGTAAAGAAGATGCACTAAAACTCGTACCCTTTGCAGCCTTCTCAGAAAAATATGCAGACAGAGTAAAAGTATATTACATAGGTCCGAAAGAGAATCCTTTCTCTGTAGAAATATGTAATGGCCCTCATGTTAACAATACTAGAGAATTGGGAACATTTAAGATTACTAAACAAGAGAATATTGGGGCTGGCATTAAGAGAATTAAAGCAATTTTAACTGATTAGCATAAATGGAGAAAGAGATAAAATACCCAATACTTGCAATAGATTATGGCGACAAACATTTTGGTCTTGCAATATCCGATATTAAAGGAATACTTGCTCAACCTCTTCAAACATTATCTATCACAAAAAACAAAAAAGTTGATGATATTATTACAGAAATTCTTGAAATTGCGAACGAGTATCGTTCAAAAACAATTCTCGTAGGTCTTCCACAAGAATTCATTCCTACTCATCAAAAAACAACAGAGAAAATCAACAAATTTATTTCTTTGCTTAGCAAGGTTACAGATATTCCCATTATTACATATGATGAAAGTTTCTCTACAACTCGTGCCCAAAATATGTTAACATCGTCAGGACAAAACACAAAAAAGACAAAGGGTAAGATTAATAGTATTGCCGCAACAGTTTTTTTACAGGATTTTTTAAATTCAAAAAAATATTTAAATGAAAAAAGATAACAAATCACCACTTGGAAAAATTTTAGCAATAATTCTCGCTGTTTTTTTAATAATAGCATTAGTCACATTTAATAGTTATAAAAAAGCTCTAACTACAGCTAACTCTGACAATCCCGAGACTGTTAATTTCTATATTGAAGAGGGCACCTCAGTTGATACAATACTAGAGAACTTAATTAATTCAAACCTCTTAAAAAGAAGCAACCTACTCTTTACAAAAGCATATCTTAGATTAAACAATCTTGGAGATAAAATTCAGGCTGGATCCTATCAAATTCCTCAGAATCTTACTATTAAAGAATTAATTAATACACTACAGAGTGGGAAGGAACAAGATATTTGGGTTACTATACCCGAAGGTTTAAGAAAGGATGAGATAGCAGAAATAATCGAGAAAGAATTGGCTAAGCATGAAAGTACAAACTTTTCCAAAGAAGATTTTTTACAATTAACAGAAAATACTGAATTTATTGAATCTCTAGAATTACCGATTGAGATTTCTGATCTTGAAGGATTCCTTTTCCCAGATAAATATGCACTGTCTCCAGATAGCACAACTGAATCTGTAATGATTAGATTGATTGAGAATTTTAAAACAAAAGTACCTTCAGAAATAACATATGATGACTTAATATTGGCAAGTATTGTTGAAAGGGAGGGGAATAATTCTGAAGACCGACCAGTTATTGCAGGAATACTTTTAAAAAGAATAAAGGAAGGATGGCTTATTCAAGCTGATGCGACTCTCCTCTATTTGCCAAAGGATTGGAAGCATGTAATAACAGTCGAAGACAAGGAGAATGACAATCCTTACAATAGTTACAAAAGAGCAGGTTTGCCACCAACTCCAATTTGTAATCCAGGGATAGAAGCAATAAATGCTACTCTCTCACCAAAAGAATCTCCTTACTATTACTACATTCATGATAATGACGGGATAGTAAGATATGCGACAACACTTGAACAACACACACAAAATGTAGAAAAATATTTAAGATAAACTGCTCAAAGTATGATACTCGATATCGATTTAACTAATGGAGATTTAAATACAAATACAGGAGTATTCCAACCCACACAAGTTGGGAGTGGCAACTTAAATCCAGTAGATAGCAAAAAGGTAATATCTGACATCCCAAAAAAGAAAAGCAATTGGCCAAGGATTCTTCTATTTGCTCTTGTAGGAATTGCATTGGGAAGTATTGGATATTTTGTTTACGAAGGCTCACGGATATCAAAAGAACTCGGTTTTAAATTTAACATTGGAGAAGTGGTCTCAATTGAAAAACCAGAACTAAAAAAGGATACCTCTGGAATGTATACTAATGTCCTTCTCGTTGGAGTTGATAGTAGAGAAAGCAACTATATCTCAAATACAGACACAATAATCATTGGTTCATACAATCACCAAACAAAGGATATTACCATGATTTCAATCCCTCGAGATTTCTATGTCATCACTAATCCTCAGACAAAATGGGTAAATAGAATAAATACTGTATATGCCGCTGCCGAGATTGAAAACGAGGGAAGTGGCTTTCCTGCCTTAATTAGTACAGTACAAGAAGTGACAAATCTCGAAATTCAATACTATGCAATGGTTGACTTCAAAGCTTTTGTAGAAATTGTAGATGCTCTTGGAGGTTTAAGCATAAATGTTGAAAACAGTTTTGTAGATTATGAGTATCCAATTGGGAATAAGTGGAAAACAGTAAAATTTACCGCTGGGCCACAGATTATGGACGGTGAAACTGCTCTTGAATATTCTAGATCAAGGCACTCTCTTCAAAACAATGAAGGCTCGGACTATGCAAGAGCCAGAAGACAACAAAAAGTTATTGTGGCAATACAAGAAAAGATTTCACAAAGTGACACTTTCAAAGATCCAAAAGCAATTATGGGAATTCTTTCTTCTCTAGTAAACAATATAAAGGTTTCTGAGTTTACCATAACAGATATTCAAGCTGGCCTAAATATTCTGGAAGAAATAAAAAATAACAATGGGAAAACAAATTCATTTGTACTTGATCCCTCTGCTGGTGATGGAACATTGATAGAAGTAAAAACTATGTCAAGCGGAGCTTTCGCAATTGGTCCAGTAGAAGGATTTGGCAAATATAAAAGGATTCATGAGTATGTAAATGCAATAATTACTAATCCAAGAATATATTCTGAAAACCCCATAATTTATATTTATGATATTGGACTAGGAGCAACAGAAATTAAGAAATTTGTTACAGAGTTAAGGAAAGAATATCCTTACCTTAAAGTGTTTATATCCTACCCTCTTTATCATGGGAAAGAAGGAAATTACATCTACTCAAATGAAGACAAATATCCGGAAACCATAAAGCAACTGTCTAGGTATGTTAATACAACAAATAACAGTGCTCCAGATTTTCTTGAACCTAAGCTCTCCCCAACTGGTGTGATTATGCTTTTGGGAGTACCTACTCAATTACAACAAAATAATGAAAGTGGAATATAAACTTTATCATGGACAATCTGAGTTCCTATCCTTAGAGTCTGTTCACAAATACATAGACATGTTGAGAAGTGAACAGGAGCTTAAGCTTGAAATTTTAAATGCAGACACCATATCACCAAACCAATTAATTGATATCCTTTCTTCACAAGATTTGTTTTCTTCAACAAGAATAATTCTCTTTAAAAGACTTTACAGAAATAAGCAGAAGGATGAATTCTTTACAGAGTTTGTTTCTTTAGTGAAAACAGGAAAGATAAAGGATTTACTAATCTTCTGGGAAGATCAAAAGATTAAGTCCAATACAAAATACTATAAATTCTTCTCTGAGACAAAAGCAATAGAAGAAAGTCCAAAACTGGATAAGCGCTCTTTCTTTTCATGGCTAAAAAACAAAATTAAAGAGATGGAATTAGAAATAAATGAAGATGCCATTAAGGTCTTAGCAGAAAGGATTAACTATGACCCTGAAAGATGTACAAATGAGTTGAGGAAATTAAAACTTACAGTTGAAAATTCAACTATCACCCTCCCAGATGTAGAATCACTTGTTTCTGATACACTCGAAAATGATATCTGGAACCTTATTGATGCGATAAATCAAAAAGACAGTATACAAAGCTCAACAATATTAGAAAGGTTAATGGCTCAAAATATTGATTCTAATTACATTATCTCAATGTTGGCAAGGAATTTAAGATTAATTACCCTAACAAAATATCTATTAGAAGAAAGTGGAACTACTGGTAATATTGCCAAAAGACTTAAAGTGCCCCCCTTCACTGTCCCTTCACTAATAAATTCTTCTAAGAAATACTCAAAAGCAAAAATTAGGACTCTCTACAGTAAAATGTCAAATTTGGATTATCAAATTAAAAAGGGATTGATAGACCCAGACTTAGGGATTACCCTTCTCTCCTCAATACTATAAACCTTTATTGACACCCATAGATTATTAACATAAACTCTAATAGGGCAAATGCTAATATCTGCCCACCACAAAATATGGAAGAGGTTACAAGAGTTACTACAACAAAAAAATCGAACAAATTAGTCACTACATTATTAATCATCGCAGGAGTATTAGGCTTGGTACTAATTGGTGCTGCAGTATACTTCTATATGATAAAACCATCTACAGAGAATTCAGAAGATGAGTCCAAAACTTGTGCATGCTACTACGTTGACCCAGCAGTAACTACAGAGTGTGGAGATCCTAGAAAAGGCTTTCTTTTCAAGCAAGTTACTACAAAAGGGAATGCATCTTGTCAGAGTGCGTGCCAAACAAGCTCTTTGCCAATTGACGAAATCGATAGCAATACGAAGCAAGAACTTTTCCTTACATGCTCACTCCCAAATATCCAAGACACTAGATGTTCAGAGATGACAATAAAGAACAAAGCAGGAAAATATGTAGTAGGAAATATTACAAAAGATGATGAAATTACTTTAGAGGCAAAATTTGATAAGAAATATGATAATCCAACATTTAAAATCAATAATGTAAATGAAGAACCAGATACAATCTCAGAAGATGGACTAACTATAAAGAAAACGCTCTCTCAATTCAAAACAACTACAGTTGATATAGTTGCGACAGCAACTGGGGAGGATGGAGAATTAATAAATTCTCCTCTCTGTAAAAGAATAATCGAAGTAGAACAGCAAGGAGAATCCTCCGTTACTGGATTGCTCATGACAAGAAGAAATACCAAAGAAACAACAAAAATTTCCGAAGCTATTTTACGTGTTTCAAATATTACAGATACAAAAGATATCAAAATTGGCTTTTCATTTGATAACGAAGAATTCGCAAAAGTTGAGATGATAAAAGGATTTTCTCTTGATACGAACAAAGGAGAGTTCTCTATTATTGAACAGGATTTGTATAATCCTGAAAATTTCTCACAGGCAGTAAGCTTCTCTCAATTAGATGGTTTTGTTGGAGAACTTGGCATAACTGCAGAACTTTTAAGGTTAGGTGCCTCTTTGGGAGAAGCGTCTACGACTGTCACTTTTGAAAAACCAGGAACTGAAGAAACTCCCCCAGAGGAGGAAGAGCAAATACCACTTGAGTCAAATTTCTCAATTAGTCTTGCGACAAATATAAACTGTCTTGAGAGAGTAGAACCAAACAATTCTATTATCTTTACAGCAAATATTAAAAATAATTCAACCACATCACAGAGTGTTCTTAAAGTAAAAAACAAACTCCCACTTGGGTTTACCTATGTTCCAAGTACAACAAAGATTAACAATGTCAGTGTATCTGATAATAATTATTTACAAAGTGAACAAGTCGGAGAAACAACAGAGCTCTCTTGGACGATAGCAAGTGGATGGAATATTGCTGCGAATCAATCACTAGTAATTGTATTCCAAGCAATAGCTGGTCCAAATGCACTTACTGGTGAAAATATGAATGAGGTAGTAATCGAACCAGCACAAGTTCCAACTGACCCAGCGACATTGAGGGCCTCTATTGTTGTTCCTGTTTCCCAGAATTGCCATCCAACAGAAACCCCAGAAGAAACTCCAGATACTGGAATCTTTGACGAAGTTCTAGTACAGGTTGGTATGGGACTATTAATATTATTTATAGGTTGGTATATTTACTCGAAACCATTTGGTCAAATTGCTGTTAACAAACTTGTCAATTCTGGACTATACAAAGGTGCAGAGATGACTTCATGGAAACTATTTAAACCAAAGAAATACTTTGAGGAGAGGACCATTAAGAAAATGAAGAAGAAAAAAAATTAAAGATTATTCAGTACTAACTCCAAAGGTCTTCCGTTGTTCCCAAATGCTTTTCCATCAGAATTAATCAAGTAGTAATATTTTTCTTTTGTCAAAAGTTTATCTAATACAATCTCATGCTTCTTACTTCTATATCCATTCAGAAAATCCATACCCACCCTATCTAAATCTTCTCTATTCAACCCGTATTGCACAAAACCCATACACTCACCCTTTGTTTCCCATACAATTTTTGCACTAAATTCTTTATCTCCTTTCGTAACAAAAAGATTAAATGGGGTACAGTCTTCTTGAGAAACAAAAAGAGTATCAAATCCTCCAACATTTTTTTTAAACAAAATGAAAATTGAAAGTGAAACGACTACGAAGACAATCCCAACTATTAAGAAAAATATTTTTTTACTCATTTCTTTCCTGCACTATAATATAACTTTTTTCTTGCAATGAATTATATCCATCAGAGACCCTTAACACAAAACTCTCTTGCCCAGAATCTCTTGGAATTCCCTGAACCACACCGTTAAGAATATACATCCAGTCAGGACCTTCAATTAATTCCAAAGAAATATCAGTATCATTGCTATCTGAATCAACAATCCTTGGAACATATTCATACATTTCTCCAACATATGCCGATATTGGAGGCTCAGACAAAATATATGGAATTCCTTTAGTATTTACCTGCAATTCTTTTTCCTCATACACATTCATATCATTATCCCTGACTCCAAGAACAGATTCCTCATCTTTGCCATTTAGTAGCATATATGCTGAGGTAAAACTAAGAATAAAAAGTACCACTAAAGAACTCAAAACAATCTTAAATTCCCTACTCTTTTCCATGATAAAGAATACCACAAAAAAAGTTGTTTACAAATAATATAAATCTAGCTATAATACCCTAATTAGAACTAATAATTATATTTTTTAAAAGAAATGCCAAACTTAAAAACATCAATTAAAGATTTACGAAAAAGTAAAAGAAGAGAAACAATTAATGATCGACTCAGAAACAGAGTCAAAAGAGCTACCAAAAAACATTCTGAATTACTCAAACAGGGGAATACGGAAGAGGTGAAAAAGAATTTAGTAAATGTGTATAAAGTCCTTGATAAAGCTGCTAAGAAGAATGTAATAAAAAAAGGTAAGGCTGATAGATTAAAATCAAGACTTACAAAAAATTTAAACAAACTCGCCCAAGATAATGTCAAGACTTCTAAAAAGGATTCTTAAAATTTCTGTTTGGCCTGCAGTCATAATGATAGCAGGAAAACTTTTAGGAATTATTGCTGCAAATATAGTTTACAAACTCGATTTCTTTATCGATAACCAAATTGAGGGGATTTTTACAATTCAACTCTACTACACAGATACTAGTACAATGGTTTTGGTAAATTCCGTATCGAATCTATTTATGATTATTTTCTTAGCTGTACCCACTATTTATTTCATAATAAAGACTTCAATCTATCAATCAACTTTACAAAATCCAAGAACAATTGTGAAAATAACAAAATTTAATATTCTTAAATGGATTACAAAGGATGACACTTCATTCCTTCTAATATTTATTTGGTGCTCATTCCTCTTAGTTGCATCTTTCGTTGTCATTGCCCAAAGCATACAAGGAATATGTTATCCATGGATTGGAGGAATCTCTGCAGTATTAGCCATTTTCTCTATTTGGGGAACAATAAAGACATATGAGCAAGAAATTGATAAGATATATCCTAAGGAAAAGGAACTATATTAATGAAGACAAAAAATTTATTACCACAAATTATTGAGCCATTCGCGATAGTTGCTCTTCTATGCCTTTTTATAATTCCAACCCTAACAGTAATAAACCTCTCACCTATTACAAGAGAGATTGAAGACAAAAATGTCTTGGGTGTAAACACATTCAATTCCAATATTGCTGTAAAAGCAATTGGAGGAACTCATAACATTATCAAAAACGAGACTCTAGTTAAAATAAGTGAGAAACAGTATCTTTATAAAGCAACAATCCAAAAAAGAGAAGGCGAAAAGACATATTCTAAACCCATTCTCAGACTCCAGAATAATGGGACTTTCCCAATAAAGTTATCTCTCTTTGGATATACAGACAGTAAAACTAATTCTAGAATTTCTTTAAAGGTTGGACGAAATTCATATCTACTGAAAGATTTTGATGGAACACTCCATTCACAGGAGATTCTACTTGAACCCACATCAGATACCAATCTTTATCTTTACATTGAAAATATAAACCAAATTCTTTTCCCAGAATATTTTGAACTAGAGATTTCTCTTTAGAAATTTTTCTACTACTATTTTTATGACCCTTTCCTCTATTTATTAAGCTTTTTGTATAAGGTATAATTGACGAAATGTCGAATTCTACTCCATTAGAAAAAATTAGGAATTTTTCAATAATTGCCCATATTGACCATGGCAAATCAACTCTAGCTGATAGAATGCTTGAGGCGGTTAAGAATAAAAATATTGGAAGAAAGAAGAAAAAACGAATGCTTGACAAGCTTGACCTTGAGCAAGAGAAAGGTATAACAATTAAACTACAAGCATGTAAAATGAACTGGAAAGACTATGAACTCAACCTGATAGATACACCCGGTCATGTAGATTTCTCATATGAGGTATCCAGATCACTTGCGGCTTGTGAGTCTGCCCTCCTTCTTGTCGACGCAAGTCAGGGTATTCAAGCTCAAACCATCTCTAATACTAAAAAAGCCCTTGAGTTGGGACTTAAATTAATACCTGTATTAAACAAAATTGATCTCCCCAATATTAATATCGAGGAAAGAGAAAAAGAGATAGAATCACTTTTGGGATTCTCAAGGGATGAAATAATTAAAGTATCTGGTAAAACAGGTGAGGGCGTGGATAAATTACTCGATACCATTATTAAACAATCTCCTCCACCCAAGGGAGATATTAACAAACCACTTAAAGCCCTAGTATTTGATTCTTTCTATGATGAACACAGGGGTGTTGTCATTGCAGTTAGAATCTTTGATGGAAAATATACATACAAACCAGGAAAGGCAGAAGAACTTTACATGATCCAAAAGAAACAAACTTTTAGACCAACAGAAATTGGAATTTTTAACCCTGACTTAGAAGAAATAGAAACACTCAGTGCTGGAGAGGTTGGATATATTGCTACAGGAATGAAAGATATTAGTTTCTTTACAGTTGGAGACACAATTTCTGATGATAAAAATACTTCTGCTCTTGCTGGATATAAGACACCAAAACCGAATATGTTTGCAACTTTTTTCCCAACGGATTCTGAAGATTATGAAGATTTAAAAATAGCACTCACCAAACTTTCACTTAATGATGCATCTTTAACATTTACAGATCAAAGATCCAATCTCCTTGGTTCTGGATTTAGGTGTGGTTTTCTTGGGCTTTTACATATGGAAATCGTTCAAGAAAGATTAGAAAGAGAATACAATATAGACCTAATTGTTACAGCTCCAACAGTAGAATATAAAATCACAAAAACTGAT
>JAXGWV010000008.1:0-21416 GCA_040773125.1 Candidatus Dojkabacteria bacterium
CATAGTACTTTGCTTTATCTTGGTAAGACAACCTCCCCTTTAAAAATTTTCATAATTAAACATAAATTGAAGAAATTTCAATTCAAGAAATTTCGAGTTAGATTTAATTCTGTTAAATTAGGAATAAGTAGGCAGTATAGAGAGTTAATATTCTTAGATTTTCTAGAAGGTGGAGAAGAGATGAGAGAGCTTTACTTAAAATTAAAAAATTTGATTGGGGACAAAGGAGATATTAATTTCATTCCACATTTAACATTAGGGAGAGTGAATAAGGATTTATCAGTACAAGAAAGTGCAAATATTATTAAAGATTTAAATAATGTTTCAAAAATGATGAATGTAAGTGAAATTGCATTCGAAGTATCAGAGATTAAATTGGTAAAGTCAGAGGATGAAAAATATTCATTTCTTTTAGAAATTAAAAGTAATTAGGGTAGAGCTCTTTTATTTTTCTCTCAATTTCTTCAAGACTTTTTACATATATGACATTCTTATTTCTTCTAAACCAAGTTCTTTGTCTTTTAGCATATTGTTTTGTATGGGTAATAATACTTTCTTTAACCTCATCTAAGGAAATATTCTTTTGAAAGTAATCCTCAAATTCTTTATATCCTATGGTCCTTTGTGCAAAAGAACTTTTAGGAAATTTTTTCCGAATATAAATATTTTCTTCTAACAAGCCATCTTTTAACATTTGATTTGTTCTTTCAACTATCCTTTTCTCTATTACATCTTTGCTAATATCAAGAAAAAAATAGATATGTTCAAGAGATTTACCTTTTTTTATACTTGGGAGGCCTTTTTGAATAACTCTAATCAATCTGTTCCTATTCTGTATATCACTCTTATTCAATTTAGATAAAATATCAGAAGGAATTAATTGCTGAAGTTCAATTACAGAAAGTTCTGAGAAACTGTTAACTGCTAGTGCCTGAAGTTCAGATTCAGGTTTTAATTTGTAATTAAAAATAACTGAATCAATATATAGTCCTGTTCCTCCTACGAGAATTGGGGTTACTTTTGGAGGGAGCTTGCTGAGAACCTCAAATGCATCTTTCTGATATCTATACAAATTGTATTTTTCATTTATTGATGCTTGTGAATACAAATAATGTATTACTCCTTCTTTCTCCCACTTTTTGTCTTTATTTAATTTAATATTTGGTTTTGCAGTGCCAATGGAAACCTCTTTGTAAATCTGTCTTGAGTCGGCATTTATGATGACTCCATTGAGCTCTTTTGCGAGATTAATAGCAATATCTGACTTCCCAGAAGCTGTACAACCGGCAATAACAATTATTGGATGACTATTCATCTTTAAGGAAGAATTTTACAAGGAAGAAATTTAACCAAGTTGTTAATACTATTAGAATTTCTGTTAATAAAAGGAAGGAGAATGTAAGGCCATCAGTAAAAATTAAGAAAGATGTGAATAGTAAAATTGTAAATATTGAGATTTGAATTGAGTCCTTCCCAAATTCTTTTCTCAAATTATTTAAATCTGGATACTTCTTCATTTTTTTTGAATTATAATATCCAACAGACATACCAAGATGAATTATATTCATTGCTATTACAATCATTGGGGTTAGGGAGAAGATATAGTTGATAGGTACCTCAAATACTAGGTTTGCAATTTGGAATCCGATAAAAGTAATAAGCAAGGAAAGAATCAATGAGGTTAGTGCAAATAGAAGAAATTTTCTATTCTTTGTAAAAATCCATATTCCTAAAAGGAGTAGTGCAATTATTAATACTACGAGTAAGAACAATGTAATTTGTTGGTATGTACTCCAATTGTTTAACATGTGTTTTATAATTTCCATTTCTATATGTGTTTAACATTATCTAAATACCATCCAGTAAGTATAGAACTTACTTTTGCTAAAGCGATTAGTGCAATCATTCCTTGTGCAAATATCATCATGAGACTGGTGCCGAGGAGGGATGTTAGGATAAAAATAAGTATTAAAATTAAGGAAACAAATAAATCAGAGTCTTGATTATCAGATACAGCTTTTATGAAGATCATCATTAAAATGAATTGGATTGCAAGTAAGAATGTATCAACGGAGATATGTGTTAGTTTGAGATAACTTAAATATATACTTAGTGTTATTACTGTCGTAAAAAGAGAGCGGAGTAAACTTTCCTTTGAAGAGTATTTAAATATTAGCATATAGATGTAGGCGGTTAGGAGGGAAATAGTTAGCCCTATGGTAAGTTTGATATAATCAAGAGAAATGATTTCTGGTTCTTTTTCTTTTTCCTCTATCAGTGTGTAGGGTACTTCTATGTGGCCAGAGTTATAAAGCAAACTAGTAACTTTAGCTTCTTCTTCTGTCTCAACGTAAACTGCAACAGTTATGGTCTCTTGATTTATACTATCCTCTGCAACCTCTTGTACTTGAAACGGATAAACAAATGAATCAATTTCTAGACCAAGCAATTCTCCTTGGTGATCTTTAATGAAATTTGTAAGGGCACTCTGTTTGTTTGGCCAAGGTTTAAAAATTGCAAAGAATTGTTTTCCTCCATCACTTGTTCTTAACTTGCTCTTTGGAATATATACTGTCCTGAAATCATTGTAATCCCACTCTGTATCTTCGTAATTTTCTCTCATTGTGATTGCATATGGATTTTCTGGATTATCAAAATCAACTTCTTTCTTCCTTGAAACTATTCTAAATGAGTATTGACTTGATACAAGTTTGTAAACCAATTCTCGGTCCTTTGTTGTATTTACAACAATTCTTAGTTGACTCTCAGTGTCTGAAATAATGTCTGAGAAAATGTTGACCTTTTCAACTCCGTAATTTCTCAATCTTTTGTAAATGATTTGCTTGACTTTATTTATCTCTCCTTTGTCTGAACTATTTACTGATATGACATATTCTTTAGACCAATACTCTTCGTTTTTAGTTGTAAGATTAAAAGGAAATTTGTCAGAGACTTTTTCTGTTAGAGGAAGAGAGATAAGTATGGTGGAGATAAACAAAGCTCCAAGTAAAATCAAAAGGAACGAGTTTAGGATTTTTTTAATATTCTGTTTTGGTTTTTTTCTAAACTTGAATTGTATTTTCATTCTTAAAGTAGATCGGATAGTTGGCCGTACAGGATGATTTTATCGTTTTTAAGTATATTCATCAAGAAAGGCTCTTTCTTTTTTCGGGCAAATTCAAAATCTTCTTTGGTAATTGCACTAAATCTAATTTCTCTTCCAAGTTCTTTCTCAAGCTGAGAGATTATTGTAGAAAGGTCTTTAACCCTCATAGTGCCAATGAAGAGGAAGTCAACATCGGTAGGGTTCTTGTATTCTTTTCTTATGAAGCTATTGGTAAGTATTATTAAATCGATTCCTTCTATTTTTTTTGTAACATCAAGAATAGCTTTTCCAGTTGGAGATTCTTTGAAGAAAATAGATCTAAGTTCCCAGATAAATGGTGATTCCTTATTTATTCTGTATACGCTTTTGTTTCCCTCTTTTCGGCATTTAAGAAGTCCTGCACTTTCAAGATTCATTAATTCTCTTCTTACTGCATTTATCTCTTCATCAAGAATTCTTACAAGATCACGTACGTGATGGGAGGAGTCAAGATCTGAAAGAAAAACATTCAATATGCTTATTCTAACCTTTGAGATAAAGATTTTTTTTAGCATGCTGCCCAACCTGCATAATATTATTGCTCAATTATATCAAATTTCCCGCTAGAATTCGCTATGGCAGCAATCCAAATTCTTCCACGGTTAAATTTGATTAATTTCCCACTAGAATCAAAATACTTTGTTCTGTCTAGCCTAGAGCTCTTTTTCCATGTTCCATTAATGATTTTTCCATCTTGTAATATTACTGCTGGACCTTCTCCGATTGTCTGTACAATAATATGTGCTGTTCCATCAGTTGATGCTGACATATTTACTTTCTGGATTACTACATTTTTTGCAGTTACTTGAGTCCCAGTTTCTTGGTCAACATCAAGTCTCCCTCCTATCTTTCTGAAGTAGGAGTTTGTATCTTTGTCATATGTCCATATGGCGTCATAAGCTCCACTATTGTTGAGCCTCATATGAAAAACAGTTTTTACAATTGTCTTGCTTCCTCTATCAGCAACAAGAGCGTCGTTTTTAAAATCGTATGATTGAATAGAAGTAGGGAAAGAGTCCCAATTTCTTGTTTGTGCATAATCCCAAGCTTTAGTAATGGAATTATACTCATTGTGTGGAGCAACTCTAACTCCATCATTCCATCTCCACGAATTTATTGTCCCAATATCTTTCATTCCGTAAGCATAGATATTTCCACAAGCGTTTGCTCTAGGGTCTGTACTTTCTGCACAGCCATCTCTAATTAACAAGGGATCATATTCACTTGCCCACTCAAGGTAGTATTGTCTTAAACTTCTGATAGGACCAACTTTTGCTGGGGCATTACTCCAAAAGATTGCCATATACCTTGTAATACCACCTTCTGCATTTGTTTCATAAACGATGTCCGCACTATTTAAACCTGATTGTGGTCTTGCTTCAGAATGGTTGTTTATCATCACTGCAACAGGTCTTCTCTTTTTTAACTGATCCATTTCCTTTTTAGAAAAAAGCAAACCATTCAATGGACTCACTTCAGTCTTAGGCTCTTTTGGTTCAGCAAGTAGTGGTTCACTAAATTCGAACAAAGATGGAGAACTTTTAGGTGAGATATAGTTGTCCTTAAAAAGTACAACTTCTGATGGATGAGTAGGCCTTAACTTGTAAATTGCGAAGTAGTAAAAAGAAGCTATACCAGCAACAGTCAAAATCGCAACAATTGGAAAGACAAATTTTTTAAATTGTACTTTGCTCTTAGGTTTTTCTGTCTTTAATTGAGTTTCTTCTTTTCTCGATTTTTTGTCTAATACTTCTGTTCCAACTTCATCTGTGTTTTGAGAGATTTCTACTATCTTTGCCATTGGATATATGGTATCACAAAATCAGTCTATTTCAATATGATTAATACTGTGTTAACATTTACTATTAAAATGTAACTTAGAAAGATATGAAAAAATCTTTTGTATATTTTTTAATCCTTTTAGTCATAGTCGGAGGATTGGTCGCCTACATACTGAACAGAAACAAAGTTGAAGAAGAACCTGAGAAAGAGAATGTTGTAGAGGTAGTTGAGGAGGATGAAACAGAGATAGAAGAGGAGAAGGAGGTAGAGGAGGAGAAAGAAGAGATTGTCGAAGATACAGTAGGCTTTGAGGAGTATTCAGCAGAAAGACAAGAAGTTGGAGAAGTTCAAGAGGATGTGATGTTTACTTTAAAAGAAATCGTTGATACCCCAAGAGATGGTTACCACGAGTTTTCTTTCGTTTTAACAGGTACAGTTTCTCCTCATGCAGTTGCTTACTACAATCAAAGTAGTGGGGTAGTAAAAGTTGAGATTTCAAATATTGAGAAAGATTTGTCTGGAATTCCATTTCAGGGTGAGAGAACGATTAACAAGAATGGAATAATTAGACTTTATCATAATGTTTCTGGTACTTCCCAAAAGAGCTTCTATGATATTGGACTCTCTCAAAGTACCGTATTTAAATTGGATGTATCTGCAGGGCAAAGTGATAATGAATGGGGAATTACTTTACGTGTGAAATATCCTGGAGAGAAAGAGATATCTGGGAATTTTGGAAGTACAGAATTTTCATCGAGTAACCAAGAGATTATTGGAGTAGGTGCAGATAAGAATGCTTCAGTTCTTTCCTACCAATATAGTGCTTCTGGTGGTGTTTTGAAGTTTGTATGGGGAGTATCCGCAGATGGAGAACATCCAATTCCTTCTGTTAAGGCTGGTTACAATGAATCAAATGAATTAGTTGTTACATTCGAGAGTTTGAAATTGGACAGAGTAGGAGGTACACCTAAGACTTTAACCCTTCCTTTAAGCATTACATTAAATACTTCGAGAAGTGGAGAGAGTACGACATATGTATTCTCTGGAATGGATGAGAAAGCAGAGTACAAACTCAGTGCAAGTCTAAGCCCAAATCAAGTTGTTCTTGAGATTAAATAGATGAGTGTATTACTGTTTGATTTTGTAAATGTCCTTTACAACCCAATAGATAAGCAGCTTAATGGGGAGGTCGTTGAGTATATCAAAGAACTAAAAGAAAGGAAGATTCCACTCTTTCTTTTTACCAATGTATCTTCTGAAAGATTAGAAATATATGACAAGAGATTGGATTTTCTGAGGTATTTTAAAAAGGTTACCTGTGGAGATATGTATGTTAAGCCAGATATACGTGCCTACGAATCGTTAAAAGAATTAACGGGATGTGATTTTGAAGAAATGATTTTAGTTGATGATAGCTATGAAAATATTGAAGTAGGAAGAAGTTTAGGAATAAAGGGGATACAATTTGTGAATATAGAGGATTTAAGAAAGGAGTTAGAAAAACTCATAAATTAGGGTATAATTGTTCAATCGGGGTGTAGTTCAGATGGCTAGAACGCTTGTATGGGGTACAAGAGGTCGCTCGTTCAAGTCGAGTCACCCCGACTTTTTTGGAATTACCAATCAATATCTTCGCTGAGGATTTCCATAATATATTCTGCCATTATCTTTCCTCCATGTTCAGTAACATGTACATCATCTGATTGTTTAACTAGACCAACAGTTCCATCTTTACTTGGAAGAGCAGATGCATATTTCCCATTAACTGACATCCTCTCCCACATATCAATGTATTCAATATTCTCAAATTTTAAACTCTCAGACTGATAAATTTTGTTCATTCTTGCAAATTTAGGACCAAAGTCGGGAGATAGGGATATTGGATGTCCTACCCAGTAAATTTTCTTTACCTTGCCAGAGAATGTTGTCATGTAATTAAAAACTCTTCTTCGATATACCTCATCCCATGTAGGATCAGAGAGCTTGTAGGCCGTTCCATTCTCATCTAAGATTCCTTGCCCATCATTTGCACCAAACATTACAATCAAAATATCTGGATTATGCTCTTGAATTAATTCTTCAGTTCTTGCATACCAATCAAAATAGTCAATTCTGTTTAATCCAGTAGAAAATTTACCCTCACGGAATACGGAAACTTTTTCTTTCTCAATTAACTGTTCTTCTAGATTTGGTCCAAATCCGACCATTATCATTGAATCACCAAGCATTACAATTTTCACAGGTAAAGAGAAAATCTTTTCTCCTTTAACTTCTTTTTCTGTCTCTTCTATTCCTTCTTTCTCTTCTTCGATATTGTTTGTTTCTTTAGGAAGTACTTTTTGGGGGATTAATGGTTCAACACCCTTAATCTTATTCCAAATGCGATCTTCGTAATTTTTTATTTTCAATGCCAAAGATAAGGATGAATTGCTATCTAAAGTCTCTTGTGCCAGAGAAATCCTTTCCTCTGCTTTAGTTGCTAATTCTTTAATCTCTTTAATGCTTGCAGGAAAATTGGCAACAAAAACAATCACGAAAACGGATATGATAACAAGAAGTATTTTATTATCATGTTCCATATTTGTAATAGTTAGAAATTAAAATATACAAAAGGAGGCATTAAGTCTGGACCAAGTCTGATGATGATGTAAGTGAGTGCTGAGATTATTAATATTGCTAGTACTAGGTTAACATGGTTGATAATTTTTGTAACAAAATATTTTACATAATCCCCAAAGTAATTTAATCCCCAAATGAATATTACTGTCCCAATCAATCTCCAATTTATCAAAGTATTTTGAGTTATATCTGAATTAAAGATACCTAAAACATATTGATTTGCGGTTGAGAGGTTTCTAGAATTGAAATAGATCCATGCTATTGTTATAGCTACAAAGGTTAATAGCTGGGCAAGAAACTTTAGTATCTTGTTCAATGCACCTGTATCTTTGAAATTCTTGAAATACTCTATTTCTCCAAGCATATGAGAAAGAACAGAACCTACGGCATGAATCGTTCCCCAGACAATGTAGTTTAAACCTGCACCGTGCCATAAGCCACTCACAAACATTGTAATAAAGATATTAATATATTTTCTCAACTTTCCTTTCCTGTTTCCACCAAGTGGAATGTAAAGATAGTCTCTGAACCACGAAGAAAGACTGATGTGCCATCTACTCCAGAAATCCTTAAATCCAATAGCTTTGTAAGGGGAGTTAAAATTTAAAGGAGCCCTGAAACCTAATAAATTAGATATACCATTTGACATGTCGCTGTAACCAGAAAAATCTGCATACAGCATTGTTGAGTAAGCAAAGGCAGCAATGATTAGATCGAGTGAGGAGTAATTTAATGGATTTGCAAATGGTCCTCCAATGAAATTGAAAAGGAAGCTAGCTAAAACTAATTTTTTAAACAGTCCTCCAAGAATCAAAGTGGATGTCTCTCCGAGATTAAAGAAGTTGTTTCTTGGTGCTTCCAAATCTTCATAGAATTCTTTGGCTCTAGCTATTGGGCCTGAAGTAATTTGTGGGAAGAAAGAGATATATGATGCATATGCAGAAAATTTTGGTTTGAGTATTTCTCCTCTGAATGTATCAATCAGATGAGCAATTATTTTAAATGTATAGAAAGAGATTCCAACTGGGATAAGGATTGTTGGAATAAATGTTGTAGCTTCTAAGATTTCCGTTTGAAGTAATATATTTGTTGTAAAAACAAAATACTTAAAGAAGCCAAGCAAACCAATATTAAGAATTAATCCAACAATTAATACAATTTTGTTTCTTTGGTATTTTGACTGAAGAAGGATAATGAAGTAATTTACTAGGATATCAACAATTAGAATCAAGAGAAATTTCATTCCAAAGAAAGAGTAGAAGAGAAGATTGACTAGAAGAATGTACCAAGCATATGTTTTAGGTTGGTATTTAAATCTAATTGCAGGGATGAAAATTAACACAAAAAACAGAGCAAATTGTGTAGTAGGAAATACCATGTTGAATAATACAATATCTTTTTTTATCATTCAATCAGTAATCTTCATGATAGAATACTGATTGAAAAAATATAAAAGGGCTAGTAGAGGAGTGGGGGAAAGGAAGTAACAAAATATCAATGTAACTGTAAGTATATGTATTGAAAAAAAGAAGCGGGTATAACCCGCTTCTGAATATTAACTTGATATTGCAATCTTCTTAGGTTTGAACTGCTCTGCCTTAGGAAGTTTAACTTCTAAAACACCGTCTTTAAAGTTCGCCTCTGCTCTATCTGCATCAACGACAGTTGGCAAATTGAATGATTGCTCAAATTTTGTATCTAAACTTCTAAAGTAATACTTTCTCTTTCCCTCATCTTTCTCTTCAACCTTCTTTGAACCTGATATTCTAATTACATCTTGGTCAATTTCAATGTTTATTTCATCCTTAGATACACCAGGTAATGCCATTTTTACAAAATAGTTATCATCCTCTTCCCAGATATCCGCAGAAAGATTTGAATATGCAGGCATCATTGTGCGACTGAACATATCATCCATCAACGAAGGCATTCTAAAGAAATCATCAAAGATACTTCTTACAGGTGTATAGAGTGAAGTAGAAACCTGTGGATTGTTCTCTTCCCTTTTTGTAATTTTCATATATTTAAATAAAACAATTTAAATATGATAATTATTAGAGAAATTGGGGTAAATGTTAAGAAACCTCAATTTCCTAACAATCTATCTATTAGCAGTCTAGCACGGCGAGTGCTTAATGTCAAGAGTAGGATACTTGCTTTTCTGAAGTATTACTATGTAAACTGTTTTTATGGAGAATACATTCGAAGATGAAGAGGACAAAAACAATCAAAATCCAGAGTCACAAACCCCAGTTATAGAATCTGATACTGAGATTCCCGTTGAACTAAATGGATTTCCAGTACCGGAGAATGTTGAAAAACCAGCAACAATTTTAGACAGAATTAGAGAAAAATTACAAATCCCAGATAGGTTAACGCTTAACAGAAAGAGATTGGCACTCATTGCAGTTGCTTCCTCGATGCTTTTTACCTCTGCATGTTCTAAAGTGGGAGCAAATTTAGAAGACCCTTTTGCAAGTAACAAACCAAAAGTTGAGGAAGTAAATAGAACAGATGCAAAAAGTCTTTCAGAAACAGAGTCAGAAGATGACTCTTTAGAAAAAATATGGGAAAGGGCAATAAAATACTGGCCTCATACTAGGTTGGAAGATGGGAAGCAATATTTAATGGAACAGGCAGAGAAATATTCAAATATGTATCCTCAATATTCAAAAGAATTACTTCTTGCAGTATTTACCTCTGTATCTATGACTGAGAGCAATGGGGGAATCTATTTAGACTCTAATGTCGGTGGAGATCCTAATATGAGTGCAAAGGGATGGTTTCAGGTTATACCGTATTGGCATTTAAATGATTTTAATTTGTTAAATGGTAAAAACTATACCACGGAGGATTTATTGAATGATGATGGGAAGAGTATAGAAGTTGGGGTCTGGGCATTGATGAGGTATGCTCCCAACAATGATTTAGCAGATTGTCTAAAGATTTTTAAGAGTGGTACAGATATTTCTTCTTTTGGTCAGTGGAGTGATGATGGTATCTGGTGGAACAGAGTATCATACTCAGTTGAAAAATTACTTGGTAAAGATGCATTGGGTATGGGCTATACAGATTATACTTTAGATACAGGAGTATATCCGGCAGACAACTTTTTGCAAGTTCCAGAGCATATAGGGAATGTATATGTAGGGGAGTAAAAAGTAAATAGTTGACAAATGGAGAAAAATATATAAGAATGAATCCGCTTACCTAATACTATATCTTATAAATGAATAATAATAAAAGTAATAAGTACCTCATTGCCTACTCATTGCTATTTTTGATTCCTTTGGTAATTTCATTTATTAAAGGGTAATTTCCTATTTGTGTCTTGCAAACCTCATTGAAAGTATGAGATTATATTCTATATTATAATTACTTTTTTGTTTGTATGGAAAAAATTCTGCCCATTTTTTTCTTTCTCATCTCATTGTTTCTTTTTGTAAACAAAGTTTATGCCTATACAATTGATGATCTTAGACTTCATAACACAGAAAACGATTGTTGGGTTGTTTTTGATGATAGTGTTTATGATTTAACAAAATATCTTCCTAGTCACGATAGGTACATGGATATCAGAGAGTGGTGTGGCGAAGATATGACAGAGGATTTTGTTACTAAGGATGGCTCTGGAAGAGATCATAGATCCTCCTCGTACACATTGCTTGAGCAGTACAAAATAGGAGACATCCAAGAAGAGGTAACTTCCATTGTCACACAAACGTCTGAAGGAGTAAGTAGCGAAAGTGAAGAAGATATTGTTAAGGAATCAAATGGATACAATATGTTAATTCCATTTATACTCTCCTGCTCTCTTTATTGGGGAGGATATTTCTTTATCACAAAACAGAAAAACAAAGGTCCTTTACTAATGAAGTTCAATGCTTTCTGGAATACGGTTTTAATTTTGACTTTACTAATCCCATCATTTGGGTTTGGTGTGTTTATGTTAATTAGAATAAAGAATCCAAATTTGTACAATATTAATTTTGAATTTCTTTATTGGCATGTAGAATTATCTTTAGTCATGGGCTTTGTCGCTATCAGTCACTTTATTCAAAGATTGCCAATTTACACCAAGCAGGTCATGTCTAAGATAAATAATTAAATTTATATTTAAAACTATGGGAATAGAGAATATGCATGCGAGTGAGAATGAATATATTACTCAAGACCCATTTGATTCTTCTTCTGAGATAGAAGTACCTGTTAATGATTCTCGAGAATTACATGAGCCACAATTAAGTTCAAGAAATTTGAAGTATATTCAAGTGGACGAGATAGATGGAGAAAAAATATTTACTTCTTTTGCTGTGGAATTTCCATTAAATCCAAATCCAAAATATCTGTATGGGTTAAAGAAAATCAAAAAAGAAGACCCACAGGTTATTCGCCTTGGGAAGCTTCTCCTTCTAGCTGGTATCGATAAGGCATTATGGGATTTAATAATAAATGGGATAGCAACAGGCTTATCACATGGGACTATGGATGTCATTTATCGTATTGGTGTTGGGGGAAAAGTTGATACCGTATTAGACAATCTTGACCTTGCAGTTGGTTCATTGCAAAGAAGAGTAATTGTTTCAGACATTATTGCCAAAAAGATTAAAGAAACAAATACAAATACCATTTATTCAATAGCAGGTGGGAGTTGTCTCCTACCAATTGAAGGTATTTATCAATCAGGGAAAGAGGGTATGGTAATAACAAATGTTGATAGGTCTGAGAAAGCTAATGACAAAGCCGAAAGAACACTCCGAAATATAAATGACAGAATTAATCTTGGCCTATCATTAAAATCAGTTCAGAGAGATATACTTGCGAATGGAATAGATGTTTTTACAGATAATAAAGATATCGAGATAGTTGAGTGTACAGGATTTTGGGAGTATTTGGATAATTCTCAGAGAGAGGCTCTTCTAAAGAATGTATCTGAAGGGCTTGGGCCAAAAGATGTTTTTATTCTAACTGTCCTAATAGACAATCCTCAGCAGGACATATTTGATGCAATGAAGTTTAAAGAGTTAACTTCAACAAGTTTGGAAGAGATAATTCCATTAATAAAATCGTACTTTGATAAAATTGAATTAATTGTTCGTTCTCCTAATAGTACATATGCAACATTTGTATTAAAAAAATAGATAAATGACAGAAAGAAATGAATAACTACGCGTATGCTCTAATTGTAATTGGTTTAGTAAATATTATCTTTGGTTTTTATGTTCTTATTTCTTCTAAGAAATCTCAGGCTGTACGTTTTTTGGCTTTAAGTATAATTTCTTTGGGTTTATGGGGAGTGGGCTTAGCTGGATTTTTAAGTAGTAATGATGTTGTTGTTGCTCTTTATTGGTCGAAATTTCACTATGTAGCCTCAATATACATTGTATATTTCATTCTTCTGTTTGAAATGGCTTTTACACAGAAAAAGAAAATTGATTTTCAAACAGTTATTCTTCTTCAGGTCCCTATATTATTAATATCTCTAGCAGTTGTTTTCTCAGATTCGTTGATTATCAAAGATGTCGTATTAGAGGATTCTGGGAATGTTGCAATACTTAACAGGGTTGGACATATTACATATGGTGTAGTTTTTGCAATATATTACTTGATTGCTTTGATAATTAATCTTACCGCTTTAATTAAATCAAAAGGAATACTTAGAAATCAGTTAGCTCTTATTTTTTCAGGGTTTCTTCTAACAGGACTTTTAGGTGGAACATTCAATTTAATTCTTCCAATTTTAGGAAATTACAAATTAATATGGATAGGCCCACAGTTCTCAATAATATTCTTAGGATTAATATTTATTGCAATTGTTAAATATCAGCTTTTCAATATTAGATTACTTGTAGGGAAAGTCCTGTATATAGTTACTAGCGCTTCACTCCTTTATATTACCTTTAGAATTCTTTTGGATATTCATATAAGAATCTTTGGAGAGGATTTTGGTTGGGAAGCTTTGACATTTGGTATAGTTATCTCAATATTGTTCTCGGTGCTTTATGATAAATACAGAGAGTTTTTTCAAGAGAAAATTTCTACTAAGATTATTAATCTAGGGTATGATGCAAGTAAGTATATCGATAGATTTACATACTCTTTGGGAAATATTGTGACAGAGGATAGTGTTTTAAAGGAATTGTACGGAATTATTAAAGAGACAATAGATCCAATATATTTCTCAATTATTGTTAAAAGAGAATCCACGGTAATAAATAAGCAGTATACAGGGAATAAGGTTTTTGATAGTAAAAGAATTTTTGAGATATTAGATTCACCTATGTTTGCAGGTAGAGGGAGTATTTCTTTAGGGGAGTTAATTGGTGTATCTAGTATGGATGATGAGTCTTACAGAGCTACTCGTTCTGAGCTTATATCTCTTCTTGAAAGAAGTGATTTGCATCTACTTGTTCCAGTTCGTTATGACAAAGAGTTGGTTGCGATTTTTGTTCTTGGGAAAAGAGATTTGAATAGTACTATGTATATTGAACAGGAAATTGAATTTCTCCAATCTCTTGCGTCAATAACAGGGGCTTCATTAGCAAGGGCAATTCTTTATCGGCAGGTTCAGAGTTTTAACATTAATCTTCAGAAAGATGTGAGTGAGAAGACAAAGGAGCTTCAGAGGAATGTTGAAGAGTTGGAAAATGCAAGAAGGAAAGAAAGAGATATGCTTGATATCATGGGTCATGAGTTAAGAACTCCAGCCACAATTGTAAAATTGAATGCTGATTTACTTAGAAAATTTGTGCCCAACAATCCGAAGAGTTACCAAAAATATTTAGATAGGATTAAGAATAGTATCGAAAATGAGATTAGATTAATAGATACATTACTTTCTAGTGCAAAGCTTGAGGGAAAGAAGATTGAATTGAACAAAGAGAGATTGTCTATTCCAGAGCAGATAGAAACTGTACTTCACGGATATGAGTATCAGATTGGGCAGAAGGGATTAAGAGTTATGGTTGATTTTGAAGATGGTATTAAGGATGTTTATGCTGATAAGGTAAGGGTAGTTGAAATTATTGATAACCTCTTGAGTAACGCCATTAAATATACTGATGAAGGTTCAATTATCTTGAAAGCGGAAGATACAGATGACTATGTTAAGGTAAGCATCATAGATAGTGGTAAGGGTATTCCAGAAAAAGAGATTCCGAGGTTAGGAACAAAATTTCGCAGGATTGAAAATTACATTACAGGGGAGAGTAATTTCAATATTGTTAGACCAGGTGGTACAGGTTTGGGGTTGTATGTTGTGTATGCATTGGTAGAGATGATGGGAGGGAAGATTTGGGTACACAGCCAAGTGGGGAAAGGTACCACATTTTCTTTCACATTACCTGTTTACAAGGGGGAAGGGATTAAGACCTTAGATTCTGATGAGAAAAATTTGTTTGAGAAATTTGGTTTGAAAAAGTAACATTTAAGATGTATTCTTTTGATATATAAATTGAGAGGTTGTATGAATGAAAGTATCAATTGATAAAACAAAATGCATAATGTGTGGATCGTGTGTAGCAATTTGTCCAGAAGTCTTTGAGATGAAAGATGATGGTTCGGTAGATGTTAAGGACCAGTATAAAGACGTTGATATACAAGATGGTGTGATAGTAGAGAAGGTCAAACAGGCTCAATCTGCATGTCCAGCTACTGCAATAGTTACAGAGGAGTAGTCCTTTTATTCTTCAGTTTGAAAATATGTGAGAATATCTTCTATCCTTTCGGTATCAACATCCCAGTGTCCAGCTCCATCAATTGTTTCTAGCACAACTTCTTTATCATATGCCTTTAATCTAGCAATTAATGAAGTTGTCATTGAGTATGGGACATTAACATCTTTGTTTCCATGCCATATCTTTATCGGGATATTTCTAATTGCATCAACTCGTTCCATATTCCAAGAAGTAGCATATGAGGTAGGAGCAAGAAGAGCAATTTTGACAATATTTTCAGGATATTTAGCAGCAAAATTTAATGTTGGTAATCCTCCCATACTAAAGCCTATCAAGAATATATTCTTTGATGAAGTAAAATTACTTTGAAGATATTCAATTAATTTTCTAGTATCCTCAATTGCTAAATTGTTACCCCAGTTGTCTCCATGTTGATTTGAAGCAGCGAATATATACCCCTTTTTTACAAAAGCATCTCCATACAGTTTTAAGTCTTTAAGAAGTTGATTGTCAGGATTTGATGTTACTGAATATGTTGAGCCGTGACTGTATATTACGATTGGGAGGTCTGTCTTTGTATCATATTCTGTATCAATTGCAATGTATGATAACTGTCCATCAATGTCTTGGAAGAGCTCTTTTACTTCAATGGGCTTCTCTTCTAGTACTTCGGGGGTTGTTTCCTCTATATTAGTTTCATTTTTAGGTTCTGTTTCTTTTCGAAATATTTTTGGATATATATATTGGATAAAGAAGAAAATCAGAAGAAGAAAAAGGAGTACGAAAAAGATTGTACTCTTAGATGATTTTTTGTTCGTTGTTTGTTTTACTGTATATTCCATTTTACTTAAATTCTAGATATAGGATATAATAGCAAATTGCTCATAAAATATTTAATTTTTTATTTAATTGTTATGGCGAAAGCTAAAGACACATGGGGAGTAAAAGAGAAAACAAAGTCAGATGTTGTTGAAATCAACCTTGATTCTCTTGTTATTCCAATTTCAATAATTATTGCAGGTATAGTTATCGCAGCAGCAATCTTTATCACAAGTGATAAGAACAAAGATACAGATTCTGATACTGCGAATCCAACAGTTACTGAAACGGATGATACAGGGCTTTCTTCTGGTGATGCTACAGTATCTTTAGGAGAGGCTCCATATTTAGGTGATAAGAGTAAAACAAAGATTGCAATTGTTGAGTATAGTGACTTTGGATGTGGATTTTGTAAGAGACATGCAACAGAGGTTTATCCAGAATTAAAGAGTAAATATGTTGATACAGGTGAGGTAATATATGTGTTTAAGAGTTTTCCTCTTTCAGATTCCGGAATTCCTTACAATGCAGCAGTTGCAATGCACTGTGTTGCAAAGTATGTTGATGCTAATAAAGCAGCTGAATTCCATTCAAATGCATTTAATTTCACAACAGATGAGGATATTAAGAATGGTGCAATCGCAGTTGGTGTAGATGCAGGAAAGTATGATGCTTGTATAGCTGATCCTGCTATCAAAACTTTAATTGCTGAAGAGAAAGCAGAAGGTGGAAAAGCAGGTATTGAAGGTACACCAGGCTTTGTTATTGGAAAGATAGATAAGGATGGGAATGTCACAGGACCACTTGTAAAAGGTGCATATCCATTTACTACATTTGAGGAGGCAATAAAGGAGTTATCTAAGTAGGAAAATTGGTATTGGATAAAAGAAAGGGGAGCTAATGCTCCCCTTTTTGTTAATTACTTCTTACTTATTTGGAAATTTGTTTTCTCAAATTGCTCGTGTTTTAATCTTACAAAAGCTCCAAGAGCTACTGTGATTACTAAGAAGTTGTATATACCTCCGATTATTGGAATTAATCTAATAATTGTAGTAACTCCTCTTCCGATTAAGAATGATTTAAAAGGTCTGTATTCTTTTACTTTGAAAAGTTCGAGTACCTCTTTACCAATAGAAAGTTCAACCCATATACCACCAAATATAATCGTAAAGACTAATGCAGCAATTAAAATCCCAGCTAATGGTATCCCAACTATTGAGATTAAGAGGAAGAGAATTGGTACCCATGAGAAGAAGAGAACAAGACATCCAATTCCTAAACTCTTAAATAGCTCTGTTGAAGAGCCGGATATTTTCTTTATTACAGAGTTTGTTTGATGAGGAGCCATGAATATGAGAACGGTACCTGCAATTAATAGTCCAGTAAACCCAATTAATATACTGTTTAATTTTACTCCCCAACTTACCTCTTTTGGACCTAAGCTACTTTCTTTCTTGTTTAGGTCATAGTTTTGTATATTTGCTATTTGGTTAATTGTTTCCTTATCATATACCTTGTTTCCTACCTTTGTTTCATCAATGTCAAATGTTCCTGCAAGCATAATGGCTTCCCCTTTTACATTCCCAGTTACAGAAGATGTAGAGGATACTACTCTAAGGTCATCAAAGATATCCCCGGATATTACACTGTCAGCAGAAACAGTTGTTAAATCCCCTTCTGTAATACCTGTATTTATCATAGAGTATGCAATTACAGTTGAGTTGTTTGATACTAATCCAGACACCTGTGTTTTGTATCCTAGTAAGTAGAGGTTCCCATTAATCTGTGCTTTTTGACCCACAATTACATCCCGACCAAATAGGTATACATCTCCTGAGATTGTACCGTTTAATGTAATACTTCCTCCCATTGAGAAGAGGTCCCCATTTACTGTACCTTCTATCACAGATGAACCTCCAGATATGTAGAGATTGTCATTTACAGTAGTTTCTTCATCCAGTACATATTTATCCTGGAAAGCAAACTCTGCAGCTTCAGACCTCTTTATATACACTACACCTGTGAAGAGTAATGCAAAGAGAGAAGCTAGGATTATATATGTAATTTTTTTCATTGTACTTATTAGTAAATTAAATACTACCTATTCTTTATTGTAGCAGAATTTAGACATGTAGTGAACAGTTTTTTCCAATTCTTAAATTAATTAATGTATAATCAGAGGATGAAAATTGGGATCATAATTGTAAATTATAACGGAAAACACCTTTTAGAAAAGAATTTAAAATCTGTTGTAGAAACAGAGTATGATGATTTTGATGTTATAGTAGTAGATAATGCTTCCATAGACAGGAGTGTTGAGTATTTAAAAAAGAATTTTCCTTCTGTGAAGATTGTCGAGAGTAAGGAGAACCTTGGGTTTGGAAGAGGTAATAATCTCGGTGTAAAGGAAAATCCCAATTATGATGCATACCTTTTTTTGAATAACGATGTATCCGTACCAAAGGATTGGTTGGGGAAATTAGTTTTGACACTACAGGAGAAAAAAGATGCTGGAGCTGTAGGACCTAAGATATTGTATTCAAAAGAAAAATTAGGAAATGATAAAAGGGTTATTAACTCTGCAGGAATACATGTAGATAGGCACTTCATGGCATATGACAGGTTTGACAAGGAGGAAGATAGTCCTAGATTTAATGTAGTTGAGGAAGTTGAAGCAATAATGGGGGGAGCATTTCTAGTTAGGAAGGAAGTTTTTGAGAAAGTTGGAGGCTTTAATCCTAAGATGTTTCTTTACTATGAAGATATTGATATCTCCTTGAGAATCAGGGATTTAGGTTACAAAATATACTACAACGGAAATGCCGAGGTATATCATGACCATATGGCATCATCCAAAAAGTTAGGTATGCGAAAAAGAAATATTATGAATATGCAAAACAGATTTAGAAGTATAAAAAGTAGAAAAGGTCTTTGGTTTGCAATCAAGGAGACAATTTGGTACCTTTTTAACTGGACTGTTTGGAAGGTGATATACTCAAAGAAATTTACTTTAAAAGAATTCTTAAAAAACAAGTAATGAATAATAATGATTTTGATCTTTACAAACAATTTGTAAAAACAACATTCAAGATGAGGTACAAGGGCTCCATCCTTGGTTTCTTGTGGGTTCTTCTTAAACCTTTCTTTATGTTCCTAATTCTTTTTATGATTTTCTCTCGAGTATCAGGTTCCTCATCAGGGCTTACATCTCAACAGTATGCAGTATATCTGCTCTCTGGTTTGATTGTATATACATTCTTCAATGAAGGAATGGTTTGGGGTATGGGTTCCATTATGGAGAGAGCTGGATTGATTGTAAAGATTAATTTCAGGCGAGAGGTTGTTGTTGCAAGCTCTCTGACTATGGCATTAATCAACTTCAGTATCAATCTTGTGATTGTAATTGCAGTAGCATTAATCTTAAATATTCATATTACATTTTTAGGCTTGGCATATGTACTTCTAATATGCTTCACAATGTTCCTTGCACTCTATGGTGTTTCTTTCTTTACTAGTATTTGGTTAGTACATGTAAGAGATCTTCAGCATATTATGGAACTAGTATTACAGCTCCTCTTCTATGCTAGTGCTGTGTTTTTCCCAGTTGAGATGATTCCCGAGAATTACCGTTTCATTGTATACTACAATCCTGTTGCAAGATTTATTAAAGCTGTTAGAGAGGCATTGATATACGGGAGGGTAACGGATATAAAGTTTGTACTTTTAGCACTTGTAACATCCCTAATCCTTGTCATCATTGGTAGCAGATATTTTAACAAACATATTAAAAAGATAGCAGAACATTTCTAAAAAAATGGAAAAGAATATAGCAATAAAAGTAGAAAATTTGACAAAGAATTTCAGAATACCAGAACATGGTTCTCCCAATACCATACAGGAGAGATTTGTAAATCCCTTCTCTAAGAAAAGAATGATTGATTTTACAGCAGTAAATAATCTCTCTTTTGAAGTAAAGAAAGGAGAATTCTTTAGTGTAATTGGTCCTAATGGGGCAGGGAAATCAACTCTTCTTAAATTAATCTCTGGAATATATATCCCCACTTATGGGAATATTGAGGTAGACGGAAAACTTGTACCTTTCTTAGAGCTTGGGGTTGGATTTAATCCAGACCTTAGTGCTAGAGAGAATGTGTATTTAAATGGTGTGATTTTAGGACTAACTAAAAAAGAGGTAGATAAATATATTGATGATATTTTTGAATTTGCTGAACTTAAAGAATTTCAAGATTTGTCGATAAAGAAATTTTCTTCTGGTATGCAAGTTAGATTGGCCTTCTCAATTGCGATTCAAGTTAAGTCAGATATTCTTGTGTTAGATGAGGTTTTGGCTGTTGGTGATGGTGAGTTTCAGAAGAAGTGTTTTGCATATTTTGATGAGATTGTTGGTAAAAAAACCATACTGTTTGTATCTCATGGATTAGCAAGTGTAAAGAAATATTCAGATAGAGTATTGTGGTTAAAAGAGGATAAGACATACGAAATTGGAGATCCTACTGAAATGGTTGAGAAATATAGTAAGACTTTTTAAATATGAAGCTATTTGAACTTTTTCAAAGAGTAATACAAAGAATACCAATATATTTTAAGCAACTTGTTACTTCGTTAAAGAAGAATGGGCCATTTATTACACTTAAAAGAATATTTAAAAAGATTTACACATTTGTAATTACTGGGGGAGATAGTTCTAAACTAATGAGAGTTTCCTATGGAGAGTGGATGAGTAATATTGAAGGTAAGTATTTGAATGAGGAATCAATGCAGAGAGATTTGAAAAGGTTAAAGACTACTCCTAAGTTTTCAATAGTATTCCCTGTGTGGAATAAGTCAGAAGAGATGTTGAAATCTGCATTGAATTCAATTACATCTCAAGTGTATACCAATTGGGAGATATGTATTTCAGATGGTTCAAGTAAGAATGTTAAAGAGATTAGAGATTTTCTTTTAAATTTTCAAAGAAGGTATTCAGAGAAGGTTAAATTTTCTACAATAGATGTAGAAGGTATTAATATTATTGAGAATAGTAATAATGCGGTATCTTTAGCTACAGGTGAATATCTTGTTTTTATGGATTGTGATGATGAGATATCTTCTAACTGTTTACTTGAATTAGCAAAAAGTATCAATGAAAATCCTAAGGTAGAGTTTTTGTATAGTGATTTTGACAAGATTGATGAATATGGTAATAGGTTTGATCCTTCTTTTTGGCCTGATTGGTCTCCACATACTTTAACAGCACAGATGTATACTACTCATGTTACTTGTTACAAGAGAGAGGTAGTAAAAGAGTTAGGAGGGCTTGTTAAGGGTACTCATGGGGCTCAGGATTGGGATTTAGTCCTTAGGTATGTTACTAG
>JAXGWV010000009.1:0-18661 GCA_040773125.1 Candidatus Dojkabacteria bacterium
ACCGCCATCAATCAGTGGATCAATATTAGTTCCCTTTTTGATAAATAGAGCGCTAACTCCTTTTGGACCATTAATCTTATGCGCCGAAATAGTCAATAAGTCGACATTAAGTTTCTTAACATCAATCATAATATTCCCATACGCTTGTACAGCATCTGTGTGGAAAAGAATTTTTTTCTCACTTGCAATTTTACTTATCTCCTCTATTGGTTGAATTGACCCAATTTCGTTGTTTGCGAACATAACTGAGATAAGGATAGTATCCTTTCTAATTGCAGACAAAATATCCTTAGGATCAACGATTCCATTCTTTTTTACTGGAACATATGTTACTTCAAAGCCATTTCTTTCTAGGAATTTACATGAATTCAAAACAGCATGATGTTCAATATTCGTTGTAATTATATGATTTCCTTTTCTTCTATTTGCAAAAGCTATACCTTTAATTGCCCAGTTATCAGATTCTGTTCCAGAACCAGTAAAAAATATTTCCCCAATATCTGCATTAATTGAATTTGCGACTTTTCCTCTAGCTTCTTCTACTGCTTTTCTAGCTTCTCTTCCGTAAGAATAAATGCTTGAAGGATTTCCAAAACTGTTCTTTAAGAAAGGACTCATGCTCTTAAAAACCTCAGGAGACACCCTTGTAGTTGCTGCATTGTCGAAGTATATTATTTTTTTATCCATAGACCTATTCTATCATTTCTTCCTCTTTCTTTCATTAGATATTTTTCTTTTACAAAGAAATTGATATACTGAACAACAATTTAATTATCAAACATTTCTAGATGGAAATTGAAAGCTTTTTTGATAGAGAAACTGTACTTCCTAAAGAAGAAAAAGAAGAGTCTATTTCATATAGTGAAATATTTTGTACAAGTTTTGAAGAAGCTGTAGAGAATATTGTTGCTGAGGAGGATCGAAACAGAATTATTCTTTGTGATGTAGATGGGGTTCTTTTTGGGAATAAAGATAAGGCACCACTCTACTCTTTAGTTGCAAAAAGTGAAATGGATGATAAAGTACAAGGCTATCTTTGGAATTTGAGGGAAATATATGGAGACAGAGTTGTAGTAGTTACAAATAGAAATCCTCGTTTGAACCTATTCCTTAGTTCAAAATATCTAGTTGATAAGACCGAAGAAGTGAGAGAGAAAGATGGCCCAGAATTGAGAATCTTTCATTCTTTACTTAAGCAGGTTCCATTTCTTGCTAAAAAGGAGAAAGAAAAGTTTATTAAATATGCAGGTTCAATTCTTCCTCATAACCAAGAATTGCTCATTACCTCAATAGAAGACTGGAGTATTGTCTCTCTTAACAGGAAGACTTTCTTGATAAATATTTCTAAAGAATTAAGTAAAAGGTTTGGTATTAAAAGCAATATAGTCAATTATGTAGTTAAGAAATAGGAGTTTACTTTTCTTCAATTAAGAAAGATATCTTTGCTTTCTCACTTGCCTGGAAAGTACCTACTTTCTCATACTCTTTAATAACCTGTATACATGCTGTATCTGGCGACGGAGAAGTAATAGTAAGAATTACAGATACTTGCTCTGGATAGCTTTCAAGGACAATTTCCTGTGTACTTGCCTCATGACAAGGAGAAGGGAGGGTTCCTGTGATTTTGTAGTCCCACATATTCACTTCTTTATTATCAAACTGATATTTAGCAACAAAGGTGAATCCCTTTTTCTCAATTTCAAACTCTCCTACTTTATTTTCTTTCTCTGGATTATTTTGTGAGTCTTTATCAATAACCATAACTTTGAGGAATAGCCCTGCAATAATAATCAAAATCGCAAGAAGAAAACCTGCTCCAATTACTCCCTTTTTATTCATTTCTTTAAATTGTTAATATTAGTTTTTCTCTTTTTATCAGAGTGAATCATTAAAACCCAAATACATCCAAGCATCATCAATATACCAGAGGAAACCATAACTACATCAAAATAAATCTCTCCAAGGTTTGCTAATCTTCCAACAAGTATGCTTATTAATGCGGTAGAAAGACTTATAATAGTCTCGTAGAAGGCATACTGTGTACCTTCAATTCCACTATCTACATTTGTAGCAAAAAGTTTTCTCCAATTTGTAATATTAAGACAAGTCCCAATACCAAAAATAAATTGAAGAATGTAGTAATGAGCAGGAGTTGCTATATTGGGATAGAGAGTATATGGTAGTCCCATTAATATTACTCCTGTTGCTAGAAGAAGAATTTCGTCCTTATCCCCTTTTATCTTATCTGTTACATATCCCATTGGGATTTGAAATAACGACCTTGTAAAGTAATATATTGAAGTCCCAATTCCAACAAATTTTACAGCATCAACCCCTAATTTTTGTGAAAGATAAACACCAGACAACGCAGAAATTATGAGAACTGGACTCCATGAAAAGATATCTGCAAGTGTTAGCAAAATTACAGTATTGTTTTTCTCCTTTTTCTTTACTCGAGTCATACATTATTAGGATAGCTTGTTGGAAATTATTTATCAATATGTTAAATTAAGTAATGAATCTGCCCTATTCGGAATATCTTAATATAGCATTGTTTCTTTTTTCCTCTGTCATCCTTTTTCTCTTTGCCGTAGATAGTCTTGGGAAAGAGCTTCTAGACTTAGCAACAGAAAGTTTTAGGAAAATTGTATCCAAGCTTGCAAAAAATCGTTTATCTGGAGCGTTGATAGGTGCTATTAGTACTGCAATTGTTCAATCCAGTACAGCTATTACAACTGTTGTAATGACACTTGTTAATACTGGAATTATTTCTTTTCATCAGAGCTTGGCAATTATATTCGGGAGTAGTATTGGAACAACCTTAACTGCTCAACTTGCCTTATTATCTTCAACACCTATAGCCCCAATATTCTTAATAGTTGGTTTCTTCTCAAAATTTTTCCCCAAGAAATTTCGTTTGGCAAGCAAGCCTATCTTCCTAATGGGGTTTGTTCTTTTCTCCTTAAATCTTTTAACAATTTCAATTGAGCCTTTAAGAAGCAATCAAGCTTTTCTTTCTGCTTTTTCTTCATTGTCTTCACCATTTCTTGCTTACATTATTTCATGTTTTTTTACTGTCTTAGTTCACTCAAGTTCTGTAACATCTGGAATTATTGTTGTTTTAGCAGCTCAGGGTGTAATCTCTCTTGATATTGCAATCCCAATGATTTTGGGTGCGAATTTAGGAACAGCAGTAAGTTCACTAATGGTAACGGCAGATTACTCTCTTTTTGCTAAAAGAGCTGGGTTTGCTAATTTTGTTTTTAAAGCAGTTGGATCCCTTTTCTTTTTACTGTTTGTTGACGAATTTTCTTTACTGTTAACAATGATTACTTCTAATTTGGGTCAGCAAGCTGCTTTGGGTCACCTACTTTTCAATACTATAAATACACTTGTATTCCTTCTTTTGTTAGATCCTTTTGAATCATTAATTAACAAACTACTTCCTGGAACAGAAGAAGAGGTTCTTTTTCAGACTAAATATATTGAAGAAGGTGAATCAAAGAAACTTTCTGAAAGTTTTAATGATATCAAGAAAGAAATTGGTCATTCGATAGAGAATACTATACGAATATATAAAAAGGCCTTAACATTGTATTACAATCCTTCTCAAAAAATAGCTATTGAGTTAAAGAAATACGAGACCCTTAATGATTATTTAGATGATGAAATTACAAAAGCTCTTCTCTCAACAACAGAGACGCGTCTTCCAAGAAAATTAGCGAAAGCTTCAATTTTGTATATCAAAATATCAAATACAATTGAGCAATTAGGAGATTTGGGAAGTGATTTCAGTAAGGTGTTTATCAGAATGCACACACTTGATGTCTCTCCTGATGAAATTCCTATTGGAAAACTTACTGAGATTTTTAATATGCTCATTGATTTATTTAAGAGTATTGAGGTTCAAATTAATAATCCAAAGGAATCAGAATTACTAGCTATTAAGTTAAAAGAAGAAGAAATATATGGAATTATCAATGATGAATTTAATATCCATGTAAGGAAGCTTCAAGAGAGTCAAGCTTATCATGGGAATATTTTTGTAGATGCAATCTCTATTATTGAATTATCTGTATCAAAAGTAAGAGAAATTAGGAAATTACTTTTAAAGTATGTAAGGGAATTCAATTAAGAAATTTAAAAAATGTTAACTTCGGGAATAAGTTCAACGCCGAAATTCTTCTTTACATCCTCTCTCATTTTATCAGAGAATTCTTTTACCTCAATACCAGTTGCTTTCATATTTGTAACAACACAAAGGGCGTGTTTATCATAAACTCCTACATTCCCTTCCCATTTTCCCTTCCACCCGAGCTCGTCTAAGAGTCTTCCTGCAGGGATTTTTACATATTCATCTTCCTTTGAAAAATCATTTTTGTAAGAGAGATTTTCAACAGGATAGGCTTGTAAGTCAGGGATTCTCTTTGAGAGCTCTAAATATTTCTTTTTTGATACAATTGGATTTTCAAAAAAACTTCCACATGTTCCCAATTTGTCTACATCTGGTAATCTTTTTCCCCTTTGTCTTTCAATTGCTCTCATTACATCATTGATACTGTATGGTTCTTTTGCAAATGATTGCAGTTCTTCAAGTATTGAACCATATCTACCTGCTCTCTCATGATAGCTAAGTTCAAACTGCTTTGTATGTTTCTTTAAACGAAATGTTGCTGAAGTTATTAAAATTTTATTCCTCCAGATATTTTTAAAATTGCTTCTTCTATACTCATATCCGCACTCTGAAGGTGAAAATGATTTTTCTTCATTTGTTTCTAAATTAATAGTATCAACATTTATTAATGTGTCTGAAATATTTTGTCCATATGCGGATATGTTTTGAGAAACAGCACCTCCAACTGTTCCAGGAATCATTACAAGGTTTTCTATCCCAGCATAGTCATAACGTACACTCCACCTTACAAATTTATCCCAGATCTCTCCACTTTTAACTTTGATATCTATATATTCTTGAGTCTCATTTATGATTGATTTCCCCTTGAAATTGGGTACTAATACAATACCATCCCAATCATTAAGCAACAGAGTATTACTCCCTCCTCCTAAAATTAACACTTTCTCTTTTCTAATATGTTTACTATTTTCAAGAATTTGATTGAGATTATTTAATTGTAGAAAATACTTAGCTCTAACATCAATTCTAAAAGTGTTAAAATTTTTTAGAGAAACATTTTTCTTAATATCCATGTATAAAATAATTATTTTATATATTTCCTAGGTACTCTTTCAGTAACATTACTTAGAAGATCCCACATAGATCTTTCGCTTCTTTTTGCAATATCATGGAGAGAAATCTTGTTTCCCCACAACTCTACTTCATCTCCTACATAACCTTCGCCATTAGTTCCTAGACTCACCATACATTGGTCCATACAAATTCTTCCAACAACAGGATATTTTTTACCATTTAGATAAACTATTCCTTTATTACTTAATGAACGCGGGTATCCGTCGGCATAGCCAACGGGAAGAGTAAGTATTCTTTCTTGCGATTTTGTAATATATGTACTTGCATATCCAACTGGACTTCCTTTCTGTAGTACTTTGAAGTACAGCACTTTTGTTTTAAATTGCATAACTGGTTTAAGTTTCTCTTGTATTTTGTTGTCTAAAGAGTATCCATACATCATTATCCCAGGTCTTACCATTGTGAAGAACGAATCTTCCAATTTTCTTGTAATTGCCCCACTATTAGCTAGATGTATTAATGGAGGTAAGGAGTAATGTTCCTTTACATATTTTAAGACAGTATTAAATCTTTCTAGTTGCAAATTTGTAAATTCCGGATTTTCAAAAGAGTCTGCAAAATGGGAAAATATGCCCACAATCTCAATATTAGGAAGTGAAAATGCTTTCTTAAGAAATTCTTCTTTTCTGTCCCATTGAACACCAATTCTTCCCATTCCGGTGTCAATTTTGAGGTGTACTTTAGCTTTAACATTTAATTTCTTTGCAGAAATAGAGATATGTTCTAATTTCTCTATTGAAGATCCAGTAATATCAATATCGTTTTGTAGATAAAGATTAATTTGGCCATTATCTATTGCCCCGAGGACAAGTATTGGGATTTTAATACCATTTTTTCTTAACCACAGAGCCTCTTCAATATATGCAACACCAAGATAATCAAGGTTTAATTCCTCAAGTTTTTTAGAAATCTCTACAAGACCATGTCCATATGCATTGGCTTTAACAATTCCAAGAATCTTCCTCTTCCCAACAATATCTTTGATAACTGAGATATTGTTTTCAAGATTATTTAGATAAATTTCTGCTCTAGTTGGCCTGTTCTCAAAAAGATTGCTTTTAAACATCAGTAATATTCTACTAGTTTGGACTAAACTTGTTAAGGATGGTAATATATTAATATATAGCTAAATTATTATTATTAAACAAATGGGATACGTAGGAAATATAGAGGAAGTTACTGAGCAAAACAGTAATTTCAGAAAAGTTGTTTTTACAGGTCATCATTTACAGTTAGTTGCTATGTCTTTGAAACCAGGTGAGGACATAGGAGAAGAAGTCCATCCAAAGGTTGACCAATTCTTCAGAATTGAGAAAGGAGAGGGGAAAGTAATAATGGATGGTCAGGAACAGATGTTCACAGAGGGATTCGCAATAGTTGTTCCATCTGGGACATATCATAATATTGTGAATACTTCCTCCACAGAGGATTTAAAACTTTACACAATTTATACACCTGCAAACCATATTGATGGAATTGTTCATGTTACAAAAGAGGATGCTTTAAATGATAAAGAGGATGAGGCTTTCTCTGAGAAGGTTAATGCATAAAAATTAGAGAATGGGACTACCTGAAAAAAATCGTGTGGTAGTCCCACTCTTTTGCTGTTTAATGTTTAATGTTGGTTCTTTTCTCCGTTCGTCCTCTTGACGCACGGCTTTTGTTTTCCTCTTTCCAAACTTTTACCTTTAATCTTTGTTACTTTATCTTGTTTCTTTGCCACTAGTCCTCCTTTCTTAGGGATTACTATTTGTAAGAGTGAATAAATTGATTAAAAAGTATTTTAAACAGCCGTTTATTATATATAATAGATATAGTAAACGCAATCTATAATGCTTTTCTTAATTATGATAGAATAAAAAAATATGAAAGAAAGAGATTATGCTTTAGATATTCTTAAAAGTATTGCCATTGTTTTAATGTCTTTTGTCCATATTAATTCTCTTCTTCAAGTAAATACAGGTGTCTTAGATAAAATTACATTTCTTGGGGCAACTGTATGCTTCTCTGTTTTTCTTTTTGCAATAGGTTATGTTGCAGGTAAAAAAATAGTAGAAAGAAAAGAGGATTCTTGGAAAAAGGTAATAAAGAAAGTTTTATTAATCTATCTTTGTTATTTGCTTGTTGGGATATTATCCTTTTTTGTTTTGGAAGGACAAATATCCTTAAATTCAATTATCAACATCGCAATTTTAAATAATCTTCCTGAATATTCCGAATTTTTAATTTCGTTGATATTTTTTACACTCATTACAAAATTAATACATAAGCCACTTTCTAAGATATTAAACAAACCACATATATTGATTGAGATATCTTTCTTTCTTTTTATTTTAGGTAGTGTATTAAGTACTTTAAATTTCTCAAATCCAATTTTGATTTGGTTTCAAAAACATTTAGTTGGTCTTGAAAATGGAACTCATGTATTCCCAATTCTTCAATATATGCCAATTTATGTTATGGGGATCCTATTTGCGAAGTACAAGTCGAAAATTAATTATCTTTGGGTCTTCTCTCTTTCATTTCTTTTGTTGGTAATTTTAATGGCTCTAGGAGCTCCAGGTTGGAACAGATGGCCACCATCCATGAATTTCCTTCTCTATGGAATAATCTTTATATCCCTGCTGATGTTTGCTTTTCAGTTTGTTAAAAGAAACAAGGTAATTGATATTTTTAACAAATATGGCAGAAACACTTTGCTCTCATTCTTACTAACCACTATACCAAGTTTCGTAATAGCATATTTAATTAATACCCCAATTAAATCGAATTTAATTCTTTGGGCTATTAATTTAGGTGTACTTCTCTTTGCCTTTCTTATCCTCCTTTTTCTTAAAAAGTAATTTCATGGTATAATATACTATGGGACATAAAAACAAACAGAAGTTTACAACTTTTTTTCTTTTCATCCTAATTTTGGCTTTAACCTTTGGCATATTTACAATTTTAAAGTCTAACTTAAATACCCAAAACGAACGAGAAAGTACAGAAGAGGTAAAAGGAAATGCTAAAAGTGTAGATTGTGCCACTATTCAGCCTTTAGTACAAAGTGCTATCGATAGCTCTTCACTACCAAGAAAATGGTATTTAAAAGATGGCATTGCAGGGACTTCTCAATCTGACATTCTTCTTGAAATTGTTAATTCATCTGTACAAGAAACAGATTTAGAGTTCTTTTCTTTAAAATACGCTGTAGATTTTGAAGAGAATTCTAAAGAAATGGAATACAGTAAAGCTGAAAAGAAATGGTTAGGGAAAATTGACATAAGTAATCTGGAACCAGGAGAGCATTTGATAAAAATATATCCGGATATTAATGGGTGCAATTTTACATATGCAAGAGAATTGCCTTTTACTTTGTCATACCCTGTTTTTGTGACTTGGACATTGGACTGGGAAGGAACAGATGTAAAAAATAGTAATTTAGATAGTATTGTAGAAATTTCTTCAAAATATGAAATTCCTGTTACACATTTCTTCAACCCATATATTTACTACTCTACTCCTGAAAGTAGATCAAAATATGTTACAGATTGGATAATTAACAGAAGAAATTTGGGTGACAGTATTGGTCTACATCTACATATGTACGAGAAGTATGTGAATACTGCTGGAGTTACTCCCATAGATGTTAGATGGGGATATAACGGGTATGGTAAAGGATATGATGTGCCAACATTAGAATATAGCTATTCTGATTTTAGGAAAATTCTTTCACTTGCAAAAAGTGATTTTCAAAAAAATGGATTAGGAAATCCTATCCTCTATCGTGCAGGTGGATGGTTTGCTGATGAAGATATCCTTAGAGCAGTACAAGATTCTGGATTTATCGTAGATTCATCTGGGAGAACATCATATGTAATTGGGACAAACAAAGTTGTTGGACCTTGGACACTAAGCACTACTACTCAACCGTATAGATTGAATATGAATAATCAGAATGATACTCAAAATGGGAGCTCTAATCTATGGGAGATTCCAAATAATGGTTTAGATTCTTGGACTTTTGATGCTAAGCAGATGATCTCCGCTTTCACTCAAAACTACTCTTCTGGTGTAAGTCAAAATACTAAAGTAGTTACATATTTAAGTCACATCCAAGGTTTTGAGCATGATTATCCCATCATAAATGAAGTATTTACTAACATTTCAAAGTATAGTTTTAATTCAGATTCTGGTCCTGTTGTCTTCACTACAATTGACAAGCTTCCTATGTTATCGGAAAATAGATAACGATGAATATTGAAAAAATTGCAGGTTCTCTTAATAGTTATCTAAGTATTTATGGAGTTAGATTCCTTGTGGTGTTCTTCACGATTTTTTTTATTGTTGCATTATTTATCATTAAAAAATTCTTCTCTAAATCATCTTCGTTAAAAACGATTTCTTTAATTGTAATTTTCTTGGTAATACTGACTTTAGGTGGGCTCCCCTTTGTTTATTATAAAGTGCCTTTGGAGAAATCAAATGTCATTTCAGTTCTATTAACTTTGCTTCCTCTTTTGTTTCTTTTTATTGCCTTCCTTTTAAATAGATTGTCTGTAAAATCCTCATTAAAAGAAAAGAAGGTCTTTTATGTCTCTAGTTTTGTATCACTCTCCTTAACAATTTGTGCATTGCTTTTTGTACTTTTCATTTCTCTTTTTGCAAGACCTTATGTCTCATTAGCTGGTTTACAAGAAGATACGGTAATTGAAGAGAACAGTAGCTTTAAAATGAGGTTGACTGTTCCTGTTATGAAGGAATCACTAAATATCGTAATTTCTCCGGAACAAGAGATAGAAGTTATATATGACTATGTTGCAAATTCTAGCCATTGGATTGAGGGATTTGAGGTTGTTCCTACTGAGAATTATCCTGCAGATTCCAAGATTGTTGTATATGTCGTTGGACTTTCAAATATGATACCTGGAAGTAAAGTACATGAGCAGAGTTTGGAGTTTCTTGCACCTTCTCTCCCTACAATTAAAAGTACTAATTTTGACAATATAACTCAGGATGTAAATGTAGAGAGCGATTTGGAAATCCAATTGGATAGGTTGAATGTTAATTCTGCTAAGTGGAGTTTTGAAATTGAGCCTCCTGTTGAGTATGAGGTTTTGATAAATGGAGATAAAATAAAGGTCGATTTTAAAAAATTGTCTCAAGGTACTTCATATTCTATAAAGATTTTTAGAGCCAATAGAATATACAACGCAAAAACAAAAGAAGAGGTCTCTGTCCAAAATCAAACTCTGATTAAAGAACTCTCATTTAAAACGATTAATCCTCCGGGGATTAAAAGTTTTAACTGGCACAATGTGTCTCTTGCGAATTCAACTCCCCTTATAGTTGAATTTACAGATTCTGTAAGTCCTAACACTTTCACTAATCTGTATAGGATTGAGCCCAGTATCCCCCATACTGTTTCTGTTGGCTCCAATGGAAGTTCTTTTATCCTTTCTCCTAAAGGTGGATTTGCAAAAGATACTCAGTACACATTAATATTCTTGAAGGGATTAAAAACACAAAGTGGGGGCTTTTTTGAGCAGGATGTTCCAGTTAGTTTTAGAACAGCTGGTGTAGTAAGAGCAATAGCCTTTTCACCTAGAAATGGTATGTTTGGTGTTAAAAGGGATACAAAAAGAGTCTCGGTAGTATTTGATCAGCCTGTTGATAAAGCTTCTGCAGAATCAAGATTTAGAATAGAACCAAATATCCCTGGAACATTTTCCTGGAGTGGAAATACTCTAATTTACACATTAAGTAATTCTTTGGACTTCTATACCAAATATACAGTTTCAATCTCTCCAGGAGTGGTATCTGTTTATGGAATTAATTCAAATCAAACATTCTCTTCCTCATTCACTTCAGAAGAACAAGTTGTAATTTTAAATGTTCCTCAATACTACCAACCAAGAGGTTTCGATTGTAATTTGTACTCTGCAAAAATGGCTCTGGCATATAGAGGAGTATCTATTTCTGTTGATGCAGCTAAAACAAGTATAGGTATAGGTGAAGATCCTAATTCTTCATGGGTTAATGAGTATGGAACACATTGGGGGCCTCTTTCTTCTTTTGTAGGCTCATTTAGACCTGTTTCAGTAAGGGGTGGATGGAATGCAATTGGATTGGTGGAAGAAATTATGAAAGGAAATCCCTCAATTGTTTATGTATATAATGGAGCATCAACACCAATTGGACCTTTTGAACTCCCTGGAGGGTTTACGGGTTACAAGGGGATGCATTCTGAGGTTGTAGTTGGATTTACCGGAAGACCTGATAATCCGACCTCTATTCTTACTAATGATCCTTGGAGAGGTAGAAGAAAATATACTCTTGGAAGTTTTTATAATATTTGGGGATATTTGGGTAACAGAGCAATTATTGTTTTTTGACAGAAATCCAATGAAATGATATACTATGGGATAATATAATCATATATAGTGTATGGATTCTAGAGAAAAAGTATTAAGTACAATTTTTGCGGCCTCGACTTTACTTTCAGTAAAGTCTAATTTGCAACCCTTGGACGCACATGAGAATCAAATAGATAGTGGGAAAGTACCCTTAGTCCAGGTTGATGAAAGTTTAGAGAAAACTCCCCCTGAGGATAATACTTTGACCCCTTTAACTTATTCTTTCCCAGAATATTCTATTTTAGATAATAAGAACAATGTTTGCACACAACCTATAAGTCTAGGGGAGTCATTTGAGAAAGCAGAAGATGATTACGATTTAGGTGATAAGTATGATTTTTCAGAGTATAAGAACTTTGAATTAGATAGTGTGGAAAAAAAGGATTCAGGTTTTGTAATTAAGACAACTGAGGATACAATGGTATACCTTATACCAATAAATAATTCCTATACAACGAGATTTGATGAAAACATAATGCAATTTCCTATCGAACAAGGAAATAATTTTGAATTGGCGGAGATTAGAACTATCCTTGACGAGAAAAATGAGAGAGAAATAGAAATTGGAATAGTAGCAAATACATATGGAGGAAAATATGTTTCTGCAGTTCTATTATCAGATAACAAAGATGGAGAGAAAAAATCTTTTGCTGTAAAGGATGAAAAAACATTGTCTACTGTTGTGTATGTTGTTGGTAGAAATAATATTTACCCTAATAAAATTATTAATATTTTGAAAGCCTGGGTAAATTTAGCTTCATTTCAAGAGAAAAATGGTCCAATTGTTGCCAACACTAATTATTCCTATATGAATATGATTGGACTTACAAACAAAGAAAATATCGTTGAAGACTATATTAAGGGCTTAGATGGGGGTGGATCCCATGTTTATGCTGGAGGAGTTTGTGCTACGGCAACTGCACTATCCTCTCTTTTACATCAGTTTGAAGGTGTTAACATTAATAGTGCACCTCATACATCTAGATATTTTCAGGGCCCCTTTAGTTTACCCCCTCATATTGTAGATGCAACTGTGTATTTGGGAAGTTCTGGTAGGCAGGATTTAACTTGGAAGTTTTCTAATGAGGAGCTTAATGGATACTTTAAAATGGGAGTGAATGTTTTACCTTTAGGTCTCGATGCTAAGGATATTGGTAAGGAATCTGATTCTGTTGGGATTTTTACACTCTCATTGACAAAAGAGGAACCTATTGAACAAACAGAGTATCTTTTAGGAACTTTAGACGGATACGAGCAAATAAGAGAAAACGAGATAAATAGAAGAGACCCAGATATTAAGGAGTTTGAATCATCCCCTGAAAGTATTGAGATTGCAGGTCTTTTTTATGGAGAAGATAATTTAAGTAGGCTTCCAGAGAATGTTAAGTATCCTCAGGTAATTGAAAGTCTTAAAGAATTCCAAAGAATTGTCATTGATTATCCTTCTCAGTCGGATATTAGATTTGGAAAGTATTTAACGAGTACAAAATGGTATGAGAATATGTTAAATAAATATGGTGAAGAATATATGCAAAAAGCTTTGTCTTCACTAAATTCAATTTGGATAGAAGGTCAACCAGTACAATGTGTAGGCTTTGTGCATATGGTTTCAATGTTATATCCAGAGTTAAATGCTTATCCTCTATCTGGTATGAGTGCAGGATATGCTTACCAATTGATACCTTCTATAGCATTAACATATGATAGAAAGGTAAATCTTGACTATGGAAAATACTCTATAATCGCAGGAAAGGATATAACTATAGATGAATATCAAGATGGTGATATATTTGTTAATCCATATGTCGGTCTCAAGTTGAATGCTGAAGGCAGAGTTGATAGTATTAATGGAACTCCAACTGGGCATGTAGGCATAGTATTAACAAAATTTGTAGATATAAATGGCAATACTGCTTTGCTTCTTGCCGATTCAAATAGAAGCGGAGATGGGCAAGTAAGACTTTCTATCATTGATGGAAGTAATTTTGAGAAATTTTTTGGAAAGAAAGGAAAATATATCATTAGGTCTGGAGATAATTAATCATTATTTTGTTGATTTAAGCTAATTTTTATTGTAAATTAATAACTTATATGGAACCAAAAGAAGCAATAGAAAGGGCTGTGATTGCATCTGCTGTTCTTGGTGCGTCATTAGTACCTAAGATTAATGAGGTAAAAGCATCTTATACAAAAGATGATATTTCTTCAAATGTTTTGCAACTACCTCAAGAAGAAACTCAAACTGATAAGGGAGATTCTCCTGAAGCAAACTATTGTGAAATTCCTCATCAAAAACAAAATTTCTTTTCTGATTATTCTTCGGACTGGAATTTGTACTGGCCATATTCCGACATAGGGCCACAAAGATCATTAACAGAGCAATCTGAGGATAAAGAGGAAGAGATTGTTTTTGATCCACAAAAATACGATTTTTCAGAATTTGAAAATTATTCATTAAAATCAGCTGAGTTATTACCAGATAATTCTATTTTTCAAACAGTTGAAGAAAAAGTCCCCTTGTATTTACTTCCAACAAATTATGATAATGACATTCAAATATATTTTTCGGAAATTAAACAAGCATACATTGAAAAAGGAACAAATTTTGATGTTGCCCAAATTAGAGTAATTGAGAATCCAGATGGATCACAGGCAGAAATAGGAGTACTTTCAAATACTTTTAAAAGTCGTTATGTAGGAACAATTCTTATGTCTATTATGGATTCAGATGGAAATAGGAAGGAACTATTAAGTAGAAATGAAAGCATTAATGCAACTGCTACTGCTATTATGACCGAAGAGGAGACATTCCCAAATGAAGTAATTAACAACTTGATGGCGATAAAAAAAATTGCTGAATTTCAGGAGACGAATCCTTTTGAAGCTGGAAAAGAGTATTCCTATATTTCTTTAATAGGTATTGATACTTATGAAGGATTATCAAAATATTTGGTTGGATTTAACAATTCTAATGGGGAAACTTTGGCTGGTGGTGTTTGTGTTACAGCAACAGCCCTTTCTTCGCTTCTGCATCAAGTAGAAGGAGCAACAGTAAAAAATACTCCACATAATAAAGCCTATCCACAAGGGCCTTATAGCCTTGATCGATATACAATTGATTCTGGAATCGAAACATATTTTGATGATAAATATAATGTAGATTTAAAATGGAAATTACCAGAAAATGGTTATCTTGTATTTAATATTAACATGGCACCTTCCCAAAAGGGATTTCAAAAAACAAATCCCCAAGGTGTAGGTGGGTATTCCGATGTATTCTTTTCTTACAGTGTTTCTTTTTCGAAGGAAAAACCTCAAAATCAAGTTCAGCAGATCGATATGCTTTTACAGGAGTATCAAAGATATAGAAACTCGCGAGGTGCTACTTCATTTAATATTAATTCTGATTATAAACTGAAAAGTTTTGTAATGAATTCAGCGAATAAAAATATTTGTGATTTGCTTTATTCTAGGCCTTAATGAACGAAGATATTGAAAAAATTCCAACAGACAATTTAGAAAAAGCTCTCGAAAGGAGGGAAATTCGTGGGGTAATTTTTGACCTTGATAATACAGTTTTTTCAACAGATTCTTACTATATAACTAGGAAACAAAGAGCTTATCTGGAAATAGCTCAACTATTTCCAGTCAATGGACTCTCACCTGAGGAAGTAATGATGCAAATGTCGGATGCGGTTTATAAAAAATTTATTGAAAGAAATTGTAAACCTATCCCTGTAATTGAAGAGTGTGAGCAAGGATTAAGAGATTTCTATCAAGACAAATTCCACCCTAAAATGTCTGAAATAATGAACAAACATTTTGAAGATTTTTACAACATATCTCCTGAAATAATTCCAGAAGCAATCCCTCTTTTTCGCTTTCTCTATAACTATCCTCAAATATCATTCTTTGCTGCAAATACCCTTGCTGGACAAGATTGGACTAGGGTAAAAATTGAAAATATGAAAAAAATGTGTGGAATAGATAATATACCCTTTTACACAACGAGTATTGAAAGTTCAAAAGATTGGGAGAGACCAGTATCCGATGCTCTAAATTTAGGGTTAACACATCAAAATATACTTGTCATAGGAGATAGTCTTGACTCAGATATTCTTCCTGCTCAAAATTTGGGTGTAAAAAATTTGATTTGGATAGATAGAAGGGATCAAAACAATACCAAAGAAAACCCATATGAAATTCAAGATTTGATTGTAGTGAAGACTCTTGATGAAATTTGGGAAATTGAATAATTTCACTTGCATAAAGTAGTAATTTTTGGAATAATTGTGAGTAACATTATCATAAGTATCCAATGCCAAAATACGATGTTGTCATTGTAGGTGGTGGTCCGGCTGGTTTGTTTGCATGTTATGAATTAATCAAGGGTGAGAGAGGATTAAAAATTGCTCTCATAGATATGGGTAAAACCTTGAAAAAAAGAAAACCAACAGAGGTAATGTCAGGGATAGGAGGAGCAGGAACATTCTCAGATGGTAAACTACATTTCACTGCGGACTTGTCTCATGAAAAAGCCTTTCATATTCTACCCAAAAATAGATATCAAAAAATTCTCGACTATATTGATACAGTATTTACACAATTTGGTGTTGATTCTGAGTATTTTCCTAAATTAACTCCTGAATATGATGAATTGATAAGGGATGCTGTTCTTAATGATATTGATCTGATTGTTAGGAAAGCTAGGCATGTAGGTACAGATAAATTAAAGGGAGTTATACAGAATTTTGAAAGATTTCTTGTTGATTCTGGAGTTGATATTCTAGACCAAACAGAGGTTGTCGATTTAATTGTAGAAAGAAATTCTGTGAAAGGAGTGATTACAAAGAAGAAAGAGCAAATTCCTTCGAAAGTTGTTCTTCTTGCACCTGGAAGGGTTGGAGCTTCTTGGATGCAAGGGATAGCAGACAAATACGGAATTAAATACATATATGACAAGGTTGAAGTTGGTGTCCGTGTAGAATTTTTGGCTGAGATAATGAAAAAACAGGCAGAGACCCTTTATGAGACAGTATATAGAATAAGGACAAAAACATATCATGACATAATAAGGACTTTCTGTAGCTGTCCGAATGGAGAAGTTGCAACGGAAACATATGATGGATATGTTTGTGTAAATGGTTATTCAAATTCTACTCATCAATCAAAAAATTCTAACTTTGCTTTTCTAAATGAAGTTCATCTTACAGAACCTGTTGAGAATTCAATTGCATACGCAAAATCTGTTGCACAATTAGCTTCAACAATTGGAGGGGGAAAGCCATTACTTCAATCTCTAGAAGATTTAAAATGTGGTAGACGAAGTACTTGGGGAAGATTGGAAAAATCTTTTGTAGAGCCTTCCCTCACCGATGTTACTCCTGGGGATATTGCCATGGCCCTACCCTACAGAATTGTTAAGAATATTACAGAAGGATTAGAAACTTTGGATAAGGTTATGCCAGGGATTAATTCTGGTTCTACACTTCTTTATGCCCCAGAGGTAAAGTTTAGATCGTCAAAGATAAGCACTGACAAAAAATTGCAGACCTCTGTTCGTGGTCTGTATGTAGCTGGTGATGGTGCTGGTCTTTCAGGTTCAATTACTGGGGCGGCTGTAACTGGTGTGATTTTTGCTCGTTCTCTTTTATAATTTTTTACAAAAAGCAAATGAGGAATATAGGTACTTGCGTGTTTGGAATAAGAACTCCAATAATAAGAGAAGGTGATGATTTAATTCAAATAGTGGTTGATTCACTACTTAGAGCTTGTAAGAATCATAAAATTGAAATAAAAAATAGAGATGTAATTGGTGTCACAGAAGCTGTTGTTTCGATTTGTCAGCATAACTATGTAACTTTAGAAGATATCTCCAAAGAGATTCAGAAAAAATATGGTGATAAGGAAATTGGATTGGTATTCCCAATATTAAGTAGAAATAGGTTCTCTATGATCCTTAGAGCTGTAACTATGGCCTGTAAGAATGTACATATACTCTTCAGCTATCCTTCTGATGAGGTTGGAAATCATCTAATTGACCCTAAAATGGTAGAGGAACTAAAGATTAACCCATACTCTGATTCTTTTGATGAAAAGAAATTTAGGAAACTTTTTGGATACTCTTTTAGGCATGAATTCACAGGAATTGACTACGTTGAATATTACAAGAGTTTCGGAGAAGGTGTTCACGTGTATTTCTCAAATAATCCAAGATACATTCTAAAGCATACAAAGAATGTTCTCTCTTGCGATATACATACTAGGGAAAAAACTAAGAGAAAATTGATAGAGGGAGGAGCAAAGGTTGTATTTGGTTTGGACGATATATGTAGTAGAAAAAATGCTAAAACTGGATATAACAAAGAGTACGGTTTGTTAGGCTCTAATAAGACTGGAGAAAATAAATTGAAACTCTTTCCTAGAGATGGGCAGGAAATAGTTGATGGTATTCAGAAACAAATTAAAAAGAAAACAGGTAAAAAAGTTGAGGTAATGATATATGGGGATGGTGCTTTTAAAGATCCTGTTGGAGGGATTTGGGAACTTGCAGATCCTGTTGTTTCTCCTTTTTTTACCAAAGGCCTTTTAGGAAGACCAAATGAAGTTAAGTTGAAATATATTTCTGAGAATTGGGATGGGAATGGAGATTTAGGTGAGTATGTTAAGAAGAAGATAGTTGAGAAAGGTTCAAAAAAGTATGAGAAGGAAAAATCATTTGGTACAACACCAAGGCAATTGACTGATTTATTAGGAAGTTTATGTGATTTGACAAGTGGAAGTGGAGATAAAGGAACCCCTGTTGTATTAATACAGGGCTACTTTGATGATTATACTGTGGATTAGTATTTATAAAAAAAAAGGACGGCAGCACCAATATACTCCGTCCAACATTAGCAATATACATCTTTCAATGTATAAGTTGGACCTAGCAACAAATAAAAGAGATTGCTCTCAATTACTGCTACTAGGTTGTCAATGTTCGAATCATTAA
>JAXGWV010000010.1:0-18337 GCA_040773125.1 Candidatus Dojkabacteria bacterium
GATAGGTAGAATACTGCTGGTAGTTACTGTGAAATATTGGACACTACGGAGATGGAACTAGGGGAGACTAGAATAAATAAGAAGAGGACTTGAGTGGTAAAAGGATATTAGGTCTTGTCAAATTGCAATTTATCTGTAATACTTTTCTATTAAATTAATTTCAAATTCTAATGAAAGAGAAAGAGAATTTCTCCCAGATATTGTCCAAAATGCCATTGTTAAACAAAGTAGGAATAGGCCTGTTTTTAGCTTTCTTAATTATTTATCCTATTGTAACAATAAAGAATGATTCTGAAACTTTGATAATAATACTTGTTCTAGAGTTTTTGGGTATTATTCTTGGCCTATTCTTAGCTCGCTATCTTATCAACAGAAAGAAATAATTGCTTTATATAAGTCATTATGCTACAATGACGTCCGTTTGATTAGATTTAAACGAAATAATCGCCTCATATCCGTATTAGGTTAAACATTTTTATTTTCATTTACCTCTATAGAACTGAAAATAAAATTAATAAACTTAATAATGGAAAACATTTCCAGAAATAAATACGCACGTAACAATCGTTACGGCAAAAGAAGACCATCATATAGAAGTTCTTCATACAGTAATAGTAGAAGAGGTGGTGGATACAACAAAAAAGGAAGTAGCATAAATGTCAGTCAGCTAATAGCAAAGGCTGTATTTGAAGACCTACCAAGTATATATGTATTAGATCATAATCTTTTAGAATTTGATCTTACAAAAGAATTAAAAAAGAATATTACATACAAGAAATATACGAGTCCAACTAAGATTCAATATGAGGCAATACCACATATTCTTCAAGGAGAAGATATATTGGGTATAGCTAATACTGGTTCGGGAAAGACAGCAGCATTTCTCATCCCAATGATTAACAAGGGTATGTTAGATAGTTCTCAAAGGTTTCTAATTGTAGTTCCTACCAGAGAGTTAGCAATGCAAATTCAGGATGAATTTATGCAACTAGCAAGAAATACAGGTATGAGATCTGTATTGATTATGGGTGGAAATAGTATGGGGAAACAGATTGGGGTATTGAAAAGAGATCCTAATTTTGTAATAGCTACACCAGGAAGATTAAAAGATTTGGTTGGTAGAAAGGCAATAGATTTACTTAGAATAAACAATGTCGTGTTGGATGAAGTAGATAGAATGCTTGATATGGGCTTTATTGAGGACATCCGGTTTATCATTTCCAAACTTAATGAGAAGAAACAGTCTCTGTTTTTCTCAGCCACTATGAACAAAAAGAGTGAGGAGATTGCAAATACACTTTTAAAAAGACCTGTTAAGATACATGTAGAAGAGGAAGTAAGAGGAAAGAATGTTGATCAAGATGTAATACGTTTGAAAGATGGAGAGAATAAGTTTGATGTTTTGTGTGAATATATTAACAAAGAAGAATTTAAGAAAGTATTAATATTTACTAGAACAAAGAGACAAGCAGATACTCTCTCTAACAAATTGATAGAAAAGGGGATTAAGGTTAATGCATTACATGGAGATAAGAGGCAATCACAAAGAACTAGAATAATAGATTCTTTTAAGAAAGATTACCTTAACATATTGATAGCAACGGATGTAGCATCTAGAGGGCTAGATATTAACAATATTACTCATGTTATTAACTATGATATGCCTGAAAATTATGATGACTACATACATAGGATTGGGAGAACAGGAAGAGCAGGTAAGAAGGGTTATGCACTTACGTTTGTTTAGAAAGATTTAGGGAAGAATGCTTTACCTGGTAGTAATACCAAATGTTTTTTCTAGGGTTAAGGAATCCTTCCCAAGTTTCCATTCCCTAATTACTGGTCCCACCAAATCTTCCAATTGGTCATAGTAGGCTGTAACTAGTTTTACTTCCCCCATTGCATTGTAATACATACCAATACTCATAGAACTTTCAACTATCCACGATTGAAGGAATTTATTTTGGAAACTGAAAGGTATTAATACTGCCTTGCCATCTTCTAATCTGTATATAGTGATATCATCAACATATCCTCCACGATAACCTCCCAAAGCAAGTATCTCTAATTCTTCCAATATACTGTTGTGTGGAGAATAAACAACGAGAGCTACATATGATGGTGTGGATTTCCCGACTCCCCATGGAAGGATATTGAAGCGAACAGAAGAACTAATTAATTGATTATTGTACTCTACCTTGCAACCGTATGGAACTTCAGAAGCCACATCTATTAATTCTATCTTGGGACAATCTAGTACCAACTTATACCCGCCCTTTAAAGTCCATGAATCTCTTACTTTGTTTTTATCTTCGGATAGGTAATATTTAGGAGATGATATATATTCATATTCTCTTTCATAGCCATCTATTACCCCATTCCAATTTTGTATATACTCCTCTACACCATATGTAGAAGTTAATCTAGTAGAATCATCTTGCATTTCTCTTTTTGATATGTCTCCTCTTGTTCGAATACTTTCTAGTTTTGTATTTTGTATTATTATTACTGTTATCAATACCAATACTGATATTAGGAGAATAGATATATTAACATTCTTTTTGAAAAATTTTGGTATATTCATTTTAGTAATATATCTTAGAATAGCATGTAATGAAAAGGGGTGGCGTTATTTTTATGAATATAATATTCAAGACGAACACTATGAAAAAGTACCTAACGATGAGTATGTACTACCACTACTAGAAGAAGTGTCGTATATGGCAAATGCATTAGATATGGATGATCTCCAAGAAATACAAGCGAAAAAATAAAAGATATTACTCAGTACTAAAAAGAAATCTATTTCAGCTCAAGCTATCTTAGTATAGATTTGTATAATGCTGTTCCCCTCGACAATATCTCTTTCATATCAAAGTTTTATGATTAGTATAAAAAGAAATATTCAAAAGAATTTGTAATATAATTATTCCCTTTACTCAAAACACACTATAAGGACCTATCCTATATCTCTATCCCATATTTCTACTTCCCTGAAATATCTTAATTAATTGGCATTTTTTCTCTCTCCCTCTGTAAGCTCGTTGAATTAATTCAATTCAATTCTTCCTCATAATAGTTAAAATGAAACAAACATATCTTTAATAAGCAATTCCCCTCTTTACTTTTGTATGGTTCATGTATTTTTTCATTTCTCCTATAAAAACTTGTTACATTAAATTTTAGTTGACAACCTCATCTACGAGTATAATAATGATGTTCATATTAATTTAGATATACATATTAATGGTTAAAAACATATTAAAAATCTCTACCTTTGTATTCCTTTTTACACTTCTCATACCACTACATTCTTTTGCAAATCAAGATAATATCCTTTCCCAAATGCCAACAGATGAAGAGATAGAGAGACAAATGGAAGAAACAAAAAAGCTAATGGACGAAAACTTTAAGAAAGCCGAGGAAGAGGTTCTTGATACTGACGAGAAGAATCAACTTTTTGATGAGGAAATTGATGAATTCGACAACCAAAAAGAAGAGGTTCAGGATGATATTGATGATATCTCAAGAACCATTAAAAGTGTCCCTACAAAAGATTTAGAAAAAGGCATTGCTGGGATTTTGGGTAGTTTCTCTCTCCTTCTTTTAGTATTAGTATTCTTCAGTCTCTTTACAATCGCTGGAATAGTACTAAACATTGTAATGATAATTGATTGCAACAAGAGAGAATTCAAAGACAAAACTCTTTGGCTAGTAATACTCATCGTTGGTACACTAATGGGATTTGGAATAATTCCAGGACTTCTCTACTACTTCTTAGTAAAGCAAAAATTAGGACCAATAGAAGAACAAGAAACTAAGACAAAGTAGTTCCTACTCAATACAGCAATCTACAGCGTTTTTCACAACGTCTCCGATTTTACTCCAAAAGTCATTTTTCTTTTTCTTCTTAACTTCTTTCTTCATTTTGCTTCTTTAATTTCACCTAGATTAATAACTCCCATATTCAACGCCCAAAACAAAGAATACAGATTGTACGCTTTCTCAAACATATCGTAAGCTTCCTTACTCTTTCCTCTTCCCAAACATTTTGTACCATACTCCATAAGTCTGTAACTACTTGCAAGAAGATGTTTGGAAATACACCATACCTCTCCATCGTACTCCTTGATAATTTTCTTCAACAATTCTTTTCTCATATCTCTTACCTCTTTTAGAAGTTCGTAGTATTTAGGATTTCCTGTCTTACCACCACTAAAAAACAGATGCTCTTCTATAGAAATGAGGTTCATAATGGCAATGGAAAGATCTTGATCTGCAGACAAATCTAATTTCTCCTCTTTTTTCAATGCATCATACTTTTCCACCAATTTGTTCACATCCTCGGTAGTTACCTTTTTTCCTTTTGACATATACAAAAAAGTCAATTTAAGTTTAATAGTATACTATTAAATACAAGATAATTGTAGTCAGCCACAAAGCTCCAACCGGAATTACAACCTTCTGATATGGGAAATACACCATATCATTGTTCATCCTCTTGAGGTAAAAGTGTAACCTTCCAGAAGAAAAAAACACAACACTTCCTATCATTATACCCAACAAAACCTTGTCAATACCCAACATTGTGTTAAATGGATGTCCAATTATCCCAGTCATTTTTAAAGGTATTAAGGTAATGGCATACATCAACAACGCTACCCCTAGGGCCCAATATATTTCAGTATGTTTCTTTGTGATCTTCTTTGTTTTAAGCCACTCAAAAAACCACATACTGGCTGAAACAAGAAGACCTCCAACCCAAAGTCCCACAATTACATCATCTATACCTAAGGATCTAGAGAATCCTACTCCCGCACCAACTGCAATTGTACACAAAGGACATATGGCATATGTCTTGGAGGCAAAAAACAAAGGAGCTAGTAAAAGCAGTATTAAGGTGTGTATCTTCTTACCATTTTTCTTTCTACCTGCTTTCATATTCTGTCTGTAGTATCCAAACAAAACAATTACAACAAGAAAAAGAAACACTATACCAATCATTATCTCTGTATTTCTTTTACCTTCTACCAAATCTATCTCCTCAACAGCACTATTTACATCTCTTCCTTCGACCATTCCATGTAGTTTCTCTAGAATTGGATCTACTCCTTGGTAACATTTTCCATCAGCAAAAAGCAACGGAATACCTGCCTGTTGTGGATTGATATTACATTCCTTTATCTTCTCTTCAAACTTAGAGATATTTTCTTTGTTCTCCTGTAACTCAATTTCTACAATATCTATCTTCTCATTTAGTTTTTCTTCAGAAATTTTTTCTCTTACAGTATGACAATATGGGCAACTAACTCCCCAGAAGAGAGTTACCTGTTCCTTTGCTAATGAAGGTAGAGGAAAAAGCAATACTAGTAGAATACCTAAGAGTAGTTTTTTCAAATTAGTATGATTAAAAATAATATAGCTCACTATTCTACCATATGTATAATTTTATATTTATATATTTACTTAAATTTTCTACTATTTGACACAATTTCAATTCCTTCATATATTAGATATGTACTTAATTTTATTTAATATATTTTTCTATGAATAGAAAAAGATACGAAGGTTTCTCACTTATCGAGATCCTTGTTGTTGTAGCGTTGATCGTCATACTGTCTACAATAACAATTGTTGCTATCAACCCTGGGAAGAACTTTAGGGATACAAGAAATGCACAGAGGAGCTCGGATGTGAACGCAATCCTTAATGCTGTCACACAGTACACAACTGATGGGAAAATACTCCCAACCGGAATTGCAGCATGTGATCCTACTGACCCGACAATAGGTACACCTATTGGTACAGCTACGGGTAATGTAAACCTTGGAGCCATCCTTACGGGCACTGGAGATGCTGACTATATGGTAAGCATTCCTGTCGACCCATCAGAGGGAAATGCGGAGAACACAGGCTATGTAATCTGCACAATTGGAACAAGGGTACAGATTGCTGCCCCAAATGCAGAAGATGGTAAAGTTATCGCAGTAAAGAGATAGGTCCTTTGCTGTATTAAACGTTTGCTTATTTAAAGTGAGTATCAGATAGCTCTTAGCTGTCCTAGGGTTATGATTGAACTACTAGAATTAATGGATGATGTGCTCAAGAAGAAGATCAATATTTCTGACTTCCTTGATGCTTTAATTCTTGATGCCCTAAAGAGCAGAGCTTCTGATATTCACATAGAGTCAAAAGAAGACAATGTCCTCTTAGTACGATACAGAGTTGATGGTGTATTAAGAGATACAATTTCCATAGGTCCAGAATTAAAAGAAAGCTTACTCTTCATAATAAAGGTTAGGGCAAAGTTAAGAACTGATGTTCACCTATCACCTCAAGATGGGAAAATTCCGTTTGAATTCAACAAATCCTTAATCGATGGGGAACCAATATCAAAAAAGGAAAATGAAGAGGAACAAAAAAAAGAAGACGAAGACGCAAAAGAGGATGAGAAGGACAAAAGCGAGGACAAAGATAAGGAGGAGGGAATTAAAAAAACACTAAATAGACTAGAGGCATTTCAATCTCAAGAAAAAGACACATACAATGTTGACGCAAGAGTGTCAATATTGCCTGTGACTTTTGGGGAGAAAGTAGTAATTAGACTACTCACTCAGGCAAACAAATCATACTCCATGTCTGATTTAGGCCTTAGTGATAAGGATCTAGAATTGCTTGAAAAATCATACAGGCAGCCATACGGTTTAATCCTCATCACAGGGCCTACTGGTAGTGGTAAAACTACAACCCTCTACTCTATCCTTAAGATCCTTAATACGAGAGAGGTAAATATTACAACAATCGAAGACCCAGTTGAGTACAGTATTGAAGGTGTAAACCACATACAGATAAATGTAAAAAGTGATTTAACATTTGCTACAGGATTAAGATCAATTCTAAGACAAGACCCAAATGTAATCATGGTAGGGGAGATTAGAGACACTGAGACTGCTAGAATTACTGTAAATTCAGCCCTCACAGGACACTTAGTACTCTCCACCCTTCATGCAAATGACTCTGTAAGTGCCATTCCTAGACTCATTGATATGGGAATTGAACCTTTTCTAATTGCTTCAACATTAAACATTGTAGTAGCCCAAAGGCTTGCAAGGAGACTCTGCAATGAGTGTAAAAAAGAGTATGTACTAGAAAAAGATGAAGAAAACAGAGAACTCCTAAAATTAAGACCTGATCTCCAAAAATTTGTAAAACCATCTCAGAAACTCTACAAAGCGGTAGGTTGTGAGAAATGTAATAATACTGGATACACTGGGAGAGTAGGTATTTATGAGCTACTGTACATTGACAAACAATTAAGAGACATTATCATTTCAAATCCATCAATGGATGCTATTTTGACAACAGCAAAGAAGGGTGATTTTAAACTAATGGCCGAGGATGCGGCAAGTAAATTAAAAGAGGGTATGATAGATGTAAAAGAATTAATTAAAGTAATTGCAATTAAAGATTAATGGAAGGTGAAAAAGAAAAAAAAGTAAAAGAAGAAGATATGAAAGGTGAACCAACTCAAGCAGAAGAGAAGGTTAATGATGAACAACTCAATCAAATACAGATAGATGACAAGAAAAAGGCTAAACTCCTAAAGACCCTACAAGGTTACAAGGTTAAAGTCCCAGCTCTTCTCATGTCAATTAAATCTCTTACTGCACTCTTGAAGGCTGGGATTCCTTTGTCGGAAACAATAGAAACCATTTCAGAACAATCAAGTGATCCTAAGTTAAACAAAATATATGGATATATCTCCAGTGAAGTTAAGAAAGGGGTAAGTCTTGCAAGTGCTATGGATCAATTTCCTAAAGTCTTTCCCAAAACAATATCCTCTGTAGTAGAAGCTGGAGAAAAAGGTGGTTCTTTAGAAAAGAATTTAAAATTTGTTTCTGAGTCAATTCAAAAAGAGTGGGAAACAAACAAGAAACTCAAAGGCGCAATCATATATCCAGTAATTATAGTTGGGATGACATTAATCGAATTTATAGGAATGATCTTTATCGTTCTTCCTAAGTTAGAAACAATGTTTGAGGCCTTTGAAAATATTCCTGCATTCACACTCTTTATAATGAACACAGCAAGGTTCATTAGAACAAATTGGATGTACATCTTTGGAATATTAGTTGTAATAATCATCTTAATTATTCTTTACTTTAAAACAAAATCTGGCAAAAAGTTTCTTGGTTGGCTTGCCATAAACTTCCCAATACTTAAAAACCTTTTCATTGCAAATGTCTTAGCTTCTTTTTCAAGATCCCTAAGTGTCCTTCTTGCAAGTGGTATTCCTCTTGAGCAATCAATGGAAATATCATCTTTAACAACAAGTAATTCTATATATGCTGACATCTTCAAGAAGATACACAAAAGTATTCAAGATGGAAAGGATCTTTCAATCTCTCTTGCTGAATTTCCAAAATATTTTAATCCCTCTTTTGTAAAAATGGTTGATATCGGAGAAGTCAGCGGTTCCTTGGAAGACAATCTCATGTACTTGCATGAGTTCTACTCCGAAGAGGTGGAAGAGATGAGCAACAATATCGTAACCTTCATTGAACCTCTTCTCCTAATTTTGGTAGGAGCAATGATTGGAGGTCTTGGGATTACTGTTCTCATGCCAATCTATCAATTAATGGGTTCTATCAATGGTTAGAAAAAATTTAAAAACAAAAGACTTAAAAGGGTTTTCCCTTCTTGAAATAATACTTACTTTGGGATTGCTCCTCTTTATTACTGCTTTAACATTTCCTACTACCACTGGGAATGCTCAGAAGTCAAAAATAAAGGAATATGCTTCTCAGATAGCTTCTGATATTTACTACCAACAACAGAGGGCTAAAAGCAAAAATATCTCAACTGGAATCTACTTTACTAATGGGAAATATTACCTCTTCGATGGTAATTCTTTTGCAACTGGGGTAGACAAAGATGAAAGAGATCTTCCAAACAATATGTACATCTCTTCAATTTCCCTAACGACAGATGACTCTATCCTTTTTCAAAATGGATCATTTAAGCCAATATCTTTTGGAAACTTCTATATTGGAATTGGCCCTCAGTCTGTCAGGATAGGGATAAATGAGGAAGGATTAATTGAATATGAATAACAAAAAGAAAAAATTGGAAGGTTTTAGTTTGGCAGAGATTGTTCTATCTATTGGACTTTTTGCTGTGATGTCCTCTTTCTTAATCTTCTTGATGGTAGATGCTACAAGGGCATATGAGAATATTGCGAAAAGAACAAATGCCGCTAATTTAACAAAGGATATATACTCTGCACTTAAATTTGTTAAGTCTGAAGAGTGGTTTAGTATATCAAAAGAAACTGGTGGAGGAGAAAAACATTTGGAATTTGTTGATGGAACATACAACATAACTAATGGCCCGGGACTTCAAAACTCACTAAACTACTTCTTTACAGTATCACATACTTATAGGGACAATTTAGGGCAAATTGTTACCGAGGGAGGAACATTAGATCCCCATACAAGGACAATAGATATTAATATACAGTGGAGAGATAGGTTAGGGAAACTTTACACTCTTACTCCAAAACTGTTTTTAAATGACTGGAATATTAATTCAGTAGTATTTACATCTAAAGCAGATTTTGACCTTGGGACATATACTGATACTCTTGCTCAAGAGACATACGGTGGTGAAGTAAGACTTGCCCCTCAGAGATATTTTGACTGGTGTAGACCATCACTTAGTACATATGCTTTTGATTTGCCAGGGCAAGGTGTAGCAAAAACCATTTCTTCGAATGGGAATACCATATATATGGGGACAGGAGATAACGCCTCGGGACTCTCTTTTGTGAAGGCGACTGTAACTGAAGATGTAAATGGAGAACCACTAGTTACTATAAACGGAAGTGTTGAATTAGGAAAAACAAATGATATTCAAGCCATTACAAATGGGTATGTATTGGTCGGTTCTGATACAAACTCGAAGGAGGTGTCGATAATTAGCACTCAAACTACCCCATTTCAAGAAGTCGGGTGGTATGACTTGTCAGGGAATGTTGATGGCCAACATGTTGCAGGATATGGGAATATCGGTTTTGTAAGCTACAGAAACAATGTGACACTCTTTGATATTACCGAAAAAACAGGTTCAAGAAGTACTTTGAGATCTGTTTCTGTGGGAGGTGGTGGAGCATTGGTAACAGATTTATACGTTGATGAAAGCTTTATGTATGTTACTGTAAGTGGAGATACTTACAACTTAAAAGTTTACACATACTCCCCAACTATTACTCTCATTGGAAAAGCAAACTTAGGTAGTGTAACACCTACTGCACTTTTTGTTTCTTTAGACAAAAACAGAGCATATGTAGGCACTAGTGCAAATGCAGGACATGAATTCTATGTCCTTGATATATCAAACAAATATACACAGTATCCATTAATATTTTCATACGAGCTAGGTACACTATCTGTGAGATCTATAACTGCTGTAGAGGACAGAGCGATGATTGGAGGAGAGGGAGGATACGGGAATCCAGATTACATAGTCCTTGATATCTCTACCGGGACATCGGCTACACAGTGTGGGCAATTAAGTATTTCCACATCTATTAATTCAATGGATTTGGTAATTCTAGGTGAACACCTCTATACATATGTACTGACAGCTGATTCAGCAAATGAACTCAAAGTTATAGAAGGTGGAAACGGAGGAGGAGGAGAGGATGGATATGGATATCTTCCATCTGGACAGTACTTATCAAGAATTTTGGATACAACTTCAGAGACCGCAACTTTCTATACATTAACATTAGAAACAGAAATACCTACTGGATCAGAATTGAGGATCCAATTAAGAACAAGCTCATCGATAACGATGAATGATAGCACCTGGGTCGGTCCAGACAACACATCCGGTACCTACTACTCAACCTCAGGCATATACTACCTCACTACACCTCTTCATGGTAGGTATTTCCAGTACAAAGCCGACTTTATTTCTAATACTGACACTACACCTTTACTTAAAGAACTATCTATTAGCTATGAAAAGTAACAAATTAAAAGGATTAACATTAATGGAAACAGTACTCTACATAGGGCTTACAGCTGTAGTCATGATGATTGTTGTTCCATTCATGCTCTCTACACAAGAATCAAGTCTAAGGACAACCAACAGAGTTGTAGCTCTCCAATCCTCTTCTTTCGTAATTCAACATATACAAGATACCTTCAGCAAAACATTAAGCATTAATACAACAAATACAGTATTTAACAATGATTCAGGTGTTCTCTCCGTAATGCTTAAAGATGGAGAAAAGATATATCGTTTGGAAAATTCTAGAATCTACTACAACTCAATTCCAATCACACCAAACAATGTACAGGTTAGAAAGATGTATCTTGAGCCAGTAACAAATCGGAAGAATGAAGTAGTTGCTACCAGGGTAACCATAGAGATTTCATCGATAGGTAAGTACGGTCAAACAGAAACAAATAATTTTCTTGCAATAATTAGATAACTATGAAAAAAGGATACATTGCCCTTACAACAGTATTAATAGTATTGCCAGTTCTTCTTCTAACAGGGATTAACTTGGTCTACCAAAATATTGGGCTATTATTAACAAGCAAAATGACCTACGACAGTAATATTTTGCAAATACATGCTGAGACTTGCTTAGAAGAAAGCGTATACAAAATAAAAAGAGATCATCTTTTTGTAGGAGTTTTCTCAATGACACAGGAAGGTTGGAGCTGTGAATCGATAATTGCTGATAAGGTAGGAGAACCTGGTGTTAAGCTTTTAAGTGTAACAGCCACTGATGACTCCGCAAACTATGTAAACATCCAGAAAGAATTAAATGTAAATACAGATCCATTTGAAATCTCAAATATTTAAAAAGAAATTAACAACTAAAGAAATAGTATATTTAGGTGCCTTCATTCTAATTCAGCTCTTAACTAGCTTTAAAGTTCTATCCCATTCAACTTGCTCCTATCAAACAATATTAACTCTTCTTATTCTTCTTGTAATATTTACCCTTCTTTTCTTTCTTGCCTTAAAAGATTTCAATACAATGGAGGTAGACCAGGTGGTTTCTCTCTTCTTAATAGTCTTTCTCTTACTTCTAAATGCATCTCTCTATCTTCTGAAAGGAAGTACTTGGGGAATTGAGATTACAAGAAATTTTTACTATCTCCCCTATGAAAATTTAATTGGAGCAATAATCTTAGGTTTGATATTTCAATTAATTGTTCTTATTACTAAAGAGAAAGGTTTGGGACAAGGAGATGTTAGGATAGCAATAATCTGTGGTTTTTTGTTAGGAAGTAGCCACTTAATACCATGGCTATATATCACAATATTTACAGCATTAATTTATGGTCTTTTGCTTTCATACAAGAAGAAAAAGTTCAGAGGTTTAAAAATACCATTTGTTCCATTTATGGTACTTGGAAGTATTGTTACAATACTTCTCTCACTTTAATTTTATTCTCCCTTAGTACCCTCTTTAATCCCCTTTGCAATTTCCTTTCCTACTTCTCCCAATGTAGGAGCCATTTCCTCCAGACCTTCCTTAGTAACAGGCATACTCTGTTGTACAGAGAATGCAGTAATTTGTCTTCTCTTAGCGAAAAGGAAAAACATGAGAGCAAGAACAATGGATGCAAAGATTACAAAACCACCAATCATAAAGTAAGGAGCTGTTTTGACCTTGTTCTTTACTTCATCGGCTTCATCTTTAATAGGTTTGAAGACCACAGAAGAACCTAATTCTCCTATCCTCAATCCTCCTAACTTAATATTTTTTTCTTCAATTTGATTATTTAATCTAAAATATTCCTCAGAATGACCATTGGTTGTAAATTCTTCAATCTTTTTTGCCTCTAATTCAGCTAATTCTTCTTCGAGAGCATTAATCTCTGCTTGTGTATCAGACTCACTTTTCTCTTGCTCTTCTACAACTGGTTTGTTGACTTCATTAGATTTAATAAAGCCATACCCTATTAATCCTCCACCTATCAATAGACCAAGAACTAGGATGATGATTGATATCCTAGATAGTTTTTTAACTACTTTTTGATATTCCTCCTCATTTAGATATTTTTTGTCTTCCATTTTGGAATGTCTTTTAAATATAAATTAGTTAATATGATATATCATATTAACTAAGGGGATACAACGAACTAATAGGAAAAGGAAACAAATTTTTTACAATGGTGGAGACGATGGGAATTGAACCCATGTCCAAAAGTGTCATCTAGCACCATATACAAACATATCTACTCTTGTTTAGTAAGATATACCTAAAAGATTAGACAAAAAGTATATCTCCTCAGTTATATTTTTCAATCAATTACCCTACTGACCTGGTAATCAATCATACCCTAATAACGACTGTCTTAGATCCCTCATTAGGGAAAAGGATAAAAGACACTAACCGAAACTAATCAGTTAGACTTATGCAAAGTTATAGTTATAAAGTGGAGCTGAAACAGCTGCTTTTAACTGCTCTGCAAAAGCGACGATTTTATTTTTTACACTTATCTTGTGCGTTAAGAATAACGAACTTAACAAACGGTTTGTGATAACTAGAATCAAACTTCTGTCGAAAGCCTGACGTCCCCATATTTGTAAAGAACAACAGTATTATACCATTTTTTAATATTTTCTTCTACTGTACTCCCACATACCAATAGCTGTTGCTACAGAAAGATTCAAAGAATCTATCTTGTCTGAATGTGGAATATATATGCTCTCTCCAATATCTTTAAAACTCCCATCTAAACCCTTACCTTCATTCCCTTGTATAAAAGAAAATGGTTCTTTAAATTCAACATCTAAAATACTCTTTGCACCATCAAGCATAAAGGGGTACAAACAATGCCCCCTGTAAGCCTCTACATACCCCCTAAAACTCTCAAAATACTTAAAGTTGACTCCAAACAAAGCCCCCATCGTAGACCTAACAACCATAGGGTCAAAAATATCTACTCCTGGTTTAATAATTGCTAAATTTCTAAAATCAAAACCTACCATTGTTCTAATAATTGTCCCTAAATTTCCTGCATTACTCGGATTTACAAGGACAATATGGTTCTCTTTTTCATCAAGCATACTCTCATATTTCTCAAAAACACCAACCACATATGTATTCTCTTTGTACGCTATCTTATCAATCAAATGACTATTCTCTTCAAATGGAATATTCTCCCTTTTACAAATCTCTTCTATTTCAGATATCCCTTCACTTTGTAAACCCTCTGTTTTAACAAAAATCTTAAGTACCTTTTCTTTCTGATATTTCAAAAGATCAAGTACAGGGTATGCACCAAATGCATATGAAAAATCGTATTTCTTTTGATATCTTTTTAATTTTGGTAATTGCATTCTATTTTCCTTTCTTAAATTTTCCATCAATTATCTCATTTCTAAGTTCGTTTGCATAACCAAGAAAAAGTGAAATATATGCAAATACTTGGGAGAATATTAAGAAGAATATATTACTGTATATTCCATGGAAAATTGCAATCAGAGAAAGTAAAAAAGAAAAGACATTCCAGTAAACAAAATCATTTAAATACCAATATCTCTTAGAAAAAAGCTTCTTTTTATTCAAAGAGAGAGAAAGTATTACCAAGAGAATGGATAGAAAAGGGGGAATAAAGGAAAGAAAATCTGCTTTACTAGATGCATAGATCTCTTCTAAAGATATAATCTTGCCTAGAAATATGAACAAAAAAAGAGTTATTAAAAGTACTAAAAACTGGATTGACCAATGTGTTTTATCTATTTCTTTTTTCATTTTTAAAACGGGACATACGGGTCTGGACCCTATCTTCCCAACTAGATGATACCAAAAATGAGACAAAAGAGACACCTAAAAAAGAAGATTAAAATGTCTTATTCTAGCCATAGGATCCCATAAGAGTCTCCACCATTCCACCACATAAGCCAAATTTCGCAAAAGTATTTCTCATAGAAATGATCTGGTCTAAAAGGTTGATATTCTGCTTGCAAACCTCATTCTCATCAAATGATTTAGAAGCTTAAGAAGGGGAAAAATTATAAAACAAAAAGTGGTGCCACTCTGCATTCCAGCAGTGGGTACACCACTATTGCTATCATCTTAACAAATCCCTTTATCTATGCAAACCCGTGCCAATATCTAATAGCTTACACAACACTTCCCATCCTTTATAGTTCCCTGACTAGACATCTGACAGAACAGCTGATAGCTAGCAGAACCTTTAGCATAACAACTCTCTGAGCTGCTACTACTACCTGTAGAAGATGAACCACTTGAGGAGGAATAGTTATCATCATCATCTTGCATCTCTTCCCATTTCCTATTCTCTTCTGCTTTCATTTCTTCAACCTTTGAAACTGTCTTTGCATACACATCTTCTGTATGTTCATATACAAAGGCTTTCAATGTATCTGTAGTAAAACTACTGAAATTACCAAATCCATATTTTTCAGACCAAGTTTTTTGGTTAGTAAGAAAATCTGCTCTTCCTACGATATCCAAAGTATCGGTTACCAAAGAAATAGCTTCTGTTTGAAAGGTTGTAAGAGAAAGGAAACCATAGTATATGTTTGTATTATCATTGCTATCCATTGATTCTAGTATCTCTGTACTTCCAGTTTTTCTAATATTCCCAGAACCCTCATAGAGGAAGAATCCTCCAGCATAGTTACCCTCATCAAGATCATACTGAGGGAAAGATCCTTCTGTAAATCCCATTTCAGCATAGAGTTCTGTTCCAGTAGCTGTAAATATACGGGAAAGAAGTGGAAGTTCAACTGTAAATATATGGCTATCTTCTTGAGGAGATATTCTGTAATATGCAAGGCTATTCATCTGAACAATCCTTGTTTCTTTCTCATATATATTCACCTGTATAGTGGGAAAACTATTTGAGCTTAGTGATATGACAGAGTTGTCTGGTAATACAAGATATGCTGTTAGTGTATCTTGTGTTTCTGTTGGATCTACAGTGTGTGACAGGGTTAAAATACAATGATTCTTTACTTCTATTGGGGTGGATCCTAAAACATATGTACTTTCTTCCGTCTCCTTGTCCTCATATTCACATTCCTCTGTTAAATCTATTGAGTATGGTTCTGTTCCCCATGGATTGTCTGCTATCTCTCCATATACAAGTATTTTTGGATCTGTTTCTGTTGAATATGCTTTTTGCCACGAACTAGATTCTGCTTTCTCAGATTCTGCATATCCTTCTCCTGTATTTCCTTGAATATTGGTTTGTTGAGTATTACTTCCGTCTTTTGGATTTTTAAATATGATATATGTAACTACAGATGCTATTAATAATAAGAGTCCTGCAGATACTAGAATGATTTGTTTTTTTGTAAGGTGTAGTTTTGGAAGAACGAGTTTCTTCATGGCCAAATTATTAAAAATTAATCTTCTTTATGGATTTACCCAATCGTTAAAACCGCTAGGTAAACATTTCTTAGGAATTGCTCCTTCTCCTGTTCCTGTACACACCAACCCTCCAGAGCTTGTACAATATTTATCCTTGTTTTTAACAATCTTGTACTGACATTGCACATATCCAGGTTTCCCCTTATTTAAAGTACCAGCACTTTCTACGTAACAAGAAAGAATTTTAATATCGTTCATCATACTACAATCTCCCGATGCTGATGTGGAGCTACTACTAGATGTTCTTGTACTAGGACATATTCCTGAATTATGATAGGTATCACAATATATTTTTTGTTCTGTAGCTTCGTTACTATTTGCATAATCTTTTTCAACAACGGGTTTGAGATATTGCGTAATATATTTAAGAACACTATCAAAATTGAAAGTATCTTCAGTAAAAGCAGTTGCAGAAACAAGACCAAAATATGTTGGATCTGCTATTAATCTATCGTATAGGTCAAAGAAATATTTTCTTGGGATTTCGTAGTCAGATGGTACATCTCCAGTTCCCATATCAACTTCATCTGCTGTAACAGGACAATCCTCATCTGTAGGGTAGCAACATTCTTGATCTTCAGGAATACATTTGTTTGCACAGAACTTATACCCATCTTCACAGTCATAACTCCCTTTATCAAACAGAGAGAAGCTACTAGCATTAGGATCATTGTAACAACAGTATTGGGAACTATCTCCTGAGAAAAGTTTAGCTTTACATGTGCCAGTAGGATTCTCCTGACATTGGAGGGGTGATAGGCAGTAGCTGTTTGAATCACAACATATACCGTTGGCTGGAATACAACTATTACCACATGCCTTTAGTGCTGGTGGGCAAGCTAAAACATTGAAATATGGTAATTGGGCATATTGTCCTTGTGTAATCGTGGTATTGTAAACTTTTACACTTCCTTTGATAACAGTAGTAACGACACCATCAGTCTCATCACTAGATGTGTAGAACTCTGTCCCAGTGGCTTCTGCAGTGTTATCTCCAATCTCAACAACATATTTTTTATTAAAGTTTGGTGCTAGGCTATGCCATAGTATTGATTCTTGATTGGTTACACTTTGTATTATGGTAATTTGCTCATCTGTTGAGATGATTTGGAATGTGAGGTCGCTAGTATCAAATGAATCGGTTCTTTTTTGGTGAACTGAAGCTGCAATGAGTGTCCCTCCTGGGAGTATTACATTGCAATATGTACTGTCTTTAATTTTTATTAGGCATCTGTTTTCTAGGATGACTGAATCTCCTTCAAAATTATGCCATTTTCCATCACCACATTTGTATTGTGTTTTGTAACATTCTCCACTTGTACTGTCTCCATATGCTGTTACCTTATTTCTGAAAAAATAATTATCACCATCATATCCATCCCCTGGTACTAGACCTGAGACTATTTTGGTTAATACAAATTTAGGCTCTGTATTTTCTTCATCAAATTGTACCCAGAGGGGTTGTCGTAGTGTGTTTTGAATATAGGTTCGTTTAATTAGGGATATTGAATATATGATGCCTACAATCGCTGCTACTATAAAGCAAGCCGAAAGTATGTGGTTACCAGTAATCTTTATTTTAGGAACTTTCATAGGAGAGAGTATGCAAAGTTATTAATCAATGTAACATTAGTAATTTGTGAAGTCAAAGGGGAATGAATATAGTAGTTAGGGCGCTTGAATGAAATTGAAAAACGGGACATACACGTCTGGAACCTATGTAAAATGAGAATGAGACAAAAGAGACAGTATAAAAAGGGGGAGATAATTTGTATAATTAATAATGATTAATCAAAAATATGTATATCATTCCTCAAAAGTTAGTGGTTTGAAAATTTTAGAACCTAGACCAAGTACTCATAAGATTCCATGGGTGTATGCTACAAAGGATATAGCTACAAC
>JAXGWV010000011.1:0-15900 GCA_040773125.1 Candidatus Dojkabacteria bacterium
AATCTCCTTGGTTCTGGATTTAGGTGTGGTTTTCTTGGGCTTTTACATATGGAAATCGTTCAAGAAAGATTAGAAAGAGAATACAATATAGACCTAATTGTTACAGCTCCAACAGTAGAATATAAAATCACAAAAACTGATGGCACAGAAATTACAATTCAAACCCCTCAGGAACTTCCTGACCCGTCGCAGATTAAAGAAATCAGAGAGCCTTGGGTAAGAGCGAAAATAATGACACCTGAAAAATATCTGGGAGATTTAATGTCTCTTTGTCAATTTAGAAGAGGAGAATATGTAAATACAACATACTTGAATTCTGCATCAAGCAATATTACATTAAAGGACCAATACATAGTCTTGGAATATGATATGCCATTAGTATCATTAATCTCGAATTTTTTTGACCAGATGAAAAATTTATCAAGTGGTTATGCATCAATGGAATATGAATTTATCGATTACTTTCCAGCAGATATAGTAGAAGTATCAATTTTGGTAAATCATGATGAAATATCTGTACTCAATTTCCTTGAGATTAGGGAACTTGCAAGGTCAAAAGCAGTGAAATTGCTTGAAGTTATGAAAGATGTCATTCCAAGACAACAATTCTCAATTCCTTTACAGGCGGCAATAGGTTCTACAATCATTGCTAGAGAGGATGTAAAGGCCTTTAGGAAAGATGTTACTGCCAAACTTTATGGTGGTGATTATTCAAGAAAGAAAAAACTCCTCGAAAAACAGAAGAAAGGTAAAAAGAGATTAAAACAGATTGGACAAGTTAATATCCCCCAAGAAGCATTCTTAGCTATACTAAAAACATAATGATAAAAAAGATAAAACTAACAAATTTCAGAAAATTCAAGAAGTTTGAAATAGATATTGAAAAGGACATAGTAGTACTCCATGGCGATAACGCTGTAGGAAAAAGTACCATTCTAGAAGCAATATACCTAATTACTAATGGGAAATCTCCTTGGGCTGTATCTGATGAATATATTAAAACAGAACAAAACAGTGATGTTTCATACTGCAGGGCAGAAATCACAATGGATGGAGATGAAGAGAAGGTATATTCATACTACAAAAGCCCAACAAGTAGAGTTCTGAAAATAAATGAGAAAAACTCTCCTGCTAAAAAGTTTTTTGAAGAGACAGCATCTACAATATTTAATCCAGAGAAAATTGAAATATTAATGATTTCACCTAGTAAAAGAAGGGAGTTTCTAGATGAAATACTCTCGACCTTAGATTACGAATATGTTGAAACCCTTAAAGATTTCAGAAAAATTTTAACACAAAGAAATGCTTACTTAAAGAAACTTTCAAAACAGTTCTATGAAAAAGGTGCAATTGCGCGAAATGACCCACAACTAAACTTCTGGACAAAAGAGTTCTTGAAATATGCCGAGAGAATACAGGAGATGAGGATAGTTTTATCAAAAAGAATGAAGACAAAAGATTTAAAAATTGAGTATATCAAATCAAATGGGGATATTGCTTTAGAAGATGCATTGGAGAAGTCAAAGAAGAGAGATATTGCAACAGGGTATACAAATGTAGGCCCACATCGAGATGATTGGGAGCTTATCAATGGAAAGAATATTAAGAAATATGGATCTAGGGGAGAGAAAAGACTATCTATTGGAAAATTAATATTTGAGGTACAGAATATTATGAAGAAAGAGCTTGGATACTACCCTATTCTTCTTCTTGATGACATTGCTTCAGAGCTAGATGAAAAGAATACAGCAGAGATATTTAAATCTGAGATATTGAACAAACAACAAACCTTTATTACAATCATCGACTACAAACACCTTCCTAAAGAGGTTCTAAAAGAAGCTCAATTAGTTGATCTAAACAAATTCTAGTTATCTACGCACCATTCATAAGGTTCATTACATCGTCAACAGTATTGTTCTTTACCTCCTTTTCCTTTTGTTCCTTAGCAAATGCAGATATCCTCTCAAGGGATTTCCCAAAAACTGGTAAAGATCCCTTTATACTCTCATTGAACAAGCCATCCTTGAGGTACAAAGCTCTAAAATTTTCATTATAGATAGTTACTGATTTCTGAAAGTCCTTCCTGTCTCTTCCAAGTGGCTGATTAAAAAAATACTCTGAACCATCAACCATAGATTTTTGTAATTCTCCATAAAAAGCATCATCTTTTACCCTATTTAAACCTAAGGTGATAACAAGTCCATCTTCAGAAAAAATATACTGTGTCTGTGCACTTTTCATAAATTCTTCTTGAGGCACAAACATAGGGGAATTAGCTTGTCTCATTGCTTCTTGTTGGACCATCGAAGGATCTCTTTGTAACTCAAGCGAACTCCTTGGGATAAGGAGATATCTTTTCCCATTTGGGAAAACCCTCTCTTGTATTGCATCATGATATCTAGGGTCCTGAGATAGAGAGCCCATCATCTCTATATTCTTCTTCTGCTCCTCTGTATGACCCTCTACCATTTCCTTCTCCCTAGCTTTCATACTATCCATCCCATGCGTTCTTTGTAATTCGGCAAGCTCTTGTGCTGCTGATACATCTTTAACCCTGCCATCAGAATCATAAAAATCTGAATTACTAGTAGCAGGAATTTGTTGACTAGACACCACTTCCTCACTGGAGGACTGTATACCATTTTCCGAATTATCCATTTATTTTGCTTAAAATCTTATTACTTTAATTTACAATACCACTATTATTAAGTCAAATATTACTACTCCCCTATTCAAACTTTGCCATAAAATGCTTGACCTTCTCTTCCTTAAAATCATTTGGGAAGAACTCAATCCTCCCCTTCTTAGAATTCTTCCTCAACCTTTCTAATTCGGGATTATGCCTACGGATAATCATAAAAAAAAGTTGTAGATAATAAAAGATAGAATTAAAGATCCTCAACAACAAATTTACACTTCCCTCTGATTGTATCTCTGTTTCCTGAAGTTCCTTCCGAATACCGTATTCTTCTACAAGCCATTTATTTTGTGAAAATATATAATTAACATATTTCTCGTTGTAAATTGGCTTTATATACATCAATTCGTGAAAATTGAAAATATCATTTTGAAATCCTAAATCCCTTTCTTCACATACTAGATTCAAACAAAGCTTATCTCTTACATCTCGATGCCTCTTTGCTCTCACTTTGTTCTGAAAGATATTTCTTAGGGCAACTAAACCTCTATATAGCCACATGCTTCCATCTCTCACAACAACAAATACATCAATATCATCTTCCTCTTTTGCAAAACCAGCAGCAACAGATCCTGTAACTCCAATAAATTTCACAAGTTTTAAAGCTAAAAGTGATGAGATATTCTCTTGTGCTTTTTGAATCTTCTCTTTTACTATCAAGTTTTCATTCTTATTAGGAATTCGATTGGGATATTGCTTTAATATTTTCTTTAAATATTGCTTTCCCCAAATCCTTTCTATATCCTCCTTAAAGACAGGAAGGCTCATTAAGGAACGAAAGTTTTTTAAATTGATATATTTCTTCACTACCTATTATATATTATTTCTTTAAGCTACTAATAATATCTTTAATTATCTGATAAACTGTAGTATATAATTACTGCCTATGAAGCAACACGCAATACCTCAAAATGTATTAGATGTAGAGTTTAAGCTATTCACTAAGTTCACGCTTAAAGAATTCTCATATTTAGCTATTGGTGTAGGGTCTGGAGGTCTGGTTCTTTACCTAACTGTAGGTGGACAAATCCCAGGATTAATTGGGATACCTATCTTCATACTCTCTTCCATCGCTGGAATTTTCCTGGCACTCGTCCCTATTAATGACCAACCTGCTGACAAGTTTATTCAAAATTACATAAAAGCTATTACTTCCCCAACACAAAGAGTTTGGATAAGTAAAAATGACCCAGGGAATAGAGCAAAACCCAGTGTAAAACCAACAGAAGAAGGGAAATTAATTTCAAAAGAGAGTAAAGAAGAAAAGAAAAAAATTATTGGAGCCCAACCCTTACCAGAGAGAACAGAAGAAGTTGAGTCAGAGATACAAAAGGAAGTAGATAAAGAATTAGAAGAGATTGAGAATACCACTCCACTCACCCTAAATCCTTCCAAGTTGATAATAACAGACGAAAATATTGGTAAATACCAATTTAAACCAAAGGATTTTGAAAATTATCCTGGGAATATTAACCTTTGGATATGCGATAAAAATTACAAACCAATTTCAGGTGTAATCGCCACTTTAATGGATGATTCCGGAAATATTTTGTATGCAAATCGGACAGGGAATAACGGATATTTCCTTACTAATCGCAAATGGAAACCAGGTCTCTATAAAATAACCCTTGAGAGTGAGAATTTTACATTACCGACAGTGGATATTATACTCTCAGGAAAAGAAACTAACTTACCAATTAAGATTTCTGCATTATAAAATGGACAAAAACGCAAGAGCAAGAACAACAGCATCAACCCAAGATCATCTTGCAATAAAAGATATTAGAGATGACTTAGTTATTAATAAGAATGGTAGTGTAGCAATGGTTATCCAGACATCAGCTATAAACTTCGATTTGTTAGCCGAGTATGAGCAAGATAGCAAAATACTTGCCTTCGCAGGTCTTTTGAATTCACTAAACTTCCGTATTCAAATTATGATTCGAACAAAAAGGATAGATATAACTAATTACATAACATATTTACAAAGCCAGGAGAAACAAGCTATGAGTGAAGGTTTAAAGAAGCAACTAAATATTTACACCAGATTTGTTAAAAATTTAATAGTACAAAACAATGTTTTGGATAAGAGCTTCTTTATAGTAGTCCCTTATCATTCTGGTTCAATTGTTCCAAGTTCTACTTTGATTAAAGGGAAAAAGAGCAAAGAAGAAGAAGAAAAGAATCTAAATATCCAAACTGATCAGTTAATAGAAAAAGCAAAAATATTTCTCTTCCCAAAAAGAGATCATATTTTAAAACAACTTGGGAGAATGGGACTATTTGGGCATCAGCTTACTACGAAGGAATTAATTACCGAATTCTATACAATATATAATCCAGAAGAAGAGTAATGGATAACAGCAACTTAAATACAACGAAAGACATTGTGAGTAAAGCAAGTTCTTTACTTCAAGAGAAAGCCTCTGTTTTACAAACAGGTTCGGACAAGTACAGTACATTTAAGGAAGAAATAAAGGTTACACCAAATTCTGATGAGAAAAATATTCCTCCTACCGAAGTGTTTGTTGATTCTGATGAAGATGAAAAGAAAAAAAAGAAAATGAATCCCATTTTTGAGATGCTTGATACTATTGTTGGGAAAAAGAAAGATTCTAAAAAAGCAGAGAACCCAGAAGAAGCAACCCCACCTGTTCAAGAAGAACCATCAAGTATTGAAGAGAACATAGGTATAAATTCCGACATGTCCATAGAAGATCTACTTGCACCAATCGACATAGAAGTTGATTTTAATCATTTAGAGATAGGAGGATATTTTTTCAGAACACTCTTTGTAAGTGGTTATCCTAGATTTGTTGGTCCCAACTGGCTCTCCCCAATTATTAACTTTGAGCACTCTTTAAGGATTAGTACTTTCTACTACCCAGTTGAGTCTAAAGTAATACTTGAAAAATTAAAGAAGAAAATCGGGGAAATGGAAGCAACATTATACACACAAATGGAAGACCGAAAAGTCATTGATCCATCATTGAAAGTTGCCCTTTCAGATGCACAAATGCTTCAGGATTCCATTGCGGAAGGAACAGAGAAATTTTTTCATTTCTCAATGTATGTAACATTGTACGCAAAAGATAAAGAGCAGTTAGAAAAAATCTCTAAAAATGTCATATCTACATTTGCAGCTATGAACGTTACCGCGAAACCAGCAACATTACAGCAAGAACAAGCATTTATTGGAACACAACCAAGAGGGATAGACAACCTTTATATTACTAGAAATATGGATACTACCTCTTTGGCAACTACTTTCCCCTTTGTTACATCAGAATTAACAATGGATCACGGTATTATGTACGGACTTAATATGCATAACAAAAGCTTGGTCGTTTTTGATAGATTTGAATTAGAGAATGCAAACGCCGTAATTTTCGCAAAATCAGGTGCAGGGAAAAGCTACTTTGTTAAACTTGAAGCAATAAGGAGTTTAATGCTTGGAACTGAGATCATCATTATTGACCCTGAAAGAGAGTATGAAAACTTGGCCAAGGCAGTAAATGGTGCCTATATCTCTTTCTCGCAAGATAAAGGACATAAGATGAATCCATTTGAACTATCTGGTATCTCTGACGAAGGAGATGATGAACTTAGAATGAAACTTCTTTCATTGCATGGTTTTTTCAAAGTATTGTTTGAAGATTTAACAAATATAGAAGACTCCATTCTTGATAGAGCTTTAGCCCTAACTTACCGAGAAAAAGGAATTACCTATGATCCAAAAACCCAAAATAGGCCAGCACCTTTGTTAGAAGATCTTTACAAAGTACTTAAAGGGATGGCAGAGACAGAGGCTCATGGGTTAGCTAAAAGACTAGAGAAATATATCATAGGCAGTGGAGCTGGAGTGTTTAATGAAGCAAGTAACTTTGAAATAAATAATCCATTTACTGTATTTAGTGTTAGAGACCTTCAAGAAGAACTAAAACCTTTGGCTATGTACCTGATGTTAGATTTTATCTGGACAAAGATTAGAAAAGATCGAAAGAGAAGAATTCTTATAGTTGATGAGGCGTGGTATATGATGCAATCAGAGGACTCAGCTAAATTTATGTACTCAATCGCTAAGAGAGCAAGGAAATATTACTTAGGACTTTCTACCATTACTCAAGACGTCGCCGACTTTTTAGGGAATGAGATGGGAAGAGCAATTATCTCTAACTCCTCCATTCAAGTACTGATGAAACAAAGTCCTTCTGCTGTCGAGCTAATACAGAAAGTATTTAATTTGTCAGATGGGGAAAGAAATTTCCTGTTAAACTGCGACAAAGGACAGGGGCTGTTCTTCGCAGGACAAAACCATGTAGGTATACAAGTCTTATCAAGTGTTGCAGAACACGAGATAATTACTTCAGACCCAAGAGACTTAGAAAAATTGAAAGAACGCGAAGGTATTACTAACACAAGAACAATAGAAGAGTTGGCACAGATTTTCGATCCACCTGCTGTTCAACAACCAATGAGGGATGGAAACAGTAGCAGAGAAAGTGAAATAATAATGGGAGCAATAGAGACAAAAGAAAAACAGAAGAAAATTCTTCAAGACGAAAGAACCAGATATCAAGAAGAACTTGAAAAAAGACTTACAGAACAGGAAAAAATCATTAATCCAAACAAACCAGAAAGCCAAGAAACTTTTCTTGACCAACTTAACAAACGAACATTGACTGGACAGGTACTCTCTTCTAGAAAATCTATTCAAAAAGATAAAGAGCATCTCACACCTCAAGGATATGTAGAGAGTTATCCTGAGGATAATCAACAAGACAATGAGCCTATTTACTAAAAAGCAAACAACTGAAAAAGCAACTACTCCTATTCAAGAAGAACTTTATCTTGTAACAAAGGCTGTAGACACAAATTCTTTACCAAAAGAAGTATTAAATACCGATTTTGAGTTACTAACAAAAGCAGAGGAAAAAAGGAATTATCGCTCTAATATTGCTAAATCAATTAGAAATCCACAAATCTCCAGAGCTGTTTCTGCTTTACAACTTAAGAATCCTTTTAAGGGAATTTAACTTAGTGGTCCTTGGTCTACATTCAAAAATTCTGAAAGATTTTCTTTTGTAATAGTTATTGGAGTCTCAGCTCCCTCTACTATTTTCCTCGCTACACTCCTAAGAATTGCTGCAATATTTCTTTCAAGTTGTCTGATACCAGCATCAAACCCGATAGGTCTTATGACAGAAATCCATACATCTTCTGCAAACACAACTTGATTATCTGAGAGAGAAAACTCCTCAAGTAGGTTGGGAAGAATATACTGTTTAGCAATGACCTCTTTCTCTTCGTCAGAATAACTTGTAAATCTTATCACTTCAACTCTATCAAGCAAAGCAGCTGAAAGCCCTCCTAGATTATTTGCCGTACAGATAAACATCACCTTTGATAAATCCACAGGGTAGTCAACATAATGATCCATAAAACTTGAATTCTGTTCTGGGTCTAAAACTTCGAGGAGTGTAGCCATCACATCATTTAGCAAGCCTGCATTACCACTTGATTTTTCAATTTCGTCCAAAAGTATAACGGGATTCATCGTCCCACACCTAATCAACGATTTAACAATCTGTCCAGGCTCTCCATCAAGTGAATATCGTGGTGTTCCTCTTAATGTTCTCACATCACCTATAGCACCTAAGGAAACTCTTGCAAATTTCCTATTCATAGATGTTGCGATTGATTTGGCAATAGAAGTCTTTCCTACGCCCTGAAGACCAACAAAAAGGAATACTGGAGTTGAAATGTGATGCTCATTTTCTACCTTTGGGACTTGTCTTTGATACATGCTCTCATCATTAACTTGTAGCTGTGTAGGAATAGTCTGTCGAGAGGAAAAAGAGCCCTGTTTCAATTGCATAGATGCAAGGTAATCAAGAATTAGATTCTTAACTGATTCCATTCCGAAGTGAGTCGAATCCATTATCTTTTTTGCTTGGTAAATATCAAGGTTATCTGGTGAATAGTTTCCCCAAGGAATTCTCACTATCCAATCGATGTATTTACTAACAGTTTCAAACTCGTTACTATAACCACCCATTCTAACCATCCTTTTAAGACGATTAATCGATTGAATGCCCTCCTCTTTAAGCCCAGAAGGAACAGAAGAAGATAGTAACTTGTTCTCCAGAGCCACTATCTCACTCACGCTCTCATCTATTCCAAAGTCATTTGCATTGATATTTTGGTAATCCATATGTATATTCAGTGTATAGACAACTACTAATTAAGTCAAACAGCCATAATATAAAGAGTAAAACAGATTTTAAAAGAGAACACTTCTTTGACATAAAGGGAATCCCGTGATAATCTTTGATTAGATAATTTAAACTGCCTTTTAAATGAGAAAATTTTCGTTACTTTTTTCAATTCTTTTTTTGTGCATTTCAATGAGCTTTGCCTATGCTGCAGAAGTTAAGTTAGAGGACACTTCGACAGCATCTGATAAGCAAATCTCACTATCAGTGGATACAAAAGAAGAGACTACAGATACGATTAAAATTGTTCTCCAATCCTCAGAGGATGTAACAATCTCCGATGTTCTAGAAGGAGGATTTGATTGCTCTACATTTTCTTCCGTACCTAACAAAAACACTGCTGAGATAATATGTACTTTTTCTTCACCTAAAGCAGTCTCTGGCAAATTGGCAGATATCAAATTCACATCAACCTCAGAAAGTTATAATTTTACTGTAGATGAGAATCAATCAAAAATTGGGGAACTAGAAATTGATAATGTGGTAAACATTGGAGACATGCAAACAGAACAACCCATAGCTACAACTACTGACGATACTACCACAAATCAAGAAACCACTGAAACAAAAGCTCCAACAACTTCACAAACAACTACTAAGAAAACAACTGGATTTATGGCCTTCTTGCCATATATTCTACTCGGAGCAGCTGGAATCTTTCTTATTTCAATAATTATATTGCTAGTAAGTAAGAAAAAAGATAACGTCGCAAGTAACACTACGCCACTTCCTAGTTCAGAAGCACAGGCACCAGTAGTACCATCTCTTATCAATACACAACAACCACCAGTAGAGACACCAGTTCAACAACCAATGACTGAAAGCACCCAGACCACCACCCCTCAAATCTCTGAATCCAAACCTACATTGGCCGAATTAGTTGGTGCTACTCCTGAAATCTCAACAGAGACACCACCGATACAATCCGTTGGCTTAGAATCAAAAGAGCAAACTGATTTGGAAGCATTACTTAAAAGTGAAAACCCGGGTATAAATACAACTCCTCAAGAGCAAATTGTCAGTACTCCAACCTTAGAAAACATACCAATAATCGAAAATAATGAGAGCACAAATGTTGAGAATCCAAGTACTGAGGTACCATCGGGCTATTCGGCGAATATTTCAACAGGTGGTTTACCAGAGGTTGGCTCTACTTCTCCTCTAGAGAATTCATATCAGACTCCACCAAGCACTACAACTACTGACCAACCAGTTCAGTACACTTCAAATATCATTCCAGAAGTGGAGAATCCATCCTTGAATCCAGATTTAAATCAAAATCCCCTACCTACACCAGATATCTCTGCTCAACAAATTAACCAGCCAATTGACACACCTCCGACAGTTGATCCTGACTTACAAAACATTATTAACCAAGAAATAAATAATATTCAAGCAAATCCTTTACCTACTCCAGAGCAACCACAAAACCCAATACCAACAACAAGTACAACAAATCCTATGTAGAGAAGTTAAAAATTTCTCCACATTTGGCTTATCTTAACCTTGGTATCTCCAGTGTATTTGCTGTTAAGTTTTTCAGAACCATAAGGCCTCTCACAATTCGAATCCAGTTCCTCAAAAGCCAATTGAGCAATTTTCATCCCTTCATAAATTTTTATAGGCAAGGGAGAAGTATTAACCAATTCTAAAGTTAATCGCAACTTATTCCCTGGATCCAAAAAACCAGCAGTTGCATGTATAAGCAACCCTATTCTTGCTAAGGAACTTTTACCTTCTAATCTCCCCACATGCCTCGAATCAACTCCTGTGACCTCTTGCACATTTGCGAGAGCAAATTGTCCTGGATTTAAAACAAAAGGCTCACCTTTCCCAATCTCTATCTCCTTCATCAAATTATCTACTTTTTTCTTCACATCTATAAACTTACCCTCTTCCTCTTTAAATACCAAAAAATATCTGTCCAAATGTAAATCATATGAAGCTGGCTGTAGGAACTCTTCCGAGAAGGGCTCAATGACTATCTCTCCTTTTTTAAGACTACTTTTAATACTTTTATCTGAAAGAATCATATGGGTGTTTACAAAAATTATTTGAAGATTAAGATCTATCAACAAATTCAGCCTTGGAATCAATCTTGGGAGACGGAATTCTTTTTAGCAACGAATTCCAAATTGCATCTTTCATATTTAAATTCCTTAACCATTCATAGACTAATACTCTATACGCTATGTGACCTCCATTCCTCGATCTCAGATTAATTACATACTGCAAATCATCATATGAACCATACATTATATATTTTGTGGCATGAGCATGTGGTAACAGATATTTTGTATATTCATCACACACCTCTTTAGACAATGCTTCTTTAGCTTTCTCTCTCCATGACTTTATCATAGAATATGTTTCTTCCAATGTATCTTGATACTCTTTCTTTAAATCCTTTAATTGGGGAATATCTAAATAGTTGCACAAAAAGAAGCAATCCTGGTCTGGGCGTGCAAGCTCTTGATCCATATCAATTTCATCATGCAATATCGGTATGAAACGCTCTAAACTTCTATGCCTGTTTAAATCTTTCAAAGTTCCAAGTGTTGCAAATCCTTCAATTTTAACAGACCCACTTTGTGCAATATTTCCAATTGTTTTATTTTGATTGTGATATTCCGAAAGTACCTCTCCAATATATTCTTGATCTCCATCATCAAAACTATACTCTTCTATTGAACCCAACGGATTTAGTAACGCTTCATAATGTGTTAACAAACACTCTGTTAAATCAGGCGAATAACTCACTTTAATAGAGCTAGACTCGGAATCAGGGAAAGTTGGCACTTGCTTTCTGTTTAGGCTCTTTTTTAGGTAATCTAGAATCTCTTTCGTTGAATTTCTTCTACTACTGTTTGATTCGGTATGACGAATTAAATTATCTGCCTCTCGAATATATCCTCTTGCTTCTAAATCGGAATCTCCAAGTAAGTTTAGTACTAAATCGGCAATTTCATTGTCTACAACACCATCTCCTCCTGAGAGATATCCTATAAAGTCAGACCAAGCCCGAGCAGACATAACCAAAGCATCACTAGTACTCAAACCAACTGGAAGTAAATATCTTGCAACATCAAATGACCTTGCCTTAACAGAAGAGGCCTCCTGTGGACTATCTTCATTAATTTTAAAAATTTTTGACAGCTCCTCTTTTGATAATTTAAGCAATTTTTTGTAATCTGCAAGTTGCTTAAAAATGATTTTCTCATACTCTTTTCTTATTTCCTGTTTAGAGCATACCTCACTTGGAATCTTAATAAAATTGGGATCTGAAAAATCTTGATACCTCGTAGATCTTTCTTGACCTGCAATAACTGGATTAATATAAAAAAACTTCATACCTGTAATAATCGGAATGTTCTCAATACATACAAAAAGCTCTGCCATATCACCAACAGATTTGTGTCCATATCCAGAAAAGATTTTTTCTAACCTTTCTGAAGCATCGGTTCCAGTATTAATAATCTCGGAAGCTATATCTAAGATTGAATCTGAAGACCTGCTATACCTAGCACCAAGGTATGCATTTATAGCAGGCTGTTTAGCGTTACAATTCTGTAACAAGGAGTGAACAACCATCCTATTCCACAATGATTCTGATTTAATTGTGGCAATACCTAAATCCTTTCTAAAAATTAGTTTCATTTTTATTGTATTCCCGGAATTTTAAATACTTTAGTAAAATTGATAATTTCTTTTCTTATCTTTTCCTCTTCCTCTTTATCTTGGTAGTTCCTAATAGCCCTATCTATGAACTGTGCTACACTCTCCATCTCTTCTTCTTTCATCCCTCGTGTAGTCAATGCAGGTGTTCCAATTCGGATACCTGAGGGATCCCAAGGCTTCCTACTGTCACCTGGGATTGTATTTTTGTTAACAGTAATCCCAACAGAATCAAGAATATCTCCAACCTCTCTTCCTGAAAGACCAACAGAAGTAAACATATCTACAAGAAAAAGATGGTTATCTGTACCACCAGAGACTATCTTGTAGCCTAAATCTGAAAGTGAATCTGACAATTTTTTTGCATTCTTTACAACTTGTTGTGCATATTTTTTGAATTGATCTGTACTTGCCTCTTTCAATGCCACTGCAATTCCTGCAGTAATATGATTATGAGGTCCTCCTTGTAATCCAGGGAAAACAGCTTTATCAATTTTCTGAGCTATTACATCATCATTAGACAAAATCATTGCACCCCTTGGACCCCTAAGTGTCTTGTGTGTCGTAGTCGTAATTACATGTGCAAATTCAACTGGAGAAGGATAAACCCCTGCAGCAATTAAACCAGCAACATGTGATATATCTGCAACTAAATACGCCCCAACCTCATCTGCTATTTCTCTAAATTTTTTCCAATCAAGAATTCTTGAGTATGCAGAAAAACCAGCCCAAATGAGTTTAGGCTTTGCTTCCCGAGCAATCGAAAGAACTTGATCATAGTTAATATATCCTTCGCTATCTACTCCATAGTTAACAGCCTTGTAAAATCTCCCTGAGAAGGAAACAGGAAAACCATGAGTTAGATGTCCACCAGAGTCCAAAGACATACCCATTATGGTATCGCCCAAATTCAACAGGGCAAAACATACTGCTTGATTTGCAGGAGAACCAGAGTATGGTTGAACATTGGCAAAATTTACTTTAAAAAGACTCTTGGCTCTTTCAATAGCTTCTATCTCAATCTCATCTATAAATTGGTTTCCATTATAATATCTTTTTCCTGGGTAACCTTCAGAATATTTATTTGTTAAAATAGAACCCATACACTCTAAGACATCTTCTGAAACATAATTTTCAGAAGCTATCAGTTCCAAACCTTCGAATTGCCTTTGTTTCTCTTTATTTATTAAATCAAATATCTTGTTATCTTGAATCATCTCTGTAACATCTCATTAAATTTAGCATCAAACACGCAATAGTCATTGGTCCTACACCCCCAGGAACTGGCGTAATGAAAGAAGGGATACCTTGAACACTCTCCCAATTAACATCTCCTACAAATTTCCCAGTCTCTGGATGCTTATTTGATCCTACATCAATTAATACACATTCGTTCTTTAAAAAGTTTGCATTGATGAAAAGAGCCTTTCCCACTGCAGATACAAGTATATCTGCACTTCTTGAAATCTCTTCAATATTTACTGTATGGGAATTACATAATGTTACCGTCGCATTTCTCTCGAGCATGAGAGCTGCAAGAGGTTTTCCAACTATTGTACTAGAACCTAAGATAACAACCCTCTTCCCAAAGATTTTTATATTATATGCTTCCAGGAGTTTCATTATTCCAAGTGGTGTTGCAGGGGCTATTGCTGAAGGATTCTTTTGAAAAAGTCTCCCCAAGTTTGTAGGAGTTAATCCATCAACATCTTTTTCCGGATCAATACTTTCTAACACCAAGTGCTTATCAATATGTTCTGGCAAGGGGAGTTGAATCATCAAACCGTCAACATTTGAATCCTTATTTAAAGAATCTACAAGGTTAACAATTTCTAAGGTATCAACTGCCTTATCTAGTTGATGCACTTGAACTTGAAGTCCTATTTCTTTTGCAACTTTCTCTTTCATCCCTACATACTTCACACTCCCATAATCATCACCAACAAGAATTACATCTAACCTCGGGACTCTACACCCTTTATTCTTTATATCCAAAATATCAAAAGATATTTTACCTAAAATCTCCTTTGACATTTCCGCTCCATTTAATATTTCCATTACAAAACAGTTACAAATTATTCTTCATTACTACTCTGCTGTAAAAATTCTTTATAAAACATTCCTTTTATTTTTATCAATTCATTCCAACTTCCAAATTCTACAATCTTTCCACCCTTAAAGTAATAGATTCTATCAAACTTATTAAGCAAGCTAATATTTCGAGTCAAGAAAATCAAAGATTTTTCTTTCCCTAAATATTTAAATATATTATCTAGAATCTCCTCCGCAGATTTATTGTCAATATATGTAAATGGCTCATCCATAATAAAAATACTTTTATTCCTGTACAACATTCGTGCAATTGCGAGCCTTTGCCAATATGCGGGAGATAACTCTTTACCAGAAGGGAATGTTTTACCTAAAATACTATCATCATCTACATGAACAACCTTCTTAAACTTATTCACTCCTGCAGACTTAATGACCGTATCATAAAGCTCATTGTTTACTCTCTTCCTTTGACCTGAGATAACAATATTTTCCCTTAGACTAAAATGGTAGTTAATAAAATCTTGGAAAATAATCGAGAGCTTCTTTTTTAACTCACCCCTATTTAACTCCTTTGTAGGGATACCATTTAATAAATATTCTCCTTGTTCTACCCCATACAAGCCTGTTAATATTTTTACAGCTGTGCTCTTGCCAGAGCCATCCCCACCAATGAGTGCAACCTTCTCTCCTGGTTCCACAACTATATTTATATTCTCAAGTACTTTAGTTTCAGGTTCATCTGGATATGCAAAGGAGAGATTTTTTAATTCCAATTTTGGTGTTCCCTTTGAAAGCTTTTTCTCCCCATGATAAATATCTCCAAAACCTTTAAATTCAATCAAATCAAAAAATTTATCAATATATCCTAAATTCGTGGAGACCAAAGAAAGAGAGTTAAAGATATCAGTAATACTAGCATGTGCGACTTCGACATAATCATAAAGAGCTTTGAAGGTACCAAAAGAAAGCTTTTTTGTAATCGATACCGCAAGAACATAAATTATGTAAGCATATTTAAACAGATTGCTTAAAATCCCAAAGACTGATTTTGTTTTGTAAAAAAGATATTGACTCTTGTAATAACCATCTAAGTATTCATCATATTCTTCTGTGTATCTCCTTTTGAGAAAATTGTAAATATTATTTACTCTTAATTCTAGGAAGTTACTTATCGTAAGAGCAAGATTCTGGACATAT
>JAXGWV010000012.1:0-15654 GCA_040773125.1 Candidatus Dojkabacteria bacterium
GATAATGTAAGCCTGAGAATAAATGTTGGAAGAGAAGATGGGGTTGTAGAGGGAGATACTGTTTTGTTAGGAAATATGTTAGTTGGGATAGTGCAAGAAGTAGATATGAATGGCTCTTTGGTTATTTTACCCTATTCAAAAAACAGTAGCTTCGAAGTATTTATCACTCCAATAGGAGTAGAAAATGGTGTTGTAACCGATAAAGTTACAATTTTGAGTAAAGCAGTTGTTAAAGGAGCGGGTGATCATATAGGTATTGAGAATATCTCTTCGGAATCCTTAGTTAAGAATGGGGATATTGTTGTCTCAAATGATTCAAAGATAAACCAATATTTAGTTGTTGGAAAAATTGTAGATTTATCTTCCAATCCAGCAGAAACTTCAAGAAATGGTAAAGTTATGCCAATTATTGATTACAACGATTTAATGACAGTTTTTGTTGAGATAAGAAAGGAGGAAGTATGATTTTATTTTTACAGATAATTGGTGTTCTACTAGGCTCATTTATTCTTGTTTTTTTTGAGAATATGTTTTTGGTTTTATTCAATTTTAATTTGTTATTTGTTTTGTTTCTTCTTTTTAGAAGAAAAATAAATATAACAATTCTTATCCCTTTAACAATTTTAATCTCTGTTATAATAGATGTTGTTTTGCATAATAGATTAGGAACAACTTTGTTACTTCTTCTTTTGCCTTCTATTTTTTTGTATTTGCTTTCATTTCTTTCTCAAGTTGAAGAAGGTCTTTCTTTGTATATCTCGAGTTTTTTTGCAGCTCTTTTGTTCTATGCCTCTAAATGTCTTCTTACCCCTTTTCTCCTTTCTCACACATGGGGTTTTTGTAATGGGGAGATGCTTTTGGGGATTGTTTTGAAAGCTTTAATTACTACAGCTTTAGTATGGGTTGGGGAATTAATCATTGCGAAGTTTAGAGACAGGGGAAATAATAACCAAATTCGGTTAAAATAAGTAAATGGAATTAAAATTTTCAAAAAAACTTGAGCAAGGGGCTGGGTATAAGAAAAAGAATAAATTTTCTTTTAAACCTAATGAACTAATTAAGTCTTTGAAAGGTAACATGACGAGTGGAGAAGAAAATGTACCTAATTCAGAATGGAACTATGTTGTACTTTTTCTACTCTTTGTCATTCTTTTTGGATTTCTTCTCTATCATATTTCAGATTTGCAGATTAACAAGGGAGAGGAGATGCTTGAGAGATCTAAAAATAATCAGTTGAGAATAAGAAAGGAAGATGCGTTGAGAGGGGTTTTACTTGATAGAAATGGTACCTTGTTGGCAAAGAATGTTGCCTCAATGAATGTATATATTTCTGTAGAGAGGTACCTTGACGAGAATGGGTATGTCGATACAGCACGTCTTGAAAAAGCTTGTAATACCCTTGGGGGTATACTTGGTGATATATGGAAAGTGGGAAGTGTAGAGAATCAAACTGAATATAGTAACTTATCAGAAAAGATTTACTCCCAGTATTTAAATAATACATATTTTACCGAAATACTTGTTGCACAAAATATTGATGATGATATGGCGATAAAAATTAAAGCAGCAGAAAATGAATTACCAGGGGTATATATAGATAGTGGAAGTAAAAGAGAATATCCAGCTAGTTTGGCCTTTTCCCATATTTTAGGGTATACGGGCACAGTAACAGCAGAGGATTTGAAAACTTTACCATATGTTGATTCAACTGATACTGTTGGGAGGATTGGAATTGAGAAGGAATACGATGAGAGATTGATAGGAACGGATGGTGAAATGGCTTGGGAAGTTGACTCCCTAGGTCGTAGAGTAGAAGAGGAGGGATATGTTCTCAAGGAGCCTGTTGCTGGGGAAAACTTGTACCTTACAATTGATGTTGCTACACAGCAGAAGCTATATGATTTAATGGAAGAGGCTGTTGTTGATTACAAAGCTATTGGAGGAGCAGCAATTGTCGAAGATATTCATAATGGAGAACTCCTTGCTCTGGTATCAAATCCAGGATTTGACAACAATCTTTTTGTAGGAGGTATCTCTCAGAATGAGTACAAAGGATTACTCGAAAATCCAAGAAATCCATTGCTAAACAGAGCAATAGCTGCCCAAATGCCACCAGGTTCTACTTTTAAAACAATTGTTGCCGCCGGTGGTTTAGAGGCGGGTGTTTTAACAAGAAATACAATATATGTAAGTCGAGCAGGGTATACATTTACTGGGGGTGCTCCTTTTCAGGAGTATGGGAATTATTCGTATGGACCATTAAATTTGATTGATGCAATATCTGTTTCTTCCAATATCTATTTCTGTGAAATGATTAGGAGATGGAATATGGATGCTTTAGTTCCATATATTAAAGAATTTGGTATTGGAGAATATACAAATATTGATTTACCTGGGGAAGCTCCGGGGAGATTACCTTCTCCTGAGAACAAGATCGAGCTTTCGAAATCAAGTCCTTGGTTGGAACCTGTATGGTATCCTGAGGGAGACTCTTGCAATTCGGTAATTGGTCAAGGGATTACATTGGTTACACCGATTCAAATGGCTAATTGGACTTCTGCTATTGCAAATAGAGGGACTTTAAACACTCCTCATTTGGCTAAGACATTTGAAAACGAGAAAAAAGAAAGAGAGGATATACAATTTTCTCCATTGAAGAAAGAAATCTTGTCGGAGAAATCTCTCTCAACAGTACTTGAGGGAATGTGGAATGCCGTGAATGGTCCTCGCGCAACTATCCGTGGCTTGGCAGGTATCTCTGGGCTTACTGTAGCTGCTAAAACTGGTACTGCAGAATTTGGTCAATTAAACAAAAAAGGAGAGTATGAGCATACTCATGCCTGGGTAACAACAGTATTTCCGTATGACAATCCAAAATATGTGTTAACAATTTTTCTTGAAGATGGAGGACAAAGCTACAATGCTGTTAAAGTTGCAAAAGAAATGATTACATGGATGAAAGATAATGGGAAGCTTTGATTAATCTTCTGTTAATCCTTTAAGGATATTTTCTAGTGTGAAGATAGTTAAAAAAAATGATAAAAGATTTCCTTTTCTGTTAAAGCAGATATCAGATCCTCCAGATTCAATCTTTTGTAGTGGTGATATATCTTTTTTAAAAAACAGATGTATCACCATAGTTGGGACTAGGGAGATAACAGAGTATGGAAGAAGAGTGATTAACCTGCTCCTAGGAAATTTCCTAAAAGAATTAGATATTGTTGTTGTAAGTGGAATGGCAAGAGGAGTCGACGAGTATGTTCACAAAGTATGTCTGCGAAGAGGTATAAAGACAATGGCTATTCTTCCAGGAGGATTAAAAGATACAATTCCAGAAAGAAACAGCCAACTCAAAAAAGAGATAGAAAAAAATGGGTTGCTTGTAGCTGAATATCCCAACAGAACCCATTGGGGAAAATATCTCTACATTAAAAGGAATCGGATACTTGCTGGGGTATCACAAGAAGTAGTTGTCATACAGGCAGGTGAGAAGAGTGGTTCACTAAGTACTGCAAGGTTAGCATTGGATTACAATAGAGATGTTTTTGTTGTCCCCGGTGATATTACAAGGAATGTATCTAAGGGTTGTAATATGCTTGCAAGGGAAGGTGCCGGAATAATTACATCTCTGGATGACTTTAAAAACATTTTGGGTATCGAAGGAGATCAGCTAACTTTTGACAAAGAAAGGAAGGGAAAATAATCTTAAGTGGTATAATACACAAATATGGCAAAAACAAAAGCAAAAAAAACAACAAAAAACAAAACTTCAAATGTAGGTTACAACAATTTGCTAATAGTGGAGTCCCCTTCAAAGGCGAAGACAATTAACAAATATTTAGGGAGTGATTACAAAGTATTGGCTACAGTTGGACATATAATTGATTTGCCCAAAAGTAAACTAGGAATTGATATTGAAAATGGCTATGAACCTCTTTGGGAGCAGATTTACGGTAAAGGAAAGATTGTAAAAGACTTGAAAAAATCGATACCTAAAAGTGGCAATGTATATTTAGCAATGGATCCAGATAGAGAGGGAGAGGCAATAGCATGGCATACAGCAAATGCTCTAGGACTAAAAGAACCTAAGAGGGTTACATTCCATGAAATAACTCAGGAAGCAGTAAAAGAGGCAATCTTAAAGCCTCAAAAAATTGATATAGATTTAGTAAATGCTCAAAAAGCTAGAAGAGTATTGGATAGGTTAGTAGGATACAAGTTGTCAGAGGTCCTTTGGAAGAAGATTTGGTATGGTCTATCGGCAGGAAGAGTTCAGTCGGTTGCATTAAGATTAATAGTTGAAAAAGAAGAAGAAAGAGAGGCTTTTAATTCTGAAGAATATTGGGAGGTAAAAGTTGTAGTAAAAGATAATCAGAATCACATTTTACAGGCTAAACTTCTGAGAAAAGATGGGAAAAAATATGTACCTAAGTCAAAAGGTGAAGTAGAAGAATTAGAGGGAAAGATAGGCAATGGAAGATTTGTAGTAAAGAATGTCTCAAAGAAGAGATTAAGTAAACATGCATATCCTCCCTTTACTACGTCTACACTACAGCAGTCTGCTTACAATGGTTTAGGATTTACATCTAAAAGAACAATGGCTCTTGCACAACAACTTTATCAATCTGGATATATCACATACATGAGAACAGATTCAGTCTTTTTGGGATCTAAAGCAATAGATAGTATTAGGAAACTTGTTCAGGAGAGATTCGGGAAAGAATATATCCCTGAAAAACCCAACTTTTACAAAACAAAAACAAAAAATGCTCAGGAGGCCCATGAGGCAATTCGTCCAACAGATTTTTTGGTAGATTCCAAGAGGATTTCATCTGAATTGGGAGATTCTGCAGCTAAGCTTTATGATTTGATTTGGAAAAGAGCAGTATCAAGTCAAATGAGCAGTAAAGAGGTTGAAGTATTAACAGTATCCTTAATACCCAAGGATTTAAGATCTCCAGAGTATGAATTTCTTATGGGAGGAGAAAGAATTCTTTTTGATGGTTTTAGGAGGGTTCTTTTTGTGAAGCAGGAGAGTGAAGATTTGCAGGAAATATATCAATTAGAGAAGGGAGATGAATTAACAAAGGAGAAATTCATCAATGAGCAGAAATTTACACAACCACCTGCAAGATATACTGAGGCATCTCTGATTAAAAAGTTGGAGGAGTTAGGTATTGGGAGACCATCTACTTATGCAACAATTATTTCGACAATACTTACGAGAGGCTATGTAGTAAAAGATGGGAAGGCACTAATGCCGGTTGATGTCGGAAGGTTGGTAACAAATTTCCTTAGAGGTAATTTTACTCGACTTGTAGATTATGCCTATACAGCAAAGGTTGAAGACGAATTGGATAGTATTGCTCTGGGAAAGAAAAAATACTTCCCTGTTATTGATAAGGAATTTAAGATGTTAGTAGAGGCAATTTCAAAAGCAGAAAAAGGTGTAAAAAAAGAGGATGTTGTAATTATTGGGAAATCCGAAGAGAAATGTCCAATATGTGGAGGGGATATGGTTGTAAGAGTGGGGAGATATGGTCGGTTTCTAAGTTGTGCAAAATTTCCCGAATGCAAAGGGATGAAAGATATCTCGGGTGGAATTGAGATTGATTTTGAGAAATATGAAAAACAGGAGAAATGTCCGAAGTGTGGGAAAGGAGTGGTTCTAAAAAGTGGTAAATATGGGAAATTTTGGGCTTGCGAAGATTATCCTGAATGTAAGGGAGTTATTCCATTGCTTTTAAAAGAGAAATGTCCAAAATGTGGTAACAATCTAGTAGAGAGGAGAAGTAAGTGGGGGAAAACCTTTATCGGTTGTAGTAACTATCCAGAGTGCAAATATATAAAAAATGCTAGGAAATCTTTTTCTAAAAAGAAGAAAACGGGCAAATGAGCATCTTCTTTTAGGTTAGGATTACAGATTTTTTAAGTTCATATAGATTTCATCTTCTCAGCATAATATAGGTATATGCTTCCTAGGGAGAAATATATAGAAAGGGGTATTGATTCTCTCTCTGATATGGAGCTTCTCGCAATCCTCGTTGGAAAAGGAATAAAGGGGAAAAACTTTCTTTCAATTTCAAGAAGTCTGCTTTCGAGAATGAGAGAGTTGCTCGAATCAAAGAAGGAGATAACGCTTGAGAGTATAAGAGATATTAATGGGATTGGGGAGGTAACTGGTATGAGAATTATTTGTGGTATTGAATTGGGACGTAGATTGTACGACACAAGAGAATCACAAAGAAGATTTGTTAGAAATTCCCAGGAAGCATATTCTCTTTTGAGATATATCGGGAGGAGAAAACAGGAGCATGTTGTAGCACTCTTCCTAAATTCACGTTTTGAGGTTATTGCTAAGAGGACAGTTTGTATTGGCACTCTTGATGGTGTAAATGTTTTGCCAAGAGATATCATTATTCCAGCCCTTGAATACAATGCAAATAGCATTGTTATGGCACATAATCACCCCTCAGGAGACTGTTCTCCAAGTAGTGAAGATGTGGAAATTACAAGAAGAATTAGCTCTGCTCTTGAATTAGTTGGACTTTCATTGCTTGATCATATCGTAATTTCTTCGAGTGGGTGGAAAAGGATAGAGATTTAAATATAAAATGATATTGTCAAAACATTCTCTGTTGTGTATAATCCGAATGGTTAATTAATCTCATATATTTCTGGCCAATCCTGGATAGAGATATCCTCCAGAAATATTAATAAAAGGAAAGGAATACACATATGGCAGAAGCCAAAAAAGAGGTCTTACAGAAAACTGAGACTAAAAACAAAAGTTTTCAAATGCCCGAACTCTTAGATTTACTTAAAGTAGGAGCACACTTTGGACACAAAAAAAGTGCATGGGATCCTCGCATGGAAAAGTATATCTATGAAGTTAGGAATGGCATTCATATTATTGATTTAGTTAAGACGCTTGAGATGCTCGAAGTTGCAATTCAAAAGCTTCAGCATTACTCAGAGAGAGGCAATATTCTTATTGTTGGTACAAAGGGTCAAGCTGCAACAATTGTAGAAGAGGTCGCAAAGAAAAGTGGTATGTTCTATATAAATAGGAGATGGCCAGGTGGTCTCTTCACAAATTTTGATGCTATTAAAAAGAGTGTTCAAACATTGGTTAAAATGGAGGAGCAAATAGCACGTGGAGGTAAGGGACTTGTCAAAAAAGAAGTTCTTCTACTTCAAAAGGATGTTGAGAGATTAAATAGAATGTACAATGGTATTAAATTTATGGACAAACTTCCAGAGGCTATCATTGTTGTAGATAGTGCAGTTGAGAAGAATGCAATTAAAGAGGCAAGGGATATGGGTATTCCAATCATCTCTTTGGTAGATACAAACTGTAATCCAGATATAATTGATTATCCAATACCTGCAAACGATGATTCACTTAAGAGTATTTCTCTTTTTGTGAATATTTTTGGAGAAGTGGTGAAGGACTCAAAGAGTTCGCTTTCAGTTATTTCGTTAAGAAGAGACAATGAAGCTTTATTAGCGAAATTAGAAAAAGAGGCAAATGAGGAAAAGGAAAGGATTGCAAAGATGGAAGAAGAGGAAAGGGAAAGAATGAAAGCTTTAAGAGAGGGTAAAATTATTTCTTCATCGAGTGCGTCTGTGGTTAGGGTTGTGAAGAAAGAGAAAGATATAGATGCAGAGATAAAGAAGGCTGAAGAAGTAAAAGAGAGAGAAGATACAAAGGAAATGGATGATTTAGGACTTAGTGCAAGAATAGTTAAACTTTTAAATGAAGCAGGGTTGAAGTCAGTTCCTGCTTTGAAGAAACTTTCAAAAGAAGAGTTGTTAGCGATCAAAGGTATTGGAGAAAAAGCAGCTGCAGATATTCTTAAGGCAATAAAGTAGATAATTTGAATTAATAAAAACATGGTAAAAGTTACAATCGAAGATATTAAAGCTTTGAGAGACAAAACATCTGCAGGAATGGGTCTTTGTAAAGAGGCCTTGATAAAGTCAGATGGTGATATGGCAAAAGCTATAGAGTATATAAATAAAAGGAGTGATGTTATAGGAAGACTTCATAATCTTACTGGTGCAAAGATTGGTCTTTGCAAACTAGCCTTAGAAGAATCTGGGAAAGATTTTGAGAAAGCGGTTGAGATAATTAAGGAGAGAGGTTGGAATGAAGAGCTTGAAGGAGATGTCGAAGAGAAAGTGGAAGGGATTATTGATAGCTATATCCATGGGAATGACAAAAAACTTGGAGCAATGGTAGAAGTCACATGTAAAACAGATTTTGTTGCAAAAAATGAGGATTTTAGAACCTTTGTTCATGAAGTAGTCTTACAGGTTGCTGCAATGAAGCCAGAGTTTGTTTCTAAAGATTCTTTAGACAAAAAAACTCTTGATGATTTGAAGGAGAAATTTACAAAAGAGGTTGAGGCGGAGAAGAAACCGAAGGAAATGGTTGAGAAGATTGTTGAAGGTAAGTTGAATAAATTTTTTGCAGAGAAGTGCCTAATGGAGCAAAAGTGGTTTAAAGATGAATCAAAAACGATATCTGCATTGTTAGATGAAAATTCGCAGAAGTTGGGAGAACCGTTGACCATAAGAAGAATTCTTCTATGGGAAGTAGGTAAAAAGTAATTTTATTTCTTCTGCCCCAATTGTTAATCAAAAAATGGAAGACAGTCCCGAAATAGAGGAATTAGATTCTCACTCTAGAGAAGAGGAGATAGACAACTATAAAATGAGTATTGAAATTTCCGATGAGAGTATTGACAGTATTTATGAATCTCTCTTAAAAGGAAAAAGTGGGTTTATTAGTAGTATTTTGATGAGAAATCCCATTAGAGAAATTCGCATTCTTGCAACTACTGATGATGGGACGAATTTTAATCTCGCGGCATATATTTTTACAAATGAAAGAGATTTTTTTGGTAAACAGAGGGGAATTAATGAAGTAGCTGATGATATTGTTGCTCAAACATTAGTTGATATTGATGACGTTCAAGAAATGGGTGGCTCGTATGTTATTCCTGGAGGTGATGATCGTAATTTTGTTCTGTCCGTCGATGATGAACAGTGTATTCTTTCAATTTCAACTGGGGAAGTAATTCAATATGAAGAGGAGATTGAGGCTGGGGAGGAACCATTTAGGCTTATAGAATCCTCTCCAGAATTAACTAGGGAGAATTTGGAAGCACATATTGAAGATTTGCTAAATTTAACTGTAATTGCTACAAATCAGTGCTATAGAGGTATACAGTTTAGAAAAAATTACTCCCCTGTTTTGAAAGTAAAAGGACTACAAACTTTAGAGATTGGAGAAGATTATTCTATGGCTATAGGTAACCGAGAATCTCTCCTAAAAAAAATTGAAATGACCGATAAACTTGATTTAACATTTGAAGAAGTTGGAGGACAAAGAGAAGCGAAAGAGATTCTAAGGCTATGTTCCTTGGGATTCAAGGCTCCCGAGGTTTATGAGAGGTGGGGAACTAAATTTCCAAAAGGGATACTCCTATATGGTCCCCCAGGTACTGGAAAAACATTGATGGCAAAAGTTCTAGCTTCCTCTTCGGATTCCAGGTTTTTTAATGTCCGATGGGCAGATATAGCCTCTGGTTGGTACGGAGAGTCAGAGAGTGCTTTAAAGGATATATTTGATTTTGCTAGTAAAGGAGGGAAAAGGACAGTTATTTTCTTTGATGAGATAGATTCTTTAGCTCCTCCAAGAAATAATTCTTACGAAGGGTCACAGAAAGTTGTGGGGACACTACTGAGTGAAATGGATGGACTTAAGGATTCAGGAAAGATTCTTGTTGTAGGGGCGACAAACAATATAGATGGTGTAGATAGTGCACTGAAGAGGGCGGGGAGATTTGATTTTATGATTAAGTTTGAAATGCCTGATGATAATGAAAGATTGGAAATTTTTAATATCCACATAAAGAAGGCTGAAGAATATGCTAAAAGAAGATTGTTTGAAGATATTAATTGGGCTTTAGTTATGAATCATATCGGGAAATATAATGGTAGTGATATTGCAGAAGTAATCAGAAGGGTATTGGAAGAGAAAGTAAAACAAGAGTTACATGGTGGAAACCCTAATCTTGTTAGTACCGAGGATCTAATTGCAACAATTGAGAAATATAATCTTCGAAACGAGAAAAGGAATCCTCTCGGTTTCCTTTCTTCGAATTAGTCATTTAATAATTAATATTAATTGTTTAATTTAATGAGAGATTGGCAAAAAATTGAATTTGAGAAATTGGATACCAGATTCTTTATTATAGAAAATGCTCAACTAGTAATACATGATTTAGATACAGTTGCCAATCTGTGTACACAACCTTATTATCAGCATAAATATGGATGCCCCAATTTTGGTGTAAGGGATGATTGTCCTCCTAATACTAAATCTATTTCAGAGGAGTTTGATTTGAGTTCCATAAATATTCTTCTTCTAGAATTTCCTCTAGAGGACTACTTTTATCAAAGACAAGAAGTACATCCTAATTGGACGAAAAGAGCGTTGATTAACCCTAGACATTGGCAGAATCATCTCCGTGCATGTATGAATGATGAATGGGAAAATGTTGAAGATGATTATCCTGGTTATGAAATGGTAATGAATCCGGAAGGACAAGGTGTAAATGTAGAAGAGACTCTAAAATTGTCAGGGATTGATTTGGATTGGTCTAAAACGGGTGAAGGAGGGGAGATTATTTCTGTTGCACAAAGAATATATAGGGTAGCTTTTATTGGGAAGAGGATTGAAAACTAGTTACTTAATATTGGTTATGCTATATTAAATAAATAATTTAAAATTTTCTTCCAATAATAATGAAAACACCTGTATTTTTGAGAGGGAAAAAGGGTAAAAAAGCCTTTCTTCCTCTTTTTTTCATTGGGCTTTTAGGTGGGGGGTTTTTAGTTTGGAAAATTGTAGAAGGTGAGAATTTAGGTGCTGCTGATAGTGAGGCGGGTTCTGTTTGTACTAATCGTTGTGTAGGAACTTGTTTTGTGGTACAGGGAATAGATGCCAATTGTGAGTCAATGGGATATATTGATTGTCCAGGAGGGGCAGCTAACGGTTGTTGTAAATTTGAAACAATTTGTCCAAAAGGTCAATATACGATTACATATAAAGCTCTTGAAGGTGGAAAGATACAGGGGAAAGCTGTCCAAAAGGTAGAGATTGGGAAATATAGTGAAACTGTTACTGCAGCCCCAAACACAGGCTACTTTTTTTCTTCATGGAGTGATGGCAATATTAAAGCCAGTAGGAAGGACCTCATGGATTCAGGCAACAAAGAGGTCAAGGCAGTATTTAAGAAAAAGGTTGATTCAAAAGTTACATATAAGGTGTCAGGAGATGGAAAGATAGAAGGTCCGATGTATCAGTCAATCCCTTATGGTGAATGGGGTACTAGTGTAAAAGCTGTTGCAAATAAAGGGAGTGAGTTTAGAGGCTGGACTAGGAGTACCGAATCTCCAGTTAGAAAAGACAAAGGTACAGGATATGACACAATTGTTACAGCTGTTTTTCAAAAGATTGGAACAGAGAAAGACAGGTATGAGTACTTAGTTCTAAACAATGAGTATGGTACTCTCGTAGGTCCTGCAATAGGGGTTGTTCAACATTCCGTTAACTCTATTGGAAATACTGCAGGTCTCTCTCCAATACAATATCTAGAAAAGGGTCAAAAAGGTGAAGCTGTGGAAGCAAAATCGTATGGTTATGGTGAATTTGTTGGGTGGAGTGATGGTTTGAAGAATCCAATAAGAATTGATACAGGGAATGGAACACCTCTAATTGTATATGCAGTTTTTCAAAAAAAAGGTGAGAAGAAAGCCAAAATATCATACAAATTCGGTTGTCCAAGTTGTGGTGCATATATGTATCAATACTGGGATGAAGATGGCTTCTTTGAAGGTCAGCATGTTCAGTATTTGGGAAAGGGACAGATGGGGACAACGGTAGTTGCAAAGGATTATTTAGGATATAAATTTGTCAAATGGAGTGATGGACATATAGATTTAAGAAACGGAAAGCCTTCTCCAAGTAGGCAAGATGAGGGGAAGGGCAAGGATGAAGTAATATATGCAATTTATGAAACCCGCAAAAATATCCCTGGAGATTGTGGGGATGGGGTAAAATTAGAGTACAAAGTGAAAAATGTTTACGGTGGATATATCAAAGGAGATAGAGTACAAACTCTAAATGGGTGTGAATGTGGAAGCTACGTTTTAGCTGTTCCTTATTCTGGATGGAAATTTACCGGTTGGGAGTATGTTCCTAGTAAGGAGACTGATTCCAACATAGATGATAGTTTTCCATTTGGCTCCAAAGGTCCGTCTGACCCTTACAGGCATGATTGTTCAAGTAAGAGTTTTAAATTACTAGCGAAATTTGAAAAAATTACCGAACCTAAAGATTGTGTCAAAGATAGTAGTGGTGTTTGTAAGCCGTAAGTGTATTAATTTATTGATTATACGCCTTCTATTTGATAGAATATGCTGTTCTTTAAGAAATTGATACAAAGTATATTCTCTTGAAAGGAGAAAAATGTTCGAACATCTAAATCATTTTCCAATTGTATATTTTGCACATCCGATTAGTGGAGTACCTCTCCAGGTTGTTCAGGAGTACTTCGAATATGTGAGAGAAAGGTTTGGCACAATTTGTTATGTTCGAAGCCCCATGGATGTAATTGCGAGAACAGGCTTAGAAGAAAGGAAAGAATCAAATGCAGAGCCTGGGAAGGGAAACAGTGTAATTACTCTCCGTGATTACGGTTTTGTTCGAGAAAGTGATGTTATTTTTGCTAACCTTTCAAAGTGTACAAGACCTTCCATTGGAACAATTATGGAAATTGCATGGGCATATGCTCATGCAAAAAACATCATAATTGTGATGGACGAAAATGGACTTCATGAACATGGAATGATTCTCGGAGCTCATCCGGTAGTCTTCAAAACTTTTGAAGAAGCTGCAAATCATTTAATCGAATTTTGTAAAACAAGCTTTAGTGATCCTCAAATGCGAGATCATGCAGACAGTTTAAAATATAAACTTTAATATCAATTTCGGCACCCTAGCAGGTAATTTGTCTAATGACTTTCCTGCTAGGGATACTTCTTTTTCACCCATCTCCATTTGTAGACATCCTTACTATATTGGTATACAATAATTTTATATAATATTGTTGGGAGACATATATATGGATATTAATCAATTCAAAATTGATATCGCAAAATGTGTAGAACATGTAAAAGAGGATTTATCTCAGATAAGGACAGGTAGGGCAACTTCAGAGTTGGTTGAAGATGTCCTTGTTCATGCATATGAGACACAATCTCCTATAAAAAATTTGGCTTCAATCTCTGTAATGGACGCAAGAACAATCTCAATAGAACCTTGGGATAAATCAATATTAGAAAATATCAATAAAGGGATAAGTACTGCAAATTTAGGTTTTTCTTCGATAATGGAGGGAGATAGAGTAATAGTTAAAATTCCTGATTTGACAGAAGAGAGAAGGCAAGAATATGTGAAGATTATGAAGGAGAGAATAGAAGATGGGAGAATTTCTGTTAGACAAGTAAGACAGAAGTTTATGCAAATGGTTGATGATGAGCAAAAGAATGGAATGTCCGAAGATGCTGCAAATTTGAAAAGGACTGAGGCGGAGAAGATTGTAAAAGATGCAAACAACCAAATTGAGATGATTAAGGAGGAAAAAGAAAAAGAGCTACTAACAATTTAATATTGAACTAAAGAAACATGTCTATAATTGTAAATATATTACTTCTCTTTTTGGTAATTAGTATTTTAACCTTTGTACATGAGCTTGGTCATTTTATATCAGCAAAAATAATAAGAGCAAAAGTTCTAGAGTTTTCTTTGGGATTTGGTCCTAAGCTGTTTTCTAAGAAATTGGGCGAAACAGTTTATTGTCTTCGTGGTCTACCTTTCGGCGGTTATGTAAAGATATTGGGGGATGGGGATCCTAGTGAGGAGATGAATATGGAGGTGAACGATGAGAGAGATTTAAGAAAAAAACCTAAGTGGCAACAAATATTTGTGATGCTTGCGGGAGTTACAATGAATATTCTTCTTGCAATCTCCATCTATTATGTTGTTCTAGCTTCCAATGGTTGGGAATTGGTACTAAATTCTGATTTTAAAGATTTTAAAGCTATAGGTGCGGAGGTTTATCTTGAGAGAGAGGGAGATGTTGAGTATGAAATTATCCAGGGAGGGAGTGCATCTAAAGCACAATTGCCTGAGAAAGGTTTTATCAAGTCAATCGACAACAAAGAGATTATATATACGGAAGAAGTTGGGGAATATATCTCTACAAAAAAAGGAGAGAGAATTAATATGAATATCTGCGTTGAAGATGAATGCTCGGACTACATTGTTGAAGTTCCACAGGAGGGTAAGATTGGAATTTCCTTGCCCTCAAACTACTTGGTGATTCTTTCATATAAGGAGCACAAGTTGTTTGCAGGTTTTTCTCATATACGCAACAGTCTCACATTAATAGGAAAGAAGCTTGGAGAGATGATTGGACAAGCGAAGATTTCAGGAGATTACAGTGAGCTCTCAAATTCAGTTTCTGGACCTGTGGGTATATATTTTGTTATTGACTATTTCAAGAAGTTTGGAGTGATTACATTTTTGGGAATGATTGCAGACCTTTCCGTTTCATTGGCTCTTGTTAATGTATTACCCATACCTGCACTAGATGGTGGAAGGGTTTTTATTTTACTTATAGAATGGATAGTAGGAAAGGAGTTGGATGAGAAGATTGAAACAAAGATAATTAATGGTAGTTTTATATTTCTAATAATTTTGATACTATTTATTATTGTTAAAGATATAGTTAATATAGATAGTATGAAAGAATTATTTAAGTAATTTAATATATGAGTAATATTCAAGTAGGAGTAGGAAAGAAGGGTATAATTCTAGCCCTTGTCATTGGTGTCTTACTACTTGGTGGAGGTGGTGGATATTTACTTTGGAGAGTTAATCAACAAGATACGGTAGCTCCTACTGATAGTGGTGCTTCTGAGTACGAGGGAATTGAATGTATAGACTATGATACGGACTGTAATTATAACGGAGCATATCCAAAGGTTAATGGACAGTGTACAGATGAGAGAACTGCAGGAATTTGTCAGTATCCTTATCAAAATTTTTGTTGTAGATATCAACAAAAGTTAGTTGCATATAACATAACTTTTTCAGCTGGTAGTGGTGGAACAGTTAGTCCGAGTGGGAAACAGAGTGTTAAGCCAAATGGAGGTATCTCTTCTACGGCCACGCCTAATAGTGGATATAAATTTGTAAGATGGGATGGTTCTGGTGGAGGAACAGTTGGGGATAAGACCTCCCCTACATTAACAATTAATAGTGTGAATTCGGATGCGACATATACTGCCATATTTGAAGCTTTACCCATAGAGCAATTTACTCTTACATATATTGCAGGGACAGGAGGTACGATTACGGGCACAACACCTCAGAAAGTAAATAAGGGAGCAAGTGGTACTGCAGTTACGGCTACTCCTAATACGGGATACACATTTGAAAAATGGAGTGATGGGAAGACAACTGCGTCTAGAACGGACACAAATGTACAGGCTAATGCGACATATACTGCAACA